>JAFSPF010000031.1 GCA_017443065.1 Lachnospiraceae bacterium
CAAATGCGTCCCTGTACGCCTCCATGAAGGTCCAGACCAGTTCCCCGCAGAAGAAATAGTCGCATTGACCTACCGCCTCCTTGAATTCTTCTATCGTAAGATGTTGGAAGGTGCTGTCATTTTCGTTCATGGCGGGACCGATATTACCGCCACCGTAAGGGCGCGGGCTGCAGTAATATAAATAATGGATTAAATGCCAATAGTTGTCCCCGCGTATGACATAGAAAATACGGGCATCCTCCTCCGTATGCTCTGCCACGCGCATGGCGGGTTCCCGGAAGGGAGCCGTTGTCTCTTCCTCATGCCTGAGATTCCCCGGCAGCATCTGTGAAAAGGTGTTGATATGGAGAAAGAACAGGTCTGCAGCCAATGCCAGCACGATCACATAAAAGCCCTTCCGGTGACGTTTCCACGTTTCAGATTCATAATAGACGGCGATCAACAGATAGATCACTGTCACCAGGAAGGAATCCATATAGCGTTCATAGCTGGCCAGGCGAACCGCCTCTCCCTCAGGAAATGCTGTCGCATACAGAAAATACATCAGCAGTGCATAGCCGATCCCGCAGAACAGTGTCCAGACGCCTGCGAGGCAGACCGCTGTACGGGACTGCCTTTCTTTCTGCCTCTGCATCAGGATGAGAAATAACACGAAAATAAAGCCCAGAGCGACGGCGTAGGAACCATTCAGCAGGACGTTTCTGGTAAAGAGATCCCGCAGGAAGGTACGCCGGACCGTTTCCAGATAAGGAATGGAACTGTTTTCCGCGCTGCCGAACACCTCCAGTACGGAGGACAGACGCAAACTGTCATAGCTTTGCCTGTGGCCGGTGTTCGGAACATATACATCCACAAAACGGTTGAAGGCAAACCAGACCCCCACGGGCACCGCTACCAGCGGCAAATATGCCACAAACCGCTTCCTGCCGTACGACCTGCGCTCCGGATCCGCCAGTCGTTTCATCACATACAACAGCAGGATCATCGGCAGACATGCCATTGCTGTCATCTTGGCACAGACCATCACCGTCAGCGACAGGCTCAGCACAAAGACATGATACGCAGTGATCTTCCTTGCTTTCCAGATTTCAAAAGCACAGTAGAAAACGAGCACCCCCACGGCATAATCACAGTAAATCGAATGATAAAACCAAAACGCATCATATATCTGAAAAATCATCGGCACCAGCAACACCAGAAATACCGCCGCAGCTTTCGCCTTTTTTTCGCGCACTCTGTTAAACATGGGCATCATCAGCGCATACATGAACATCTGAATGGCTCTGTAGGCATCCGCCTCCCGGAAAACACCGCATAATCTGCACCAGATCACTTCAAACAGGGTAACGGCAGGCACATAGTCCCTGTGCGTATGAACGGCAGGAGACATGCAGTAAAGCTGGTCCGATCGCAGGCTCTCCTTAAGGAATAATCCCCAATGGGAAAATTCATCCCAGAATCCGAAATATTTTCCGGCATTGGTCACGAAGCAAAAGAGATAAAAGAATATGAACAGCAGGATGCCGTTTCCCAGGGTATCCCTCACGTAGTCGATAGCGGCCTGTTTGTTGATTCCTGCCCGGTTCTTCCACAAAAAGAACAGGATGGTCAATGCTGCCGCGGCGATACCGCCGTAAAAACCAACGGAAAGATTTCGGAAAACCATTCCGCTGAGCAGTAACAACAGAATATGCATCATAAATGCAGGTGCCAGGGAATCAGAAAACTTCTTTCCCGTTCCCGCACTCCAGGCCGACCCGACCAACAGGCTGTATAAGAATGGAAGTATCAGATTTATCATGATTTGAATACCCTCCCGGCAATTCATAATATCATATCCGCGCATGTTTGAACAGTTTCTCCCTCCGGCATGAATGGAGGCCCGAAGATGGCAAAACAGGGGTGTTTTTGCTATAATACCCGTTGTGGACTTCCGTGGAGGCCTTGATCGTGAAAGAATCATGACAGTACTGATGAAAAAGAAAACGCTTTTTATCGTTCTGTTTTTTGCCGCTGCAGTGGCAACGGGTGTCCTTCGTGCGCTTCCGTACAATGTGGAACGGGAAGCGTTCGTGACAACTGCCGCTGAGGGGGAGGTGGTTCTGGAAAAAGGCATCTACTCCGTCAGGGCGAATTACAGCGAAAACAATTACAGCGTACTGGTGCTGGAGCCGGAAGAGACCGATGCGGTGCGGACCGGCTTTCTGTTTTTACTCCCTGAGGCACAGACGGTAACAGGCAGGATTTATGTGGACGGTCCTTCCGCCAATGTTCATTTTTTTGTCAGTGCCGCATACTCTGACTCCGACATCCGGATGGAGGAGATCATTTTTGCGTACAGACGCTTCGCCACCATGTGTTATGCGTTTCTGCGGACGCTGTTTCTCTTTGCCTTTGCATACGCTTTGTTCCTGTTTGGCCGGAAGTGGGTTGTCTGCGGGGACCGCACGACGCGCCTGGTCATGGCCTGCTGTCTGCTGCTTGTGATCGGGCTCAGTCTGCCTTTGTTTCGTGATCATCTGATCGGCGGACATGATACGCGTTTTCATATCCACAGAATCGAAGCCGTCGGGGAGGGCATGCGGAACGGATATTTTCCCGTGTACCTGTATACCGGATGGTTTCATGACTTCGGCTATCCGCTGGGCGTGTACTACGGAAACCTGTATCTGTATCCGTTTGCCCTTCTGTATGAAGCGGGTTTTCCCTTATGGAGCTGTTTCCGTGCGCTCCTGATCTGCGTAAACGCGGCTACGGTTTTCATTTCATACCGGTGCTTCCGGAGAATCTCGGGAAATCCTCTGACCGGTCTGTTTTGCTGCTTGCTGTACAGCGGTGCGGTATGGTACCTGAGCAGCATCTATACCAGCAACACGCCGGGGGCCTCCCTCGCCATGGCTTTTCTTCCGCTGATCGTAACGGGCTTTTATGACCTGATCCGGGAGGAATACCGGGAAGGCGTACGCTTCCTGATCGCCGGGTTTACCGGCGTCATACAGACCCATGTAATTACGCTGATGATGTCTGTTCTGTTTGCGACGCTGTTTTGCCTGCTGCACTGGCGCATCTTTACCCGTCCGGCGCGCATCAAAAGTATTCTCAAAGCGGCTGCCTGCACGGCGGCGGTCAATCTCGGTTTTCTGGTGCCGTTTCTGGATTACATGAACCGGTACCGTGACATCGGCGCATACCACTATTATGCCGACAGCATCCAGGAGAACGGCGTAACCTTCCCGCAATTGTTTTCTCCCGTATACAATGTGCGCGGACTGATCCGCTATCAAACGATGCCGGACGGCGCGTCGGAGATGCCGCAGACGGCGGGCATCGCACTGTGGTGCGTCTTCGCGCTGGCGCTGGTGCTGCTGATCCGGTACAGACGCTCTCTGCGCATCGTACCGTATATCAGATCACTTCTCCTGTTGAGTTTGCTTTCGATTTTTATGACGACAATGTATTTTCCGTATCGCTGGATCATGCAGCATCTTCCGGCAGTGTATGCCGTGATCGCGAAAAGCATCCAGTTTCAGGCAAGATATCTGGCTGTCTCATGTGTCCTTTTGTGCACGCTTGCCGCGCTTTGCATGCCCGTTCTCACGGAGCGTTTCGGGCAGTCGAAAACAGGATATCTCATTTGTGCGGGCATTGCCCTGCTCTCTCTCATCCAGAGCGGCGTGTTTATCGGACAGTACATTGCCACAGATGACCCCGCGTCCACATTTGTGGCATATACCGGTGCGAATTATGACGGATACACGGACAATCTGTATGTCAAATCCGGTGCGGACATGATGGTGAAAAACACGGCAGTGGAAGATGCCGGTCATCTTGTCGAGGTCGGGGACGTGCGAAGAAGCGGCTTTTCCTTCACCGGCGAGATACGCAATCCGACCGGAGAAACACAACTCCTGGCATTTCCTGTCTGGGCCTATTACGGATACCGTGCGTACGGCCTGGCGGGAGGCACAAAGGAGATGTGGGACGTTGTGGAGAATCCGGTCTTTCGGGCTTCGGTTCCGGTTCCTGCCGGTTTTGAGGGGGAGGTGCAACTGGAATGGCAAAAACCCCTGTACTGGCTGTTGGCTGAAATCACATCGGTGTCAGCCGTTGCGGTACTTCTGTATCGCGGGCGCGCACGGGAGAAATCAAATGCGGATGCAGCTTAGCGGGAAAAGAACAGACGGTGCGGGAAACCGTGGCGCACGGCAGCACGTCATCTGTGCTGTTCTTGTTTTGCTGTTCTTTTTCTTCTGGATGATTCTGGACGGGCCGCATATCGGAGCGGACAGTCGCGGTTATATCAGCTTTGGCGTCACAAGGGAACCGGTCTATCCGCTGTTCCTTGCGCTGTGCAGGCATCTTCCCTTTGCGTCTGCGCTGCAGGCGGAGGGCTATGCGGGGATATGGCATGCCGTGTTTTTTCAAAATCTGCTCTGGTCATATGCCGTTTACCGCACGGGCGACTTTGTGTACCGCCTGTCGGGACAGTGGAAGGGGATCGCGGAGCGTGGCCGGGTCGCACTGATGTGGGCTGCGATCGGATTCCAGCTCGCCGTTTGTCTGATCAACCGTCTGCTTGCGGACCGGCATACGATGTATGCCAATCTGATCTATACCGAGGCGCTGACGATGCCTCTGTTTCTGCTCTTCGTGATCCGGCTGTGGGAGCTGTTGCGGGAGGAATCTCGTAAAAACTTGCTGCTGTGCGCCGTCACTGCGTTTCTGCTGGTTGGCACCAGAAAACAGATGCTGATGGTGCTGATTGTCTGGGGACTGATGACACTGCTGTACCGTGTGCTTCTGAAGGCGGGCAGAAACATCAAGACCGCGCTCCTGCACTTTGCCGTGATCATTGCCGTGTTACTTGGCTTCCGACTTGCGGATGCCTGCTATCATGCGGTCGTGCACGGCTTCTTCGGTAATGTCAGTAACAGGGAGGCGCTGCTGTGCTGTATGCTCTACACGGCGGATGAGACAGACGCTTCGCTTTTCGGGGAAGGGGAGGAAAAAGAAAAGGAATGGTTCCTCGCAATCGTGAAGGAGCAGGAGCGCAGGGGCGCGTATTATGACGCGCCGGAAGCCGACGGCGGGATTGCCGCGCGCGCGTTTCATTTCGGCACCCACTATGACGTCATTGGCTATGAGATCGTGCGTCCCCTGCTGTATGCGGATCCGGAGATCGCAAGTATAGAGGATGATACACAAAGGACGTTGCAAATGCATGAGAGCGAAGGGGCACTCGCAGGGATACTGCTGCGGCAGAACCTGACAGATTATTTCAGGCTCTTCGGTGTAAATCTGGTGAGCGGACTCGCGTATTCTGTTGCCAGAATGAGTGCGCGGCTGCTGCCCTTTGTCGCGCTGTTGTATCTGATTTATATTGCCCTGCTTTTATTATTGCTCCGGAAGCGTGAGAATCCGGAGGAAAACAGAGGCATTCTCCTGTTCGCGGTAATTGTTCTTTGTTCGATTGCGGTCAACAGCGTTGTGACCGGCGCGTTGATCTTTCCGCAGGGACGGTATATGATTTACAGTATGGGGTTTTTCTATACAGCGCTGATGCTGATGGCGGTAACGCTCAGGCGCGGGTGGCATCGCAATGAGTAAAGATACACGAACAACAGAACCGTTGCGCGTCCTGCAGGTGTTCGGCACGTTGAATTTGGGCGGCGCGGAGAGTCGTGTGGCGGAGCTGTATCGCGCGGTCGACAGAAGCAGGGTACAGTTTGATTTTCTGGTGCATACCGAAGCAAAGGGAGCGGATGATTCCTCCGATGCGCTGATGACTGCGCGGAAACCGGAGCATTTTGACGGGATTCTTCGAGAACTCGGTGCGCGCATCTTTGCGGTGCCGCGCTTTCACGGCAGTAATCTGTCCGCGTACAAAAAGGCGTTGCGCCGGTTTTTTGCCGCACACAGCGGCGAGTGGATTGCGGTGCACGGACACATGACGTCCATGGCGGCGGTGTACCTGCCGATCGCCGGAGAGGAGGGCTCTGTTCCGTTGCTCATCGCGCATGCGAGGAGTGCGGGCACGGATCCCGGCCTGAAGGGCATCGTGACCAACCTGATGCGAAAACCGTTGCGTGCGACGGACTGCCCGTACTTTCGTTTCGCGGTCTCCGAAATTGCCGGAGAGGCGGTGTTCGGCAAGGCAGCGATGCGGAAGGGAAATGTGCAGGTGATTCCCAATGCGGTAAACCTGGAGCAGTTTGCGTATGATCCGGCGGCGCGTGAACGGATCCGCGTGGAGCACAACCTGAGTGAGGATACGTTTGTCATCGGCCATGTGGGAAGTTTCCGCTTCGCAAAGAATCATGAGTTTCTGCTGAAGGTGTTTGCCGCCCGGAAGCAACTGCATGGTGATGCGGGAGAAGTGAAACTTCTTCTTGTCGGTGACGGGGAGCGGATGCAGGAGATGCAGAAGCTTGCCGCTGCCGAAGGCATTGCGGATGACGTGGTCTTCGCGGGTAATCAGTCCGATATCGCGGCGTATTACAGCGCGATGGATGCGCTGGTGTTTCCCTCACGCTATGAGGGAATGCCGGGTACGGTGATTGAGGCACAGGCTGCGGGTCTGCCCTGTCTGATTTCGGATGCGATCACGAAAGAGGTTGTGCTGACGGAACTGGTCAGGCAGTTGTCCATACAGGATGCGCCGGAGAAATGGGCGGAAGAAGTAAAGACAACACCCGGTCTGTCCGCGGAAGTGGCCACCGGCAGGGAACAGACTTCCGCCACGGCAAGGCAACAGCTTGCGGCAGCAGGATTTGACAGTAAAACGCAGGCGGAACGCTTGACGGGGTTTTATATGACCGGTGTCATGGAGCCGCCGTCGGTCACGGAAGAGAAAAGGACGAAAACATGAGATTTACCATCCGCATGGATGACATTACCCCCGGCATGAACCGGGGAAACTTCGAACGCTTCCGCAGGCTGCTGGAGGCGTACGGTGTTTGTCCTTTGATCGGCGTGGTGCCGGAGTGCAGGGATCCGATGCTGCAGGTTGAGGAAGACGATCCCGCGTTTTGGGACATGGTACATGGGTTACGGGAACAGGGCTGGCAGATTGCCATGCACGGTCTGTATCACATCTACACAACAAGGAAGGGCGGGCTTTTTCCCCTGAACCGTGATTCGGAGTTTGCGGGTCTCTCTTTGGAACGGCAGAAGAGAATGATCGCAAAGGGGAAAAGGATTCTCTCGTCCCGCGGCATCGAAACGGATATTTTTATGCCGCCCTCCCACAGCTATGACCGCGCGACCTTACAGGCTTTGCGGGAGAACGGTTTCCGTTATGTGACGGACGGCTTCGGGACAGCACCGTATGAATACGAGGACATCATCTTTTTTCCGATTGCTGCAAGGAAGACGGATGTCATGAAGCAAAAGACGGACGGACTGACAACGCTGGTGATGCACACGAACAGCATGACGGAGGAGGAATTCCGTTTTTATGAGAAGTTGCTGAAAACCGGGCGGGGACTGTCCTATGATGCCTGGCACCGGGAGAAAAAACGGAAGCAGACAGCGGCGGGACATGCAAGGGAATATCTGACGGCAGCGGGAAAGCGCACTGTTGTGCGCCTGCGGTCGTATGTGAAGAGATAAGGATATGGCGGAGACGAGGGAACAGAACAAAAGCAAAAAGAAACTCATGCTGATGGTGCCGATGCTGCACCAGGGCGGCTTTGAGCGTGTCTGTGTGGAGACGGCGCGTCTGATGCAGGACGTGTATGATGTGACCCTGCTCATCTTCACGGACAAGGACGCGCATTATGATGTCTCCGGCCTGAACGTGGTGAATCTTAATCTGCCGGCGAAGGAAGGAAAGGCATCGAAGGCGCTGAATCTGATCCGCCGCACGAAGAGAATCAAAAAAGTGAAGCGGGAGCTCGGCATCGAGGTGACCTACAGCTTCGGCTCCACCGCCAATATCACGAATGTCATGTCCCGCGCGGGAGACCGCATAGTTACAAGCATGCGTTCCGGACTGGATTTTGAAGCGCCCGACCGCCTGCGGCGGACGCTGGACGGCTCCGATCTTATGATATCCTGCTCCGCCGAGATGGAGCGGATGCTTTGGGAGCGTTACGGGTTTCGGAAGACGGCGCTGCTGTACAATCCGCTGGATACGGAAAAGATTTTGCGGATGGAAAAGGAGAGGGTTTTCGATCATCCCTTTCCGGACGCTTCTCCCCTGATCGTGACAATGGGACGGGATGATGACGCCAAGGGCTACTGGCACCTGATCCGCGCTTTTTCGGCTTTGCGCAAACACCTGCCGGACGCGCGTCTGATGATCATCGGGGACGGGGAGATGCACCGGGAGAAGATGCTGATCGGCGAACTGCAGCTGAAGGACTCTGTCGTCCTGACCGGTGTCAAAAAGAATCCCTTTGCCTATATGGCAAATGCGGATTTGTTTGTGCTGACCTCCAATCGCGAAGGCTTTCCGAATGCGCTCGTGGAGGCAATGGCGCTGGGACTCCCCGTGATCGCCTGTGACTGTGTTTCCGGTCCCCGCGAGATTCTGCTCTCGGAGGAGGAATGCGCTTCGGTCAACGAACGCTTTCCGGACGGCACCTCCGTGCGTGACGCGGTGGAGGGTGCCTACGGTATACTGATTCCGGATATGGATGACACGCCGGATTATTCAGCCTCCAATATCACACCGGACGATATGATGCTGTGTACGATTCTGCGGCGCGTACTGGAATCCCCGGAAACATTAAAGGAATACGGGGAACGCGCGGCACGGCGTGCGGTTTTCTTTTCCTGCGATACATACAGGAAACGACTCGCGGATATTCTGGAAGGGAGGGAAGCTGCCGGATGAGCGTCATGCAATATATGAAACGCTTTGTGACAAATCCGAAAGTGCGCTTCGGTTACCTGTCCAAGCTGGGATTTTATGACCGTCTGTCCGACACGGACTTTTTGAAAAAGAAGTTCCGTGTCATGTGCGGGACGGAACCCGATCTTGTCTGCCCGCAGACCTTCAACGAGAAGATGCAGTTTCTGAAATTGCATGACCGGAATCCTGCTTATACGCAAATGGTGGATAAATATGCCGTAAAGGAGTATGTGGCCCGGCAGACGGATCAGGTTCATGTGTTTACGCCGCTCGGTGTGTGGGATCGTTTTGAGGACATCCCCTTTGAGACGCTGCCGGAGTCATTTGTATTGAAATGCACACATGACAGCGGAAGTGTCGTTTTCTGCAGGGACAAACGACGTTTTGATCAAAAGGCCGCGGGGAAAAAACTGCGTCGGGCACTGAAACAAAACTATTTCTACATCGGCCGCGAATGGCCGTATAAGAATGTCAAACCGCGCATTATGGCAGAGACTCTTTTTTCGGATGAGTCCGGATATGAATTGAAGGACTATAAAGTGTTCGTGTTTCATGGCAGACCCCGCCTGATAGAAGTTGATTTCAACCGCTTCGGGGAGGAGGGTCATCACAGAAATCTGTATACGCCCGAATGGGAGTTTCTGGAGGCGGAAATCGAATATCCTTCCGACAGGAACAGGGTGTTTGATAAACCGGTATTTCTGGAGACCATGCTGGAGGCGGCTTCAGAGCTGGCCGGCAGCATCCCCTTTGTGCGGGTGGATTTCTATCATACCGGGGAAGCGCTGTATTTTGGGGAGTTTACGTTTTATCATGACGGGGGCACGGGCGAATTCCGACCGGCAGCTTTCGGAAAACAAATGGGAAACTGGATTGACCATAAAAAGGCGTATGCTTTTACGGAAAGCGGTGAAGCATGAAGACAATTGCTTTTCACCTGAATAATCTGGAGCGGGGCGGCGCGGAACGTGTCGTTGTGACATTGGCGGATCGTTTTGCCAATGCGGGATACCGTGTCCTGATTGCCACGGAGGAATACGGCAGAAACGAGTTTGAAACGGACAGACGCGTGGAGCGCGTGCATGCGGGGTTGCGGGAAGGTGATGATGCAAAAGGAAGGCTGACGAAATACCGGCTGCGGGAGCATTATCTCCGCGAGTTTATCCTGGAACATAAACCGGATGTTGTCGTTACATTTGCACTGAAATCCGATTACCGTGCCCTTGTTGCGGCAAAGGGCACAGGCGTCCCCGTGGTGGTGTCCATACGCACCAATCCCGTCGGACACTATGACAGTTTCGTCCGCCGTATCCAGACCCGCAGGCTCTTTCCCCGTGCGGCCGGCGCGGTCTTCCAGACGACGGGACAGCGGGATTTCTTTTTGCCGCATATGAAGTGCAAAACAGAAATCATCATGAATCCGATCAATGAAAAGTATTTTGATCCGGCCCCGGTGCCGCGTGAAAAAAGTGTGGTGCACCATGCGCGCCTGGTGTATTTCAAGAACCAGCATCTGCTGATCCGCGCTTTTTTGCGGGCGTGGGAGCGGCATCCCGATTATGTGCTGAAGATTTACGGTGATGACTCCGGCGACGGCACGAAGGAGAAGCTTGAGGCACTGATCACGGAACGCCATGCGGAGGACAAGGTCTTTCTCATGGGCGGGGATGTGGCCTTTGAGAAGGAAATCCCGAAGGGGAGCGTTTATGCCTTCAGCTCCGACTGGGAGGGACTGCCCAATTCGCTGCTGGAGGCGATGGCGATGGGGATGCCCATTGTGGCCACCGACTGTCCCTGCGGCGGGCCAGCCACCGTGATGAAAGACGGTGTGAACGGCCTGCTTGTGCCGATTAAAGAAGAGGAACCGATGGCGGATGCCATCTGCCGCCTGATTGAGGACAGGGAGCTTGCGGAACGCCTGGGAAGTGAAGCGAGGAAGATCAAAGAACGCGCGAACACGGAGGAAGTGTTCCGGCAATGGGAGCGGTATTTATTGCACGTGTTTTCGACGAATGGAGCGGACAGATGCGTGAAGGGTTAAGTATTGTTTTTCGGGAGGGGGCGGCCTACCCGTCGCACCGGGATGCGTATGCGCCATCAAAGTCGTATCCTGAGTACACGGGAAAAACCGCCGCGGAAGATAACCCGGTTTATGATATGGTACGGGAGGGATTTCGTATGCTCCGCATGGATGCGGCACATATGGATACCTCAGCCTGGAATCCGCTGGGCGAGATCATCCGTCCCGGCGATACCGTGCTCCTGAAGCCGAATTTTGTGATGCACGAAAACCTGACCGGAGGGTTGGACTGCCTCGTGACACATCCGTCTGTCATTCGGGCTGTCCTGGATTATGTGCTGATCGCGACAAAAGGAAGCGGAATAATCATCATCGGCGACGCGCCGGTGCAGAGCTGTGATTTTAATGCGTTGCTGCGGAATACACATTATGATTTACTGGAAGAGCTATATGGTGACAGGATCTTCGGGGCGGGATTTCATGATTTCCGCAATACGGTCGCCATGCGTAAGGAGGGAGGGGTCCTTCAGCAGGAGGAAAACAGCCGCAGGGTCTTCGGGTGCCGGACGGTTCGCCTGGACAGGCAGAGCGCCTTTGCCGGATTAAAAGAAGAGCGTCTGAAGAGGCTGCGCATTACCAACTACCGGCGCGATGTGGTCTACGAACATCATCATGCGGGCTGCCATGAGTACCTGATCTCGGATGCCCTGTTACAGGCTGATGTGGTCATCAATCTTCCAAAACCCAAGACACACCGCAAAGCGGGTGTTACCGGCGCCATGAAAAACATGATCGGCATCAATGCGTCCAAGGAGTATCTGCCGCATCATACGGCGGGCGCGGGAGCGGACGGCGGCGACGAGTACCGGTACCGTGACCGAATCAAGGCTGTATCCCGGAGATTGCAGGAAAGTCAGGATGACGCAAATGCGCGGGGCGCCTGGTCCCGTGCCCGCGGAATGGCCCTTCTTTCTTCACTGGCCGCGCAGGGACATAAGCTTTTCAAAAAAAAGGATCCTTACAGCGAGGGCAGCTGGTACGGTAACGATACCATCTGGAGAACCATTGCCGACATCAGCCGGATCGTCCGCTTTGCCGCGAAAGACGGCGTCATGCGTGATACACCGCAAAGAAAACTTTTTGTCATTGCGGATATGATTGTCTCCGGCGTGTCGGAGGGCCCGCTCAACCCTTCGCCATGGGAGATGCACCGCATCCTGATGGCGGAGGATCCAGCCATGGCGGACTATGCCGTCACCAGACTCTTCGGTCTGCCGGCCGGAAAAATCCCCACGATCCGCCACCTGTGCGACCCGGAGGTCATCAGGGCCACGCATGTCCTGGAGAGCGGCGGGGATGAAACAGGCATCCCGCTGTCCGGGCTGCCGAAAAACAAAGAGGTCGTCCCTCTGCCGGCGGGGTGGCGCGGCATCATGATGCAACCGGACACAGGCAGTACAAGGAAAGAGCGATGACGGAACGGGGCCCCTTCGAACTGGAGAAGGAATACGTCCGTGCGATCAGTGCAGCCATCCGTGCCGGAAGTGTGGTACAATCTTGATAGAAATCATGGTTTGAGGAATACGACAGATGCTCAGTGTGATATTGCCGTCCTTCAATGAAGAAGGCCTGATAACAAAGACCGCGGAGACGGTTGCGGATGTTCTGGCAGGGGAGCAGATTCCCTATGAGCTCCTTTTCGTCGATGACGGCTCCACGGACGGCACGCGGGAGGAGATCGCAAAGCTGTGTGCGGCGGATGCAAGAATTACCGGTGTCCGCTTCAGCCGCAACTTCGGCAAGGAAGCGGCCATCTTTGCGGGGCTGGAACAGGCGAAGGGTGACTGCTGCGTGATCCTGGACTGCGATTTACAGCATCCGCCGGAAAAGATCGTGGAGATGTACCGTCTCTGGGAACAGGGCTATGAGGTGGTGGAGGGTTTGAAGGAGAAGCGCGGAAAGGAGAGCGGCTCCTATCGGGCTTCGGCCGGGATCTTTTACCGGCTGATGAGCAGGGTGGCCGGCTTTGACATGACGGCCTCCTCGGATTTTAAGCTCCTGGACCGCAAGGTGGTGGACACGCTGAATGCGTTGCCGGAGCGGGGCGTGTTTTTCCGCGCGCTGAGCTTCTGGTGCGGATATAAGAAAACGGAGGTGTATTACAGCGTTCAGCCGCGGACGCAGGGAAAGAGCAAGTGGACGAAACGGGCGCTCTTCCGCTACGCGGTGAATAATATCGGCTCCTTCTCCTCCGCACCGCTGCAGCTGGTGACGGTGCTGGGCTGCATCGGCCTCCTCGTGTCGCTGGTGTTTTCGGTGATCTCGTTGGTGCAGAAGATTCAGGGTGTGGCGCTGGGCGGCTTTACCACCGTGATTCTGCTGCTGCTTTTTATCGGCAGTCTGATCATGATCAGTCTCGGCATCATCGGATATTATATTGCAAGGATTTACACGGAGATCAAGGGAAGACCGCGTTATATCGTTTCGGAGATCCTTGGCGGCAAAGGAAATGACTGAGAAAAAGCGTTTTATTGTAAAAAAAGAATACCTCGTCATTCTTGCGGCGACCTTTTTCTTCGCGCTTTGTGCGCACGGCTTTGCCATGTTCCAGAAGCTTTCCGTTCTGGATGATCCGGTCTATCTCTTTGATGTCGGCGCCACCTATACCTCCGGCCGGTGGATGCTGTACCTTCTGTACCGCCTCACCAGATTTGCGGGGTACAGCGCCTACAGCCTGCCGCTGTTCAATTCGCTGGTCTCGTTTTTCCTGCTTGCGGTGGTGTCCTGTGTGCTTTGTGAATTGTTCGGAATCAAACGGACATGGGTGCTCATTGCGGTATCCGGAATTCTCACGGTTTCGCCCGCCGTCACGGGACTCATGGCTTATCCCTATACCATGCCGTATTACTTCTTCGGTCTGTTGCTCTGCGTTTTTGGTGCGGCACTGGCGGCGGCCAGGAAGACATTGCCCTGTCTGATCGGCGGGATCGTTCTGATCAGCTGCGGGATCGGGATTTACCAGTCTTATCTGCCGTTTGCGATGGGCGCACTTCTGATTTACGGCATGCTGCAGCTGGCGGACGGGGAGCTGTCCGGCGCGAAGGGCATTCTGCGGGAGGCGGTAAGGCTTGTTTTGATTGCGGTGGCGGCGCTGGTGCTGTATCTTCTGGTCAACAAGGCGGTGCTGTCCCTGATGAACGCGCAGATGTCGGATTACCGCAGTCTCGACAGCTTCGGCAGAACGGACATCGGCGGATATCTGGCGCGCCTCGCGGATGCGTATCGGCAATTCTTTGTTGCGGATGCGGGCGCAAGTTATAACATGTATCCGATGCGTACGGCATGGCTCTTCTTCCTGACGGTGCCGGTGGTGATCGCCGCGGGCGTGCGGATCGCGAAGCGGCTTGCGGTTAAGGTCAAAGCGGATGCCGTCTTTTTCCTGGTGTTTTTGTTGCTGTCGCCGCTGCTCTTTCATTTCATCTTCGTGATCACCGGAAAAGAAGAGGTGCATTCCCTGATGGTGCATTCGCATGTGCTCTGGTTTTTCATGGCGGCGGCCTTCCTGGAGCGGTGGTCCGGGAACGAAGCGCATACGGCCGCGGATGCGGGTGCGGAGAGCGTTCCGCTGCACGGGCGTCTGCCGCTTTATACGGCCTTCACCGTGCTGACGCTTGCGCTTTGCCTGGGACTCACGCGTTACGCCAACGTCTGCTATCAGGCGGCGCATTACGCGCAGTCGGAGGCTGTCCAGTATCTGAACCGCCTTGCCCTGAAGATCGAGCAGCTGCCGGGCTATACCGACGGGACGGAGATTGCCTTCATCGGCGA
This sequence comes from Lachnospiraceae bacterium, assembly GCA_017443065.1. Classification (GTDB taxonomy): domain Bacteria; phylum Bacillota; class Clostridia; order Lachnospirales; family Lachnospiraceae; genus Butyrivibrio. Next base: position 14,706 of record JAFSPF010000031.1, read on the forward strand.
ATATGAAAAGACGGCGGAGACGCTGCCCTCCTATGAGGCCTTTCAGGCGATCGTCACCTTCCCCTGGCCGCGGGACGCGGAGGAGCTGCTCAACCAGTACACCTGGAAGCTGATGATGGACCAGTGGTGCGGCTTTCTGCCGCATGCCGCGGACCCCTCGCCCTTTGCGGACCTGCCGCAGGTACAGGCGATGCCCTGTTATCCCGCGGACGGTTCGATCGTTGAAATCGATGGTACTGTCGTGGTCAAATTCGCGGATTCTGCCGCATCCGGTGATTGACCAGTCAATAACAAGCGGTATTGTTTGTTTTTTGCTTTTTTCCCTGCTTTTTATTAAAAAAACTGCATATCTGACCGAAATCAGCCGATACAAATATATACGACTGATGAAAGGGCGAGGGTAGTTGGATGAGGGGGTTCATAGGCAGTAAGATTCCCGCATATATGTTAATTCTGTCGATGCTCGTTACGTCTGCCGATGCGTACGGGTTTGTTTCCCATGCACAGGACGAAACGCCAGCAGAGGAATCTGTTCTGCAGGAAGAGCAGTCTCCCGCGGAAGCGCAGAGTCCGGGGGCGGAGGATGCCCCTGTGGAAGGGGGAATCCCTTCGGAAGAGCAGGCTCCTGCGGAGGTGCAGACGCCTGCAGAAGAACGATCAGGAGATACGGAGCAGCCCCTGTCGGAGGCGGAGACACCGGCAGAAGCACCGTCCGTCCCGGAAGTACAGTCTGCCCCGGAAGTGCAGCCCGCTCCGGAATCGCAGGTTCCCGAAGAAATCATAAAACACGCGGAAGGGATTGTCGGGGAAGCAGGGGAGCGTCATCTTACCGATGCGGAAATCCTGGAGTTCTATGCGGAGCAGGTTTGCATGCTGACGGAAATCGGTCGCGCGGATGGCTTTCAGTATCTCTGCGATCTGACAACGTTTTCTTCCGAAAGCATCAAAGTTTTTACCGTGACGGGGGAGCGGTCCGTGGACCAGGGGTCATTTGAGCCTCATACATGGAACATCCTGCGAATGGAGGATGACAGATTCTATCCTGCGGATCCCGGCGTTCTGTTTCTCAAAGGCTATCATGAAATAATTGAGGACGAAAACGGGCCTTACGGTTACCGTTATCGTTTGGAGAAAAAGGAGGGAGAGGATGCACCCATCATTTTCCTGACCTATCTCTTTGATGAGGCGTCCATGCGATCGCTGACATCCGCGGAGCGAAGCCTTTCCGCAAAGGATTACGTGACGGAAACGGAAGAACGTGCGGAGGCGGAGCAGATCGCGCCAAAAGCGGATAACGCACTTCTGACAGGCAGCCCTGAGGCTCAGGAGAATGAGGAACTGTCTTCTGAAAGCATTTCTCTTCCGGAGGCGAACCTGGTGCCGGATCTTTCCGCGCTTCGTGCAAGCGCAGCGGATGTGGTATACACCGGAAAGGCCGGACAGTTTAAATCCACGATCGTCATTACAGATGCGAACGGGGCCGTATTAAAGCGCGGCACAGATTATGATACCGGTGTTCTTTACTATTACGCCGAAGATACGGAACTCGACAATCTGACAAAGCGTTACAGCGGACAGACGGTGCAGCAGACAGACCTGGTTCCTGCCGGAACCGTGCTGCGTGTCGTGGCTTTTGGAAAGGGAAAATATACGGGTGCGATATCTGCATATTATCGTATCGTCAGTGCCGATATTTCCAAAGCAACAGTGAGGATTGATCCACAGTATTATACGGGGAGTGAAATATGTCCGGATAAAAGCATGATCACTGTCATCCATGCGGGGAGAGTCTTAAATGACCGTGATTACGAGATCGTATCTTACACCAACAACATCAACAAGGGCACTGCGAAGCTGACCATCCGGGGGGTGGGCGCATACGGAAGGGAGAAGACGGCGGGATTCACCATCATGGAACGTTCCCTGTATTACAACATTTCCTTCCACGGGAACGGCGCAACAAGCGGCGGCCCTGCGCGGATGCAGCTGGCATCGGGAAAAACCTATTCCCTGAACGCCAACAATTTCAAACGGACCGGGTTTGTCTTTGACGGCTGGAATTCAGAACCGGATGGAACGGGGACACCGTATGCCGACAGGGAGAAGATCACGCCTTCACCGGATCATGAGGGTGGCGTCCTTCATTTGTATGCACAATGGACGCCGATCTCTTATGAAATCCGCTATCATTTGAACGGGGGACCGAACCATCCGTCGAATACGCATGCTTCGTACACCGCCGAGAGCGGAGACATTGAGATATATGCACCGGAAAAGGAGGACTGGCCGGCAGGATACCAGTTCGCGGGATGGTACAGCGATGCCGCCTTCAAAACAAGATTTCTGACCGTGCGCGAAGGCTCTTCCGGTCACATTGATTTGTATGCCAAATGGGTGCCCTATACGTATACCGTTTCCTTCGACGGCAACGGCGCTACAAAAGGAACCATGGCGAATCAGGTACTCTCTTTCGGTGCGCGTCAGGCATTGAGAAAGAATGCCTATACACGTACCGGCCATGTGTTTCTCGGATGGTCAACGGATCCGGATGCAAGAGCTGCAGAATATGTCAATGCGGGGACGGTTTCGGATCTGATTCCGCCGGTGAGTGATTACCGGAGCGGGATTACGCTCTATGCGGTATGGCGCGATTCATTTTCCATCCGGTATGAGATCAATGACGAACCGTCTTCCCCGGCCGTGTTTGATGAGACGACCCCCGGCTATATTGACAACTATACCTACGGAAAGATCTGTGCATTACCTGTTCCCGTACGTCAGGGCTATGCCTTTGCGGGGTGGTATCGTGACGACAACACATTCAAAAAGCGTGTCAACAGAATTGAGAAGACCACGACGGGGGATCTGACCCTTTATGCGAAATGGACGCCAAATACTTATACGGTTGTCTTTGACGGGAACGGTAAGACGGGCGGTTCGATGGCAAATCTCAATGTATCGTTTGAGAGAGGCGCGACACTCAGGAACAATACCTACAGCAGAAGAGGATATGCATTCGCCGGCTGGGCACTGAGTAAGGAAGATGCTGCAGCGGGGAACCGGGCGTACGAAAACCTTGACGTGCCGGACTGGTCTTATTTCCTGCCGCTGAAGAATAAGTCGGTTGTGCGGCTTTATGCAATCTGGGAGCCTGCGCCCTATCAGATCAGCTATGTAACAAACCGGGGCGTGCTGGAAGGGGACTATCTCCGGGAGTACCGGTATAACAGCGACACAATGTCGTTCCCCCTTGCACTGCCGGTCCCGATCCGGGAGGGATATACCTTCGGCGGCTGGTACAGGGATGCTGCATTTAAGACAAGAATCAACAGTATTGCCAAAACACAGGCGGAAAATCTGACACTGTATGCGAAGTGGACGGCTCCGTATACCTGCAGTGAGTTTGTCCTGGAGTTATACACAATGGGCGGCAGTTTGCAGCATGACGGTGAGGCGGATGAGGGCGGCCTGTTTGAGACGACTTATCCGAACGGCGGGGGTGTTCCGAAAGACCGGCTGGCTTCCTTTGCTCCCGTTCGCGACGGTTATACCTTTGCGGGCTGGTACAGGGAAAAAACATACAAGACACTCGTGAGAGAGCTTTCCGTGAAAACGACGGGGGATGTCGCCCTTTATGCAAAGTGGACGCCAAAGAGATTCACGGTATCTTTTGATGCCAATTTGCCGCATGAGACGGATGGGGCAGGAGAGATCACGATCCGGCGGACGCTTTCCGGAAGGATGAACAATCAGTCCTTCAACTACGGAAAAACCGGTGCCCTTACAAAAAATGCATTTTCGGTGAAGGGGTTTACCTTTAAGGGTTGGGCGCTGACAAAAGAGGAAGCGGATGCCGGAATTGTGACATATGCAGACAGGCAGGTCCTTGACGGAACGGTGTTTTCTTTTGACGGGAATCTGCAGCAGGGTCTCACCCTGTACGCGGTCTGGGAGAAAACCGGATACACGATCACCTATGCCAATCTGATGCCCGGTGCGGTGAATCATAATGCAGAAAACTATACCGTGGACGACGCATTTACGCTGAAAGACGCGGAGATGATCGGAAACGTGTTTCTCGGCTGGTATGCGGATCGCGGATTTACAAAACGCGTGACCGGAATCACCCGCGGAACAACAGGCAACCGGACTCTGTATGCGAGGTGGCGGACGGACACATATACCATTCATTATGAACTGAACGGCGGCCGGCTTTTGAATATGGCAAAGGGTTATACCGAAACGTACATGAAGAGGGGAAATATGTATTACATTCTTCCTGAGGCCGCCCGGGAGGGGTACCGTTTTGACGGGTGGTATAAAGACCGTAGTCTGAAAACAAAAGTCACGGAGGTGTCGGCCAATACCGGAATTAACCTGACCCTGTATGCGCGTTGGACAAAGCTTTCTCCTCTCGTACAGTCGGATCAGGCGGCGCAGGATGCGGCACAGTTTTTCACGGAGTTTCCGGTGACGTCAGAAGTCTCCGTTCCATGGAAGAAAGTGGTCTGTTTCGGTGACATGCTCACTGTCGGCGTCCAGGGCGGAAAAAGCAGAAACTGGGGTGTCGAAACGACAAGTTATCCCGGTGTGGTGGCATCGTACTACGGCTCCAGCGTCACGGTCGTGAATGCGGGGGCGTCGGATGGCGTAGTGAACAGCAAGGCCTTCAATCCGTTCACGCGTATCGTTCGCGAACATGCATGGGAACACGGAGATGCGGATGCGGTCTTCTTTATGGCCGGAACGTCCGACTGGTTGGAATACTCCTCTACAGATTTCTTTGCGGGGGATTACCGCATGACCTGTGAGACAATCAGAAGCTGCTACCCTTCGGCGGATGTATTTGTGATATTGCCGCCGGAAGGAAACTTCTATTTTACCTGGACGCTTGCAAGTCTGCGGGATCATGTGTACAGCGTTGCGCGTGAATTCGGGTTTTATGTCATTGATCTTCCGGGACAGGGGATCCTGAATGCCAGGGATGACGCAACGCGCAAAAAGTATTATTCGAGCAATTTTCATCTCAATAATGCGGGATACAGGCTTTTGGGAACGGTCATTGCCGCGCGGGCACTGGAAATGGCGCAACTTGGCGCAGGCGGCATCGTGGTGGATGCGCAGGGAACTCAGATTGTGTCAGGAGGAGGCATCAATCAGCGTTATACCGGCTTTTTCACGGACGGAGATACCACTTACTATGTGCGAAACGGCAGGGTTGCCTTGGATGTAACGGGCGTAATCTGTGCTGCGGCGAGCCAGTCGGATCAGAGCACACAGTGGAGATATGTCAGAAACGGTATCGTGGATACGGGATATACCGGAATGGCGGAGGGTCTGTACGGGTGGTACTATGTGGTAAACGGCAGCGTTGATTTTGACAGGACGGGAATCGAAAAGGAAGGTGACAGCACCTGGATTGTCAGGGAAGGAAGGGGCGTTTCTTCTTACACCGGCGCATTTTCTGACGGTACAGGGCTCTGGTATGCGCAGGAGGGCAGTGTGGAGGATCTGTCTGCTTCAGTCAGCGGAAATCATACAAATGTCCTTGATCATGGCGCGACGCCGGATGATGCTTCCGATGATACTGCTGCCCTGAATGATGCCGTGAACGCGACACCGGATGGCGGCGTGGTTTACATCCCTGCGGGAGAATACCGGGTGGATGCATCCGTGGGGGTAAAGGTCAACGGGAGAGAAGGCCTCACGATTCTGATGGATCCGGATACCGTGTTGCGCGTGATTCCCAATCACTACAGCGGGTACAATGCAATTGATATCAGCTATTCGGCGGAGATCTCCGTAACCGGAGGACAGGTTGTGGGAGAGCGATACACGCATTCCTTCGGTAATGAATGGCATGAGTGGGGGATGGGGATCAGCGTTTATTCGTGCAGTAATGTCAGCATTAGCGGTGTGACGATACGTGACTGTATGGGAGACGGCATTTACCTCGGCATCCGTACGCCACTCTCAAGACCGAATGACGGCATAACAATTCGCGGGTGTCTGCTGACGAATAACCGCAGAAATAATCTGTCCATTGTCGCCGCGGATAATGTGACTGTGGAAAACTGTACGATCAGTGCCGCGAACGGCACCTCGCCCCAGTGGGGGATCGACATCGAACCGAACAGAATCAACGGGGAGATCCGCCCCAACCGGAACATTACGATCATCGGGACGAATATTTATGCCTATCAGGGTATTTCCGGCTATCAATACGGGGAGTTCATGACAGCCGGAAGTGCGTGGATGAAGGCCACGTCCGCAGAGAATGTCATCATCCATGATTGCTATTTTGACGGGGACTTTGCCAACTATTCCGCAAAGAAGATGAGGATTTCCGATACGGTGATTACGGGGATCTTTTACAGAAAGCAGAATACGGTGCTCTCGAATGTCACATACAGAAAACTCAATACTTATTGTTTCGGTCTGTAGGATTCTGCCGCATCCGGTGATTGATTTCTTAAAAAACATATGATATACTATAAACAGTATTTTTTGTTTCGGAGAAACGAAACAGGCTGTTTTTGATGCGTCATGACGTGAGGGAAGCGGTATGCCGGATGCAAAACATATTGCCTTCTATGTCAGTTCGCTGACGAGGGGCGGCACGGAGCGTACGTTCATCAACCTGGCACAGCACCTGTACGATCAGGGCTACCGGGTGACCTTCGTGACGTCATTTATCAGCAGGGACGAGTACCCGGTACCGCACGCGACATGGCGTGAGGTCAGCAAGGAAGAGGCGAAGCTGCTGGGAGAGGACGCGGTGGAGGTGATGCGTCCGGACGAGTCCGCGTCCTTTGTCACCTTCAAGGGGGTTCTGCCCGCGGGAGAGCGCGGCATCGACCGCGTGTTTTCCGGCGTAAGCCCGAGGGAGCAGCGCAAGCTGCGTACGGTCAATTTCTCCAAGCGCACCCAGCTGGCAAGGAAGTGCTTTGAAGAGCTGAAGCCGGATCTGATCATTTCCGCAAACGCGAAAAATAACGTGATGGCGATGCTGTCCTCCATCGGTCTGGACATCCCGGTGATCGTCTGTGTCGTTGCGAATCCCGCGACGGAGTATGCAAGCCGTCAGCTCTATCTTTCCATGGTGGCCACCTTCCCGCGCGCTGCGGCGGTGGTGCTGCAGCTGGAGGCGCAGGCTTCCTTCTTCCCGCCGAAGGTGCGGGAGAGAACGATCGTCATTCGCAACGCACTGGATGAAACCTTCCTGAAGCCGCCCTATGAGGGGGAACGGGAGAAGACGATTGTCAGTGTGGGCACCCTGAATCATAACAAAAATCACCAGATGCTGGTGAAGGCCTTTGCCAGACTGTTGCCGAAGTATCCGGACTGGCGGCTGGTCATTTACGGTGAGGGCAATGAACGCAGGCATCTGACACAGCTGGTCGGCGCGCTCGGCATCCGCGGTACGGTGGAGCTGCCGGGGATGCGGGAAAACATCGCGGAGGAGATTTATAAGGCGGGGATGTTTGTGCTCTGCTCCAATGAGGAGGGCATGCCGATGACGCTGCTGGAGGCCATGGCCATGGGCATTCCCTGCATTTCCACGGACTGCCCCTGCGGGGGACCGAGGGAGATCGTCAAGGACGGCTTCAACGGCCTGCTCACGCCCGTCGGGGACGTGGCAAGGATGGAGACGGCGATGATCCGTTTCTTAGGGAACCGCGGTCTCACAAAGAGCTGCTCCGGCAGGGCGCCGGAGGTGCGTAAAATCTTTCATCCCGACCTCGTCTATGCGGCCTGGGATGATCTGATCCGGCGTTCGCTGAACCAGGAGGAAGCACCGGAGCCGGTACAGGTACAGGCACAGGTATTTCGCAGTGATGAATAAGAAAGGAGTCAGCATCAATTTTGCGGACTGGTGGGCGGCCTATGATCCGGAAAAGGGCAGGATCCGTCAGATTCTGGACCGCCATTATGACGTCACGGTTTCCGATACGCCGGATTTTCTGTTTTGCAGCTGTTTCAGCGATACCTTCTCAAAATATCCGGATGCGGTGCGTATTTATTACACCGGAGAAAACCTGATCCCCGATTTTAACGTGTATGATTATTGCATCGGCTATGACAGAATCGATTTTGGTGACCGGTATTTGCGGATGCCGGATTATCTGATGGATACGTGTTATGAGGAAACACTCGGCCCGATGCGCACAAAGCATGACAGGGCGGAGAGCGCCGCGCAAAGGGTTCCGTTCTGTGGCTGGGTCTGTTCCAACGGGAATGCCGCGGAAATGAGGGACCGGATCTTTGATACGCTGTGCAGCTATCAGCCGGTGGTCTCCGGCGGTCGTTACCGCAATAACATCGGCAAGCCGGAGGGCGTGGAGGACAAGATCGAATTTCTTTCGGGATTTAAGTTTGCGCTTGCAACGGAGAATATCTCCTATCCCGGCTACACCACGGAGAAAATCGTGGATGCCTTTGCCGCAGGCTGTATTCCGGTTTACTGGGGAGATCCGGAGGTCGGGAAGATCTTCAACACGGAGGCCTTCGTGAATCTGATGGACTATGCATCATTGGATGACGCACTGGAGGAGATCCGGAAGATCGATACCGATGAAGCGCTCAGGATGAAATATCTGAAGGCACCGGCCTTACGCGAGACGGATCATATCGAGCGCTCCTTCGATGCGCTGGAAGCGTTTCTTGTCCATATCTGTGATCAGCCGAAGGAAAAGGCCTTCCGAAGACCCTTTTCTGTCTGGTCAAGCGCGCATGAAAAGCGCCTCATCGAAGGCCGCAAGGCCATCGCCTGGAATTCCCACAGCAGGGCGGGAAAAATCTGGCATACGATCAGAGGGGAGAAGCCGTGAAAATCGTATGATTCGGGCAGTGAACTCATGGGCGGGATGCTAAGCAGCCGCTGTTTTGGAACGAACCTTCTCCGTGATGACACCCGCAAACAGAATCACCCAGCTCACATACATCGCCAGATAGGAACCGGCGATCATACCGTCCTCAAACACGTACAGCATCCAGGAGTGTAGCGAGAAAATGATGCCGAAGAGAACGGCACCGAGCAGAGCCCGCCAGCCGGGCTTTGTTTTTTTATGTGTCTCCTGCAGCAGCATCAGAAAGGCCGGTAACAGACAAACCAGAGTATACATGAAGTTGATCTTTACATAGCAGACCATAATGACGCCGAGGAAAAAGAAGCGTTCCCACTGCCGGCGTGTTTTCCATGCCGCCCAGAGGCTGGCGAGCAGAAAGAGGTTTTCGACAACAAAGGAAATACGGACGGCTGCCGGCGGTGAGACACTCTCCGGCAGAATCATGAACATCAGCTTGCGGATCGATTCCCAGCCGGGAGCGCTGGAGCCGCGTTCCTTTGAGATGATTTTTCCGAGGAAGATCTTCAGACCGTCGAATCCGCCGAAGAATACAAAGGGACCGAAGAAGAGAATCAGACCGTACAATATAAGTCGTAACGCCTCTTTGTATCTTTTTTCATAGAGATACAACGCCCCCGCGATGGCGGGATAGATTTTCAAAGCGGCTGCAGCGGCGATCAGAATCAGCGCCAGCTCCCGTTTGATTTTGGATTCCGAATCCTTCCAGCGGAAGGCGATACACAGCATGATACAGATATGCAGCACGGAGTTGCCGCGCTGGAAGGATGTGGCGAAAAAAGGATAGGAAAACAGCACCGTCAATGCGACAAGCAGACCCGTGTTCTCACGGTACCGCTCCAGATATTTTCTGACACAAAGATAAATCAGAAGCGCGAGCACGATGCTGCGCATCACATAAATCAAAGGGAAGTTGCCGGTGTTTCTGAGCGCCTGCCAGTCCAAGGGATCCAGTCCCGTAAAACGGTTGATGCTCCAGAGCAGATGATAAAAGCAATACGCCAGAGGGGGGAAAATGACGAAATCCGTCAGCGTATACAGCTGCTTCGGATCGGTGGAAGCCGCCATGTGATAATAGTAATCAATGAACAGGTCTTCGTGATTCAACACGCTGGCTTCCACGGAGCCGTAACCGGAAAGCCACCAGAGCAGGCTGAACAGAAAGCCTGCCGCCGATATGCAGAAAAAAATGCGCAGGGCCATGTTTCCCTGCCTGAAGTCACGGAGCATGATAATCTCAATCCTCCCTGGGTGTATTCAGCATCTCGATGACAGTATATCACAGCGGCGGGGTTTGTTCAAAAGAACCGTACAGGCACGCGCCAATAATGGAAAAAAAAGCGGTATCGTGCTATCATATAACGATATGAAAGATTTGTTTTTATCCGTCATCGTGCCGGTATACAATGCCGGGGAATATCTGAAGGAGTGTCTGGACTGCCTTGCCGCACAGACGTTTCGGGATATGGAAATCATTCTGGTGGATGACGGTTCCACGGACGGTTCCGGAGAGGTTTGTGATGCATATGCCGCGGAACACCCGCAGTTTCGCGTCATTCATAAGGAAAACGGCGGTCCGGCGAGCGCGAAAAGAGAGGGACTCAAGATCGCGCAGGGGGAATACATCGGCTTTGCGGACAGCGATGATCGGATGGACGCGGATTATTATGAGGCGCTGGTAAATCACGCAAAACAAAGCGGCGCTGATATCGTCACCTGCGGCGTATATGAGGAGGCACAAAACCGTGTCATTACCGACGGGGTTCCGGCAGGCGTTTACCGGGGGGAATCCCTGGAACAGATGCGGAACAGCGTGATCTATGATATAAAGTATGAAACAGAGGGGATCCTTCCGAGCTCGTTTTCAAAGATCTACAAAAAAGAGACCATACAGCCCTTTCTGTCCGTCGTGCCGGACGGTCTGTATCTCTGGGAGGATCTTTGTTATGTGTATCCGCCTTTTTTTATTGCCTCCTGTGTGCAGATCACACACGGCTCCGGGTACCGTTATTACACGCATCCCGCGTCGGTAACGCATAAGGCAGACAGCGGACGATGGGAGAAGATTTTACGTGCCGTTTCGGCAGCGCGAGCGAATTATGCCGGTTTTTCGCGGGAAGTCCGACTGGCTTTTTGTGTCCGTTGTACCTATATATTCAGTGCTTATCTCTGGGACATGTGTCTGCGCGGAAAGGGCGAATATGCAGGTGTGCGTGATGCCGCAAAGCTGTTGAGAGACGAGACGGAAAACGGGGTTTTCAGGCAAATCACGGAAATGGCGTTAAAGAGTGGGAGAATCCGGAATAGAATCAACCGCCGTTTTCTGGGCAGCATCATGTCGCGGCATTATGCGGCGGCGGTTTTGTACTGCAGGTGCCGGATGGCGGTTTCAAGAGCCGTTCGCACCTTCAAAGGCAGGGGGACAGGGAAGCAGCGGTGATGAGGATATTAAAAAAACTGGACGTCATCTTTACACGAAGGCAGAAGCGTTCTTTTATCCTGCTCTTCGTTATGATTCTGTTCGGCGGTCTTTTGGAAATGGTGGGCATATCCATGCTGATGCCGGTCATCATGGTGATGATAGATCCGCAGTCGCTCCGCAACGCGCTGGCATCGTTGACGGAAAGTTTTCCTTTTGTCCGGAATGCCGTGGACCGGATGGGTCTGTCATCCGACGCGAAACTGATCACATTTTTATGTGTTGTGCTGATCGCGATTTATGTGTTAAAAGCGGTATTTCAGCTTTTTATTGTCTATCGCCAGAATCGTTTTATCCATCGCACCAGAAATCTCGTCCGGAAGGATACGTTACAGAGTGCAATGTCGATGCCGTATGAATCCTACCTGAACATGGACATCCCCCTGTTTCACAGGCTGATGCAGAATGACATCCCAAATGCTTTTACCCTGCTGCTCTCCCTGCTACAGCTGTTTTCCGAGATCGTTGTTGCCGTGTTCCTGAGCGCGTTTCTTCTGTATATCAATACGGGCATGACGCTGATTATGTTGCTGCTGTTACTGGCGTTCACGCTGTTCAATACGAAGATTCTGAAGCCGAGGCTGAACCGTCTTGGAAACACGGACAGAAAATACGGCGCCCTGTCTTTTAAGTGGCTGTCGCAGGGAATCAACGGACTGAAGGACATCCGCGTACTGCACAGGGAAAACTATATTATTGACCAATACTATGCGTCCGGAAAAGAAGAGGCAAGGGCGCAGACGTCATATGCGCTGCTGAACAGTCTGCCGCGCATTCTGATAGAGACAATGTTTGTCATTGCGGTGATGGCGTTTATGATGGTTTTTGTGCTGCGGGGCGGCGACAGCACATTGCTGATCTCCCAGATGACGGCGTTTGGTATTTCCGCCATGCGGCTGATGCCGGGCGTGAACCGTATCAATTCGTATATCACAACGATTTCATTTTATGAGCCCGCGCTGAATGCCCTGTATGAGCATAAACTACGCTTCCCGGAACGTGAACGTACCGCTGTCTCGGATGAGGTAAAACAAGAGGAGGGGAAGCTGGAATTCCGGGATGAGATTGTGCTCTCAGGGGTCTCTTACCGCTATCCCGGAATGACGGAGTATATTCTGCATGACGCAGATATGGTAATCAGGCGAGGCGCCTCCGTTGGCATACAGGGGACTTCAGGTGCCGGAAAGTCGACGCTGGTGGATGTTCTGCTGGGACTGCTGCCGATGGAGGCGGGAGATATCCTTTGCGACGACGTCAGTGTTTTTTCCCGGCACGCAGAGTGGCTTGCACATATCGGGTATATTCCGCAGGTCATTTATCTGACGGATGAGACGATCAGGGAAAACGTCGGCTTCGGACTTCCGCCGGAGGACATACATGATGAAAGAGTGTGGGAAGTACTGAAGCAGGCACAGCTGGATGAGTTTGTCCGGGGCTTAAAGGACGGCCTGGACACGGTGGTCGGAGAACGCGGCATCCGTCTTTCCGGAGGACAGCGGCAGCGCATCGGTATCGCCAGAGCCTTGTACCATGATCCGGAGATCCTTGTCTTTGACGAGGCGACGAGCGCATTGGATAACGAAACGGAAGCGGCCTTGATGGAGGCCATCGAATCCTTCCGCGGGAAGAAGACCCTGCTGATCATTGCACACAGACTCAATACGATTCAAAACTGCGATGTCATCTATGAGGTCGGCAACGGAAAGATAAGGAAAAAGGATTCGGGTTCCACAGATGGAGAACAGTGAGCATAAAGACCAAGGGATGATCAGCGTGATCATGCCGGTCTATAATGTGAAGGATTATCTGGAGCGCAGTGTGCGCAGCGTCGCGGCACAGACCTTCCGCAATCTGGAAATCATTCTCGTGGATGACGGTTCCACGGACGGGAGCGGGGAGCTGTGTGAGAGTCTTGCATCCGAAGACCGGAGAATCCGCGTGATTCACCGGGAAAACGGAGGTGCGGCATCATCCAGAAATACAGGACTGGATGAGGCACGGGGAGGATATATTGCTTTCGCGGACGCGGATGATTTTCTCCATCCGCAGATGCTGGAACGTTTGCTGAAGATACAGGAAAAAGAAGATGCGGACATTGTTGCGGCGGGATTTTTACGTGTGCCGGAGGAGGCAGATCCGGAAGAGTGCTTTGCCCAAGAAACGCTACCGGAAGAGAATGTGTATATCTGCGTCGAAGAACAGGATGTCATGAAGCAGCTGTTTGAACGGGATATCCTGACGGTTGTCTTATGGAATAAACTGTTCCGCAGGGAGGTCTTTCATGGAATCCGTTTTCCGGAGGGGCGAACCTTTGAGGATTTTTTTGTCATGCATCGTCTGCTGTGGAATTGCAGGCGGATTGTATATACGGACGATGTATTATATTTTTACGCGGAACGGGGAGAAAGCGTGAGCCGGAAGATGTCCCGTTCCAAAATACTGGATTCCCTGGACGGGCATGAGGACAGGATCGTTTTTTTCAGGGAAAACATACCGGAAATGGCCGCCATGGCTGAGGCCTCCATGTTGAGAAACATGAAATGGCGGTTTTCCGTTCTTGCGAAACAAAGGGCAAGGGAAGACTGCAGGTGGTTTGCAAAGGTCTGTGCGGAAAAACTGGAGCAGCTGCATCCGGAACCGCAGGACAGGGAAATCATTCTTCTGACAACCGCGCCGGACAGGTATTACCGGAGATTGAGAATCAAGGAAACTGCCCGAAGAAACAAAGGGTGAGGGGGAAACCAAAATGGAGAGACGATCTCTCGAGATATTGTTGCCGGGCCTGACATTCGTGGTGTTGTTTTTGGATGTTTATCTGCTATGCCACGGTAAAGCACGTGACAAACGCCGCATGACAAGTGCGGCAATAACGACATGCATTTTTGGTTTACTGTTTTGGGGCATGACGGAGATCCTGTCATTGTCTCAGGGACTGACGCAGACAAATCTGACGATTGCGTGGCTGATTCTTCTTGCCGTGACAGTGGTGATCGCAGTCATTTCCGCGTTTCGGATGAAAGAGAATCTTCGTGCCGCGTGGGAGGACTTAATCCGATGCTCTTCCCGCTGGTTTTTGGTTCTCTTTCTGCTGTTTGCCGCATGCATCGTGTTCCTTGATCTGAGAACAGTGCCCTATAACAATGACTCCATGCATTATCACCTGTCAAGAATCACACATTGGGCACAGAACGGATCGATTTCGCACTATGCGTCAAATGTCCAGAGACAGATCAGCTCGCCTCCGTTTGCGGAGTATGTGAATCTTCACGTATATCTGCTCTCCGGCGGCCGCGACAAGATGCTGAACCTGTTTCAGGGAATCACGTTCCTGTATAACGGCTTATGGGTTTATGCCATCGCCGGGCAGATCAGGTGTTCCGGACAGTGGCGAAGAGTTGCGGCCGTGCTCTTCTTTTCCGTACCGATCGCATTTGTGGAGGCGTTCAGCACACAAAATGACCAACTGCCTGCGACGTGGCTGTTAATCTTTGTGTATCTCACAGTTCATTTTTTACAGCAAACAGAGCCGCCCCGGTGGACCTTTGATTCGTGGAGCAAAATCGCCTGTATGGGGGTGTGTATCTCCCTGGGCTATCTTACCAAGTCGAATATCATGTACGGGATACTGGTATTCTTTCTGTGTTTATTATTCGTATATCTCAGACAGAAGTCATACAGAATATTTACGGTAAAAGCAATCCTGTTTGCGCTGTTGTTCGTTGTGATACCGATACTCCCTGAGAGCGCCCGGATGATAAAAACTTTCGGCACACTGTTTCCTCCCGAGATCTCATCGTCGCAGCTTGTATTGACGCCCGATCCCCGTTACTGGGTCATGAATCTTGTGAAGCATCTGTCATATAATATGGGCCAGCCGCTGACCGGAAATCTGTTTGCGGGCCTGGTTACGGGCGTTGCAAATGTGCTTCAGCTTGATCCTGCCGATCCGGCAGTCGCATTGGCCGAGTATCACATTCCGGAGGGAGTGTATTATAATCATGATACCGCGCAAAACCCGCAAATCGTATGGTTGTTGATCATTGCTCTGTGTTGGAGAGCGGCTGCCTTATTATATAGCAAGAGAAAAGGGATACAGAGTGAAAAAATGCAGAGGCCGGAAAGACAGTTTGTCCTTTGTTCGATTCTGGCCTTTGTTTTTCTGCTTTGTTTTTTGAGATGGAACATTTTTCAGACACGTTTTGAGCTTGCGTATCTGGCAGTGCTGTGCGTGACGGTTGCGAGGCTGTTTGAAACGATCCTGATGAGAAAAAAACAGGCGGCTTATTTTGTAATGGGGGCGATCACATGCTGGAGTATGCTGATCATGTCAGACATGTGGAAGTACCATTATGACATAGTAAAAAAACAAATGGAAAGTGAACCGCACTTCGGTTACTTTTCCGCCAATACGGATAAGTTTGTATTCTTCCAGGAAACAACAAAGCTCGCGACGGAAGCGGGGTGGAAAACAGTGGGTGTTTTTGCCGATGAGGCTTTATTTGAGTATCAGCTGTGGAAGATGCTGCCGCCGGAAACAAGGATAGAACATGTCATGGTTGGAAACCCGACCGGACAATATGAGGACGAGACTTATACACCGGATGGGGTGTTCTGGTTTGGTAAGATTCCGGATGAGGAGATGTTTACATACAACGGAGCGGACTATTATCCGATTGTAAGATATCCGTACAAAGATGCTGACTGGGTAAGCCTGTTTCAGAAAAAGTGATGAAGAAGATCCTTATTTTAACAACGTATAACGACATCCTCACCACAAAGCAACCGGAGGGAACTGCACAGGCTACTGCCGTAACGATGGATGTGGCGCGGGTGAAGGAACTGCTGGTAGAAGCGGGATTTACGGTGGGAATCTCATCTTTCGCCACGCTTGACATATCCGCGGTGGAGGCGGGGACGTATGTGTTGTATGCCTCCAGTGAAGATGAGGGGAAGTTTTATAAGCAGTATATCGAGGATGCGCTGCTGGCGCTTTTGGGGCGCGGTGCAGTGCTACTGCCGGAGTTCAAATGGTTTCGGGCACATGGCAATAAGGTGTTTCAGGAACGATTGCGGGCATCGTTTTCCGACGAGAAGTTACAGGAGCCTGCAGGGATCGGGATCGGACATGTCAGAGAGCTTGACAGGGTAATCGGCAACGTAATGTATCCTGCTGTCATAAAATCCTCCGGCGGCGCCGGCAGCCGCGGTGTCGTACGGGCGGATTCGGAAAGAGCCTTATGGCGGGAAGTTTCGCGCCTGATGCGTCACACCTATTATGATTTCGGTTATACGAGGGGATTACGATTCGGCCTGTTTGTAAAGCGATTGTTGCGGCGCATTACCGGAAAGCGTGTTGGGGACGAGACGGTATTTCGTTCCGCGCAGACCAATGCCGTGGTGATACAGCCGCTGATTGAAGGGCTGGACGGAGATTACAAGGTCCTTTATTTTTACGGAAAATACTTTGTTTTATCCCGTAAAAACCGCGACAATGATTTTCGTGCCAGCGGGAGCGGGAAGTTCACCTTCCCGGAGCGTGCGGAAGAAGTGCGTGACGTGTTGGACTTCGCGCGGTCGGCGGTGAAGGAAATCGATACTCCGATGATGTCGCTGGATATCGGCAGGACAGATACACGTTGTTATCTGATCGAGTTCCAATGTGTTTATTTTGGGACGTACACATTGCAGTTCGCGCCCTGCTGTTTTGTGCCGGAGGGAGAAAACTGGATACGCCGGGAGGGAAAGCATATTCTGGAAGAGGAATATGCCGGGGCGATTTTGAAATACATTAACCGACATTAGCGCACATCCGCAAGTGTGTGACGGATGAACCGAAAGCGGGGAAATACACCATGACCAAATACACGGTAACAGGCATGAGCTGCGCGGCCTGTCAGGCGCGCGTGGAGAAGGCGGTCGGGAAGGTCGCGGGCGTGAGCAGCTGCGCGGTATCGCTCCTGACGAACTCCATGGGCGTGGAGGGCGATGCGGCTCCTGCGGAAATCATAAAGGCGGTGGAGGACGCGGGCTACGGCGCTGCACTGATGCCGGGTACGGCAGGCGGTGCCGGCGGGACGCAGGCGCCGGGTGGGATGTCCGGAGCAGACGCGGGTGCTTCCGTCGCTGCGACAGGAACGGCTGCGGCGAATGCCTCCTCCCAATACGCCGCGCAGGAGGAGATGCTGCGCGATCACGAGACGCCGGTCTTAAAGAAGCGGCTCAACGTCTCCGTCATTTTTCTGTTTATTCTCATGTACTTTTCCATGGGACATCACATGCTGGGGCTGCCGCTCCCCGCGATTTTTGCGGAGAATATGGTGGCGAACGGCCTTGTGCAGATGCTGCTTGCGGGCATCGTCATGGTGATCAACCAGAGATTTTTCATCAGCGGTTTCAAATCTGTTTTGCACGGCGCGCCCAACATGGACACGCTTGTTGCGCTCGGCAGCGGCGTCTCTTTTGCCTACAGCTTTGTGGCGCTGGTGCTGATGAGCGGCGCACAGGCCGCGGGGGATCATGCGCGCGTGCATGAGCTGATGAACGAGTTTTATTTCGAATCCGCGGCCATGATCGTGACGCTGATTACGGTCGGCAAGATGCTGGAGGCCATGTCCAAGGGACGCACGACGGATGCGCTGAAAGGCCTGATGAAGCTTGCGCCGAAGACAGCGACGCTTCTTCGCGACGGGCAGGAAGTCACGGTGGGCATCGAAGCGGTGCGCATCGACGATATCTTTGTGGTGCGGCCGGGCGAGAATATTCCGGTGGACGGGATTGTGGCGGAGGGCATGAGCGCCGTCAACGAATCCGCGCTGACCGGCGAGAGCATCCCGGTGGACAAGGCGCCCGGCGATGCCGTCTCTGCGGGCACGATCAACACCTCCGGCTTTCTGCAGTGCCGGGCGTCACGCGTCGGCGAGGACACGACGCTCAGCCAGATCATCCGCATGGTCTCGGATGCCGCGGCCACAAAGGCGCCGATCGCCAGGATGGCGGATAAGGTCTCCGCAGTCTTTGTGCCGGCGGTCATTGCGATTGCGGTGATCACGTTTATCATCTGGATGTTTGTCGGGCAGACAACCGGCTTTGCGCTGGCGCGTGCGATCTCTGTCCTCGTCATCAGCTGTCCCTGTGCACTCGGTCTTGCGACCCCCGTGGCCATCATGGTGGGGAACGGGATCGGTGCGCGCAACGGGATTTTGTTCAAGACGAGCGCTTCCCTGGAGCAGGCGGGGCGCGTGACGGCGGTGGCGCTGGATAAGACCGGCACGATCACAAAGGGAGAGCCGGTCGTGACGGACATCATCTCTGCAGAAGATGTCTCGGATGAAGTCCTGCTGATCAAGGCATGTGCGCTGGAGGCGAAGAGCGAGCATCCGCTGGCGCGGGCAGTCATGGCGCTCGGCGAAGAGCACGGCCTGGCCGGGAAGGAAGTGACGGACTTTGAGGCGCTGCCCGGAAACGGTCTGTGTGCGTTTTTTGAGGGACGGCAGCTGATCGGCGGCAACGCGGCCTTCATGAACAAAGAGCTTTCCGTCGGTGCGCAGGACGCGACGGACCGCAGCCGCCTCTTTGAAGCGGCGGAGCAGCTGGCCGCAGAGGGTAAGACACCGCTCTTTTTTGCGGAGGAAGGGAAGCTCCTGGGCGTGATCGCCGTGGCGGACGTCATCAAGGAGGACAGCGCGGAGGCAATCGCGGAGCTGCGTGAGATGGGCATCCGCGTGACAATGCTGACGGGAGATAACGAGCGTACGGCTGCGGCGATCGGTGCGCAGGCGGGCGTCGATGAAGTTGTGGCGGGCGTGCTGCCGGCCGGGAAGGTGGAGGCGCTGGAGCGCCTGTCCGGCGGTGCAGGTGCTGCAGATGGTGCGACCGGAGCGGGTGAAGCGGCGCAATCCTCCGGGCGCGGCAGGGACGGCAGGCAGTGTGTTGCCTTCGTCGGTGACGGCATCAACGATGCGCCTGCCCTCACGCAGGCGGACGTCGGCATTGCGATCGGTGCGGGCACGGATGTCGCGATCGACGCGGCGGACGTGGTGCTGATGAAGTCCACGCTCATGGATGCGGCGGCGGCAATCCGCCTCTCGCGGGCGACGCTTCGCAACATCCACCAGAATCTCTTCTGGGCTTTTATTTATAACGTCATCGGCATTCCGATCGCGGCAGGCGCCTTTATCAGGCTCTTCGGCTGGACCATGAACCCGATGTTCGGCGCGGCGGCCATGAGCCTTTCGAGCTTCTGCGTCTGCATGAATGCGCTCAGGCTGAATCTGGTGAATATACGTAAGGAAAAGGAGGTACATACCATGCAAAAAACCATGATGATCGAAGGAATGATGTGCGAACACTGCGAGAACACCGTGAAGAAGGCGCTGGAGGCCCTGGACGGCGTGGAGAGCGCTGCCGTCTCCCATGAGAAGGGCGAGGCCGTTGTCACCCTTACGGCGGACGTCGCGGACGATGTCCTGAAAGAGGCCGTGGAGGCAAAGGACTACACCGTCAAAGCCGTCGCCTGAAAGGTAATCACTTCTGTCATTTGTCTGATTACGGGATTTCGACTGCAAAGCAGTCCAAATCCCGTTTTTTTAACGTTTTTTCGTTAGATATCAGTAGTTTTTTCCCGGAAAAACACAAAATATAGTATTTTTTTTAAAAATATACGAAATTTCGCTTGCAAATTCCCCGAAAATGAGAGATAATGGCAATGATGGTATACACCTTGGGCAAGTATCGCTTTCGCAGCGAAAGAGAATACCAGGCGGCGCGAAGGGACGCACGCAAGATCGCGGGCTTGAGCCGGACAGGCAGATCGACCGCTGATATCGCACGCAATTACAAGCGCCAGGTTAAAGAAAAGCAGATTACTTTTGAAACGAAAGTGGGGGAGGAGTTCTTAACCGGACTGGACAAGACCTTGTTTTTGGAACCGAGCGGGTCAACATCCATCCGATCCCGGGCATACGCCCATCCGGAACTCCCGACAGAAAAAGAGGAGCTTCAGCCACAGCCGGCCTATGAGGAAGAAGGGGAAGTTTATCATGGCAACCGGCGGCTGAATGCCTTCAAAGCAGGCACCATTATTGCATTTACGCTGACCTTTGCGGTGGTGGCCTACGCACTGGTCATGCAGGTGCTCGGGGACTTAAGATCGAACCGCAACCTGCACGAGCTCTCGGACCTTGCCGATGCGAACCGGCCGGTGCAGGAGGCAGCCCCGGTGATGGCGGCGCCGACCGCAGCAGTCAATACACCTGATACGGAAGTTGTTATTCCGGAGGTGCCCGTGCAGCGGGCCATCATGCCGCAGTACGAAGCTTTGTATGCGCACAACACGGATCTGGTCGGCTGGCTACGCATCCCGGACACGGTGATCGACTATCCGGTCATGTTCGTGGAAGACGATAACGACTATTATTTAAAGCATAACTTCGACGGAGAGGAGGATCAAAACGGGCTGCTGGTGCTGGACAAGCGCTGCGAGCCGGACGCCGGGGGAACCAACATCCTGATTCACGGACACAACATGCAATCCGGCGTCATGTTCGGCACCCTGTATCTCTACCGCGATTATTCCTATTATGAAACACATTCGCGGATTTACTTCGACAGCCTGTATGAGGAACGCGTTTACGAGATCATCGCCGTATTCGTTTCCTCGGTATATAACTCCAACGCAAACGAGTTTGCGTATTACGACTATATCAATATAGAAAGCGAAGAGGACTTTAACACTTACGTTTCCACCGCCAAGGACCTGTCCCTCTATGACACGGGCAAGACGGCGGAGTACGGAGACGAACTGATCACATTATCCACATGTGAATATTCGAGGGCAAACGGCAGACTGGTCATTCTTGGAAGGAGAGTAAGGTAATGGCTACGGGTGCAAAAATGGGGAACAAGAGGATGAGGAAACCAATGTCGAGAAAGACAAAGATCCGGAAGAGAATCTTCGGGGTCACGTCGCTGATTCTGGCAATTCTGGTGGCGAGCATACCGACACATTCGCTGGCGATGCTGATTGATGCAACGCCTGGGGCAGAGTTTGAAATCCGCAGAAACGGATATAGCACGGGGGAAACAGAGCACGAGTTATTCAAGATCGAGGAAAGCACAGTAGAGGGACTGGTTGGCGTGGATAGCGGTGGTTCGGCCGTTAAGAAATGCTATATACTGACATCGCCGACAACTGTGCCGAAAGCAACGCTCACAGGAATACTTCCCAGTGAACAATATACACAAACCAAGTATTATGATATCAGTTATTATGCCGGGTTGGAAAGCACCGGCGCGGGAACAGCATCCATGCAATATAAGGATGACGACGAGTGGGGTACAGTTGCGGACTTAAAGCTTGGGATCTCCCAGTTTTATTTTGTCATTGACAAGCCGGACAACTGTGATATGAAATTCGCCCAGGATTACGGTGCACAGCCACAACTTTACAGGCTTCAGCAAAGTGTGGACACCAACGGAACACTCGATTCAACCCCGACATACACATGGTTGACCGGAGGAGCGGGGAGCCTGAGCACCACGACGACCGGGACGTATGACACCTGGAACAACATTGAGGCGGATTATACCATTGCCCAGGTGGCAGTAGCGTACCGTAAGCAACTGAATACGTTGGAAGACAGGGCTTATGAAAAACCGGCAAACGGCATCCTGATGGCGGCCTCAGACAGTCCGAAAACGTACGGTGATTACACCGTAAAGGTGACAGATGTCAGCACGGGAGACAATACGGGTGCGCTGCGCGCTTTTATCGGCGCGTCTGAGGGGGACGATTATCACCAGTTTAATCTTCGCCTTATGAATACGCAAAATGTTGATTCTACGCCCACTCTGATTGAAACCGCCGCAGACGGCGCAAAATTCTGTGTTTCCGTTGCCCTGCCGGAGCGGATGCCCATGTCACCAAACTATGGAACATACAAGGTGTACCGGAGATACTATGACGGCAGCGATTACAAAAATGAAGAAATCACCAACTTTGCCATCGTGGAAACCGGTACCGACGGACGTGCGGTGCAGTTTGAGCAGCAATTTCTGACGGCAAACGCAGTGGATCAGGCAAAGGATGTAAACGGAAATCTTCTGTATAATGAGACGTCGGGGATCACAACAACCGGAACAACTCCCCTCCTGGCGCCAAACTACGATATCGGTGTGGTCTTCTATTCCAACGGCAGCACGCCGCAGCCCGGCAATACCTATAGTGTCACGGGAAAACCCGCAAGCGGCGAGGAGACCTATGGCGATGTACAGATTCATAACAACAATCTGAATACGAATGTAACAAACGGAACAACCAATGTGCCTAATGATGGGACCGGGAGCGTGACAGCGACTGCAAGCGGCAGAACCGTCAGCGGCACAACGTACGTCTTTGATCACTGGACGGCAACCGGTTATACATTGACATCGGCGCAAACAACGACCGATTCCATTACCCTCAGTAATATTTCCGCCGACACGACACTGACGGCTTATTTCAGACCGCAGGGGTCTTCTGCCAACATGCAATCGTTTACCGTTACGATGGATCCCACAACCGGCGGCACCGCAAATTATATGGGACTGCAGGTGCGGCAGATCGGAACATCGATCTCCTTAACAGCCTATCCGGAAAGTCATTATGATTTCGCAAACTGGACCTACCAGGGCACAAGCGGACAGGAAGTCACGGATACGAACGCCACAATTACCCTGCCGGTTCACGCAAACCTGAGCACGGTCACGGCGCACTTCACGGAGAAAAACTATACGCTGGATATCAAGGACAACAGATTCAGCATCGACCCGCAGACACAGAGTGTGGCGCTTTCCGGCGGAAAACTGACGGGCAATACAACGGTGTATGTGGATAACAATGTATCAAATGCAGCCGCAATACAAACTGCAATTACCGATGCAGGTATTGACAACAATTTTGCTGTGCCCTTCCGCATCTATACGACGCCCGATACCACCGGCACAGGCGCGCAGTTCCGCATCAGTAACCTGACCCTGCCTGTGACATTCAATGTGAAGAAGGGGGATGTCAAAGTTTATCGACTGGACGGCAGTGTATTGCGCGATAATCTGAATGAAAACACGGACGATGTCAACGGCCTCATTTCCTTTGATGTCCCGGAAACGGGTGACTATGTCTTTGTCTTTAACATTAATGCAGCCAAGCTCACATTATCGTATGTGGATGACAGGGGAGATAAGACAGCCACAGTGCCCTGGGGAACGCATACGGGAACGCTGCCGGATGACCGGTATTATATCGTCAGGGATGTGGATAGTGATTATCAGACAGATGCAAGGGATAACTTCCTTCCCGCACAGGGTATTGTACTTGGGGCAGACAACGGTTTTGTGGAATATGAGTTGAGTCTCCAGAAGAATCCGACCGGCGGAACACTGGCAACGGCAGTGACGGAACTGGAGTCCATAAAGGCAAGTATTCCGATCAACACGACATATTCATCCGAGGAGATCAGTGTATGGAGAGTAACAAGGGCACTGAACAGCGAGGGTGTCTATGAGTATACCTACACGCCTGTAAAATCCGGTGTCTCCGTTACAATGTCAGGCAATACAATGGCGATCGTCACCCTGGATATGACAAAGCCGGATTATAACGGAAACTATCTGATCTTCTACAACCGTACACCATCCCTGACGGTGGTTGAGACCACGCCGACAGTCAGACTGGATACGCCTTCGGACGAGATCAGTTATGCCAAGCCGGAGAATCCGCTGCCGGCTGACCGTTTCCTTTACATTCGGAGTATTTCCAACAGCCAGATCGAAACGCTGGTAAAGCAGGATGCGGAGCTTGCAAATTATAAAGTGGTACCTTATGACATCTATTATGTGGATGCACAGGGGAACCGGATTGCGGATGCGGAGTTCGGGAGAATGGAAATCGGCTTATCCGTTCCGACCGCCATTCGCGGTAAATACGATTTACATGTGGTCGGAAACAAAAATGGCGTGCTGGAAAAGAATCTGTTATCACCGACAACGCAGGCCAATCCGAATGTCTATGTGTTTGTGGCGGATCACTTCTCGGAGTACGCATTTGTGTATATGGATGAAGCGCCATCCCCGACGCCGTCGACGTATACCGTCAGTGTCGGAACAGTCACTCCTGCGGGCGCGGGAACGACGTCAGGCGGTGGAACGTACAGTCCTAATACCACAGCGACGCTGAGCGCCAACCCGTCACCCGGATACACCTTCCAGCGCTGGACGGATCCGCAGGGCAATGAGTTGTCCACCAACAACCCGTGGACCTTCAATGTAACGGGTGACCGTACGGTGAACGCGGTCTTTACTCCGTCGACAACACCCGGGGGCACCTTCAGCGTCACCGCCATTGCCAACCCGACCGCGGGCGGCACGGTGACCGGCGGCGGACAGAATCTTGCGGCGGGAACGAATGTCACCCTTACGGCAACACCGGCACAAGGATATACAGTGCAGAGCTGGATTGACAATGCGGTTGCAAATCCCTCGACCGCAACGACATACACGATCAATAACCTGGATAAGGATCACAGCGTGATCGTGGAGTTTGTTCAGTCGGGCAGTGGCGGCGGTGCGACGACAGGCCCCACGGTGACGGCGAATGCCACCACGGAAGGCGGTAGTGCCAGTGCGGTACCAAACGCAGACGGCTCCTGGACGCTGACGGCAAATCCTGCGACCGGATACACCTTCTCCGGCTGGCGCGATCCGAGCGGGAACATCGTCAGCACGGCGAATCCGTATACTTTTACGCCGACCGCAAATACGACGCTGACGGCGGTGTTTACACCGACCTCGCAGGGGACAACACCGGGTACAAGCAATAACGTGACCGTGAATCAGGATACGCAGGGTTCCACCACCCCGTCCTCCGAGGGCAAGTCCAATTCCACCGACATGCCCAAGACCGGTCTCTTTGACCAGTTCGGGACGTACAAGATGATTGCGATCATCCTGCTGGTGCTCTTCGGTGCGATTGAACTGCTCGGCACAGTGAACACGAAGAAGCAGCGCGTGCCGGTGCAGAGCTGAAGTTTGAGAAGACATAGATCCGCCGGGAAAAAACTGCGGAAAGCGTGGGAACAGTATTGCAAAGAAGATAAAAAGGAGACAACATGGGCAGACAGGTAGTCGTAACACAGACAGAATCATGGTATATCGACAGAGAGTTTTATCCGGGGCATCCGTTCCAGAGAGACGAGGCGGAGACCGTTATCCAGACGATCTGGGAGCCGGTGGAGTTATATTTTGATGACGACGAGGATACGGATGACGTGCTGAATCAGTATATTTTGGAACGCCATGCATAAGCGGGGTAAGCCGCAAATGTGTTCCAGACACCAAAATTGCCATTCACCAAAGCCCTCATAATATTATTCCCTAGGCGCAGCCGTGAGACCCCTCCGGCTGCGTCGCCCTAAAACAACAAGTGGCGATGAAGAAAACAAACCGGAAAACAGCAAAGCAGGCACGCAGGGTCAGGATCCGCAGAAGGATCTTTGGCCTTACGTCCGTTGCGCTTTCGGTGCTCATCGCCAACCTGCCGGTGACGACACATGCGGCACTCGTGACGTCACACGGTTCTTTTCACATAGTGTATGCGGATGAGCAGACGGGACAGGGCGCCGGGCAGGCCGGACAGGCAGCGGAGGCGCAGACAAAGACCCGTCTGCAAATCGACACGCAGGGTTCCGATGCAAAGGAGATCGGCGGCGTAAAGACGGCGGGAGGCCAGTTGACCGACCGCTGCTATGTCGTCACCGCTCAGAAGCAGACGAGAGACGCGCGGACGGAACAGCTGCAGATGCAGGTGATGACCAACCTCGGCAATCTTTACCGGGTGCTGCGTGAGGATCTCCTGTATTACACCGCGTCAGATGACGTGAAGACGATCCCCGTCGCGGGAGGCGCGAACGCCGCGCAGAATACGGCGGGCGCAAACACCACGGACGCCGGCACCTACGACACCGCTGCGGAATGGGGTGATGCAAAGCTTTTCCTCGGCTACGAGAACCTGCAGAACGTGTTTAACGACGGCATCCGCGGCGATCACTGGGGCAATGCCGCCTGGCAGGACATCTACGGCGAGAACCCTCGCCTGTACGCTTATCTTGCGGACATCAAAACGGACAGCGAAACCGCCATCGATCCCGCGAAGGGACGGTGGGAGCTCGTCAAAACATCGGAGAGTAAAATTGACGCGCCGTCTTCGGCGACGAACGGAACCTATCAGAAATGGAAGCATATCCCTGTGGATTACAGGACGCTCTCCCTGGCCCTGGTGGCAAGACAGCAGATCGGCGTCAGGGACGAGCGTTCGGGCGAACGCAGGGTGACGGAAGGCATGCCTTATCTGATGGCGGCTTCAAGAACCCCGAACCTCCATGCGGGAACAGACGGTGCCATCGCGGATTACATCCGCATCGCGGATCTGGAGCAGTTCGAGGGAACGGTGATCGAGGGCATGAAGCTCCTCAACAATCTGACCGTTCTTCCCGAAGACAACCTGACCGCCACCTTCAGCCTGCAGCTGATCAAGGTTGCGAAGGATGCGGAAGGCAAAGAAGTGAAGACGGAAGCGGGCGCGTCGGCCAAGGACGAGGTCTTCGCCGTTTCCGTGACGCTCCCCGCAAAGATGGCGCCGGGGAAGGGCAGCTTTGAGCTGTACCGCATGGGATATAACGACAGCAATTACACCACGACAAAGGTGGAACAGTTCGAGATTGTCACGACAGGAGACGGCAACGCGGCCATCCAGTTTGAGCAGACCTTTGACGAAAAGGACCGCAACCCCATGGCAGGAGATCAGCTCTTTTATAACATGTGCGTCCGCTACATTCCCGGAAACCTGACAGAAACGGCAGGAAAGAAGCCGGAGGACGGTACCGTCGTGATCGACACGGAGGACGTGATCGACGGCGCACAGGATACCTCCTCGGAGCAGTCGGAGGACGGCTGGCTCTTCGTGCGCCGCATGACGAACGAGGCTTCGATCGTGAATGCGGTACGTAACGACGTCCGTTACGGTGCGGGCTGGAAGGTCATTCCCTACGATATTTATTACATGGATGTCAACGACGCTTCGCAGGAGGCGCGCGCGGCGCATGAGATCAAAAACGTCGAGGACATGGTGATCTATCTCACCGTGCCCTTCGCGGCGCAGGGCAAGCGAGACCTGCATATGGTCTCGCTGAACAACGGCGTACTGGAGGTGGTGCGCGGCCGCGGGACGCAGAGTGATCTTGGCGACACGCAGTATGAGATGATCACGAATCACTTCTCGGAATATGCCTTCGTTTATCTGGACGAGCTGCCGCAGTACCGGCTGACGATCAATCTCAGTCCGAACAACGTGCAGGGGCTCACCTCCACGGGTGCGGGTCTGTATTACCAGGGACAGAGACCGCTCAACATCAGCGCCAATTCGACGGCGGGGGGATACCGCTTCGATCACTGGGAGGAAGCAGGCCAGGCCAACGTGACGGACAACCCTTATCCGAATCTGATCATGAACAGCAATCGCACACTGACGGCGGTCTTTGTGCAGACGAATACGAATAACAACAATAACAGCAATAACGCAGGCAACAGCGCGAACACGAACACGGGCGGTAACACCAATACGAATACCGGAAGCTCGGGGGACACCTCGGGAAATACGAATACCTCCGGAAACACCAATTCCTCCGGGAATACGAATACCTCCGGGAACACGGATTCTTCCGGGAACACGAATACCTCCGGGACGACTTCCGGCACCACCTCCGGCAGCGGCGGCTCGGGTACGACCTCCGGGACAGGCGCATCCGACACGACCTCGGGCACCACATCGGGAACCACCTCCGGCACCGGCACCTCGGGCACGACGGACACCTCCGGCACGGGGGCTTCCGGCACGACCTCGGGCAGCGGTACCTCCGGAAACACTTCCGGCACAGGAACCACCTCCGGCACCGATACGAACAACCAGGGCAAAAACGCCTCCGATATGCCGCGCACCGGCATCTTTGATCAGGCGGCCCCGTACAAAAAGGCCGGCTCCATTCTTTTCGCCGCCTTCGGCGGGATTGAACTCCTGCTCTCTTTTAATAGAAGAAAGCGCCGCGGATAATTTCGTTCACACCTAAAAAGCGGTCTTTCGCAACATGGGGCCTCAGGCCCCTTTATTTTTTGGAAGAACCTTCCGATATAGAAAACGGAGAGGTGACTTTCCGCATACATTTGTGTTACTATATACAAGGAGGTACGCACATGCCGCCGTCCCGGCGCGGGAACCGTGTGCGTCAGCAGTACCAAGGAGGGTATTCTTATGGCGATCAACGAAGTCAGCATGAACAACGTGGCGAATGCTTACGCTGCACAGCAGCCGAAGGCAACGCAGGATGCGGCGAAGACCGCAAAGGCAAACTACGGCGCAACACTCGGCAAGCCGCAGCTTTCCGAAGAGGGCGCAAAGTATTATGAGGAATTAAAGAAGAAATACAAGGACATGGACTTCGTGCTGGTCTCGAAGGACATGATCGACGTGGCAAAGAACAACGCGTCAAGCTACGGCAACAAGAACCGCATGGTCGTCCTGATCGATGAAGAAAAGATCGAGAAGATGGCGACGGATGATGCCTACCGCAAGCAGTACGAGGGACTGATCTCCACGGCGCAGTCCAAGATGCCGGTTTTACAGCAGATGATGTCCAACAATCCGAACGTCAAGACGATCGGCATGCAGGTGGGCAATGACGGCAGGGCCAGCTTCTTCGCGGTCATGGACAAGTCCGCAAAGGACATGCAGGCCAGGATCGAAGAGAAGCGCGCCGCGAAAAAGGAAGCCGCGAAGGCGGAGGCGAAGAAGGAGGCCAAGGCCAAACAGAAAGAGCGGATTGAGGAGGCCCGCTCGGAGCGGGCGGAGGACCGTAAAAAGCTCGAAGAGGGAGACGAGGAGGATTACGAAATCCTCATGGCGGATTCCATCGAGGAGCTGCTCTCCCGGATCGAGGACTGGAACTTCAATTTCCAGGCGAACAACGTGGAGACACCGGAGGAAAGCTTCATTGGACATAATGTCGATTTCAGGGCATAAGCAGAAAGGTTGCGCAAAAGCGGATTCGGGCCGGCGGGAGCACTTTACCGCCGGCTCTTTTATTAACAATCATATATCAATAAACTTTTTAAAACGCGCCTGAAATATGAGTTAATCGTCTGACAATTGCTGCGAATGGTCGAAAAACAGGCATTTTTCGGGTCAAAGTCTTTTTTCTTTTTTGCGGTTTTTGACTAAAGGTTTGTCATAAAAACCCGATATATAGAGTGTAAAACAGGGGAGAAGTATCTTTTGTAGTAGTTGTAGTTTGTAACCATAGTGGGGTAGCAGGAAAGGAGCAGTTAACCATGCGTATCGAGGCCTACAATCAAGTTCAGCAGGTCTACAGTCCGAAGAGGACGGCGAAGCCGCAGGCAGCGAACAATGCTTATCAGGTCAGGGATAATGTCGAGATCTCTTCCATCGGCAAAGACATCCTGACGGCAAAGAACGCTGTCAAGGCATCTCCGGATGTGCGCACCGATCTCGTGGAGCCGATCAAACAGAAGATCGCGAACGGCACCTA
Organism: Lachnospiraceae bacterium; assembly: GCA_017443065.1. Taxonomy (GTDB): domain Bacteria; phylum Bacillota; class Clostridia; order Lachnospirales; family Lachnospiraceae; genus Butyrivibrio. Next base: position 44,681 of record JAFSPF010000031.1, read on the forward strand.
CGACGTGGATCCGGGCGCGTTCGCGGACAAACTGTTGGAGAAGTGGAGCGCGGCGGCCGGTGCATAAGGTCTGACGTAATCCACAGCGCAATAAAAGCGCACAGGAGAATGTCCCATGGCGAGTTTAATGGAAGATCTGATCGTGACATTGCGTCAGGAATGCGATCTGTACGAATCGCTGTTGGGCTTGTCGAGCAAAAAAACGTCAATCATCGTATCGGGCGACTTAAAAGAGTTATCGCAGATCACGGATGAGGAGCAGAGCACGGTTGCGCAGATCGCAAACCTTGACCGGAAGCGGCAGACCGCGATGAAAGACATCGCAAACGTGCTCAACATGGATGTTCAATCTTTAAGGCTGACCGACCTGGTCCAGATGCTGGATAAGCGGCCGGAGGAGCAGAGGCAGCTGGCGGAACAGCGCGACAGATTAAAGCTTGTCGCAGACAACGTCAAGCGCGTGAACGGCCAGAATCAGGAGCTGTTGCAGAGTTCCCTGGAGATGGTGCAGTTCGAAATGAACATCCTGCAATCGTCCGGAAGGGCGCCGGAGACGGCTAATTATACAAAGGCAGCTGGCACATCGGGTGATGTGATCGGTGCGAACAGGGGAGGATTCGACGCGAAGCAGTAAGGCGGCGGATCCGTTTGCGTTACAGGGACGAAAGCCATAAAGCCGACACTGCTTGCAGATGTCGGCTTTATGATTTTCGGACCGCCCATACATGAGGAAAACAGCCGTACGAAACGAAGTGAGTGCGGCGATTTCCGAATGTATGGAGGATTGCGGGAGTTGCTTTAGCAACGAAGCAATCCGTGTTAACGCAAAAAAACTAAAGGAAATCACGTTTCCTGTCGATATACAGCATGTAAAACAGGGTATGGGAGAATAAGCGATGTCTTTATTTTCAAATCTCTATGTCGGTTCCTCGGGACTGAGAGTTTCACAAAACGCACTGAATACCACGGCGCACAACATGGCGAACGTCGGCACCCATGCGTACACCAGACAGCAGGTGACGCAGGGGACGCAGGATTATAACACGATCAAGGTCGACTTCAACATGAACGGGCCGATGCAGAACGGTCTCGGCGTCGTTTATAACAATACGAAGCAGGTCCGCGACATGTTCCTGGATAAATCCTATCGCCTGGAGGGCGGCAGGAGCGCGTTCTATGAGGTTTCCTACAATACGATGAAGGAAATCGAGGATCAGCTGCAGGAGCTGAACGGCGCGGAATTTGCCGATACGTATAACAATCTCTGGGTTGCCATCCAGGAAATGTCGAAGGACCCGACGGACGCCACGTATCAGGCGCAGTTCGTGAACCGCGCGAATGAGTTTGTCGTCCGCGCAAAGGCGGTCTACCAGGGCTTTCAGGATTACCAGAACCGCATGAATAATTCCGTGCGGGATATCGTGGATCAGATCAATGCCTACGGCGATGAGCTCCTGGAGCTCAACAAGGCGATCTCCCGCATCGAGGGCGGCGGCGTCGAACACGCGAACGATCTTCGCGACAGACGCAACCTCATCCTGGACGAACTCAGCAAGATCGCTGACATTGAATATCAGGAGGATCCGCTCCGTGTCGTGACCGTTTCGATTGAGGGAACGGCTTTTGTCATGACGGATTCCGTGCACCATATCGGACTGGATACCGCAGAATCCTGTGATCACTTCTATACACCGTACTGGGAATTTGCGGCGAAGGAAGCGGAACGACAGGCGACGGACCAGTACGGAAATCTGCAGTGGCAGGATCCGCCGGCAAACACGGTTCCGGTTATGGAAAAGTATCTGGATATCTCCGGCGCAAAGGTCGTCGACCTGCGCTTACAGGTCTCCAGTGCGATGCGCACGGACGTGGGTTCTCTTCGTTCCACGCTCCTTGCCCGCGGCGATCATTACGCCAACTTCCATGATATCAAGGATGACGCCTCGAATGCTTTCTACAATGAGAACATTTCGCAGTCCATCATCATGAACCTGGAGGCGGAGTTTGACATGCTCTTCCACAACACCTGCAACGCCATCAACGAGGTGATGCGCAACGCGCAGTCGAATCCCGCGACGATCGCGGGCGAAGGCGACACGGCGGACTGGATGTTGTTTGAGGTGGCGGACCCGTATCTCGGCCTCGGATACAAGATCGATGACCAGCATCTTGCGGGCTTGAACCGCATGGGCCTCTCCGTCACGAATACCGTGATCAATGACAAGCTGCAGAAGGATCCGACGCTCTTCTCCTTCCGTACGCTCACCGGCGAACATGACAATGTGGCGATAGAAGCATTGAAGAAGGCCTTTACTTCGGAGGATTATGTGCTGAATCCGAACGTCGCCACGCGAAACAGCCTGCGCGGTTACTACAACGCACTGTGCACGCAGATCGCGACCTCCGGCAGCATTTATAAGGGCATCATGGAATTCCAGGAACTGACGGTGGACGGGATCGAAAGCGCAAGGGAAGAGGTCCACGGCGTCAACCAGGACGAGGAAATGCAGTTTATGATCCAGTTCCAGAACGCATTTAACGCCTCCAGCAGATACATCAACGTGGTGACCGAGATGCTCGACCACCTGTTGAATTCACTGGCATAAAGAACAGACGGTAACCTCCCCGTGAGATTCCGGGGAACAAGGAGAACAGACATGCCTTCACAATTTTTCGGACTGAACATCGCGGCATCGGGTTTGAGAGCGGCCAACGCGGCGCTGCTCGCCACCGGCAACAACATCGCCAACGCCACCACCGACGGGTATTCCAGACAGAAGGTCGAACAGGAAGCCTCCGACGCGCTCCGTGTCTTTACCAAGTACGGCTGCGCCGGTGCCGGTGTGGACACGCTGGCGATCGAGCGTGTGCGCGACCAGTTCTATGACGAAAGATTCCGCACGAACGAAACGTCCTTCGGAAAATATTCGCAGAGAGATTATTATAATGACCTGATCGAGCGCTACTTCCAGGACGATGTGGGCGCCGGCTTCAATTCGCTCTTCACCAGGATGCAGGCGGATCTGCAGGGCTTTCTGACGAATAAAACGGATGATTCCAAGACAAATTATATCGGCAGCGTCCGCTCTTTGACGGAATATTTCAACAACACGAATGACAACCTCCGCCAGCTGCAGCAGACGACAAATGACGAGATCAAGCTGGCCTGCGATAACATCAACACGATCGCGTCGAAGATCGTGATCTTAAACCAGCAGATCAACACGATCGAGCTGACCGGTGCAAACGCGAATGACCTGCGCGACAAACGCGATGTGCTGTTGGATGAGCTCTCCGGCTTTGTCAGCGTGGAGACGAAGGAAATCAAGGTGAAGGATACGAGCGATCCGGACCGCGACACGGGGCTCACGCGTTTTACGATTCATATCGCGGGCGGTGATCTCCTCGTGGACGACACCTCGTACCGCCAGCTGATCTGCGTCGCAAGGGAACCGGATGAGCGCATGAACATGAGTGATGTGGACGGCCTCTATGATATCAAGTGGGTGTCCTCGAATTATAAGGAAGGCGACACAAATTACCTCGGCACCTTCGACCTCGGCAACCGCCTGATGGGCGGCAAGATGCAGGGGCTGATTGATGTGCGTGACGGGAACAATGCGCAGTACTTTTACGGCAAGGCGGATACGATCGCGACGACCACCGGAGCGGGAGGTCAGGTGATTCCGCAGATGCTGACGGCCCCCGATCCGCATGCGGGACACTACGAAGTGAAGATCAAAGCAGATTCCATGCCGGCCTATCTGCAGGATATGAACAAGAGCAATGTGGCGGATTACAGCAGGATCACCATCGGCTCCCGCGTTTACCATTATTCGGAATGGAATTACAATGCGGACGGTTCCTACACCTTTTATGTGGATCCTCCGGAAACAGAGGGCGATCAGGCAATCCTGGCCTCGGAAATCAATGAAGGTGCCGATGTCCGCATCGGCCGCGCGGTGGATTACCAGGGCATCCCCTATTACATGGCGCAGATGAACGAGTGGGTGCGCTGTTATGCGGCTGCGGCCAACGAAGTCGTCATGGGAGGCTACACGGCGGATTCGCAGGACGCGACCTGGCTTCTGACCGGCAAAAAACTCCTCGACAGCAATGCGCAGTACAGCTACGACGAGTTGACGAGTACGAATAAAAAATATCAGTTTCTGACGGCGGGCAATTTCCAGGTGAATGACATCCTGCTGAATGACCCGACGCGCCTGCCCACAAAATCCGACAGGTCCGAGGGCAATGAGCAGACCGGCACGGCGCAGGCGCTCTACGATATGTCCTCGCAGCTGACGATCTTCCGCAATGCCAAGGCAGGGGAATTCCTCTCCAAGGTGCAGGCGGATATCTCGATGAACAAGAACAACTCCGCGACGATGCTCGCGACCTACGAATCGCTGCAGCTCACAATCGACAACCAGAGACTTTCCGTCTCCGGTGTCGACAAGGACGAAGAGGCCCTTTCCCTCGTCCAGTACCAGAATGCGTACACGCTTTCAAGCAAAATGATCCAGACCCTGACCGAGATCTACGACCGCCTGATCCTGCAAACGGGCGTGTAAAAGAAAGAAGGTATCCCATGCGCATTACCAACAAAATAATGCAGAACAACTCGCTCTACAACATCAACAACAACAAGGTGACGGAGAACGATGTCTCCACCGCCATCATGACGGGCAAGAAGATCAACCGCCCTTCGGAGGATCCAGTCATCGCCATCCGCGCGCTGCGCCTTCGTGCCAATGTCTCGGAGCTTTCGCAGTATTACGAAAAGAACGTCAAGGACGCGGCCGCCTGGCTGCAGGTGACGGAGAGCGCCCTGACCTCCATCTCCGGCGACGATTCCGTTCTCGTGGACCTGAAAAAACTGGTGAATGCCGGCCCGGACAAATACAAGACCTTAAGCGACTGGCAGTCCATCGTGACGCAGATCGAGCAGCTGTCGAACGAATATTACAACGTCGGCAACGTGGACTACGCCGGACGTTATGCCTTCACGGGCTACCGCACGAACACCTCGCTGTCCTTCATGGAGGACACCTCCAAAAAGTATGAGGACATCCAGGACGAGTTCAATGCGAAGAGCATTGATACCTCCGACCGCGTGACGAGCACGGGTGAGTTTGCCAACGGTGACGAACTGTCCAATGCAATGCTGGAAAGCAATGTCGAACTGTATACGGTCGGCAGACTGCGCCTGTCCTATGACAGACTGGATATCACGAGGAATTTTGACCCGGACGCGGATCCGCCCGAATTTGAGCTGAAGTACCGTGAAAACATGGCGGTTTCCGCTGCGTCTACAGTGCTGCCTTCCAGCGCCAATGTGGATATGGTGAATCTTTCCTTCACGACTGCGGACGGCGTGAGCCATACGGTGCACCTGCCGGTAAATGACGGATCGGGGAAGGACGGAAGCGGAAATCTGACGACGATCACGGTGACCAATCCGGACGGAACAGAAGAAACCTACACCGCGAGTAAGGATTCGACCGACGGCACCTATTCCGTGACCTGCAACATTGACGGGACAGATTACGGTCCTTTTAAGGTGAATGCCAAAGGCGTGATTTATGCCGGTTCGGATCAGAATAAACCGGTTGATTTCCCGGACAGTACAAATTATCCGGGTATTCTGAAGGCCACCACCACCGTGACGCAGGCCAAGGTCACGGAAGTGAAAATGACGCCGGAAACGGGCAGCCTTGCAAGCCAGGAAACGATCTATATCCCCCTGGCCGACGAAACAAAGCAACCGTACACGATGAAGATCAATCAGGGCAGCGGAGCAGGATATACCGTCACCGTCAACACCGACGGCACCTACACCCTGACGGGTGACTGCAACAACAAGGACGGAGATCCTGCCAAAAGTGTTGTCCAGCTCAACTCCGGCGGTGCGGTGCATAGTTCCTATGTGGAGACGACGCTGAAACCGATGGCCGTGATTGACGCGACTGATTCGGCGGACAGTATTGATGCGATGTACCGTGATCTCTACGACACATATATAGGAACGCCGACAACGTTCGACAATCAGTTTATTGTGAACGCCAACACCGGTGAGATTCTGTTCAGCAAACAACTCAATGACAAACTCACCGCCCTGCAGGACATCATCAATGCCAATACCCTGAACGCGGTCTATGACAAGACCAACTTCGTCAAGGGCGACACGAGGCCGGAGCACCTCTTTGCCTGCACGAATGAAGGCATCAAGTACAACATCGGTACCGCCGGCCACACGATGGAATATGATGTCGGTTACAACCAGAAGATCGAGGTCAACACGACGGCAAACGATGTTTTCACGAATGACGTGAAGCGCGATGCGGAGGATCTTCGCAGGATTCTGGACCAGATGACGGATGTAAACAACAAGATCAACATCCTGAAGCAGGAACTGGCAAACACGACCGTGACAACGGAACAGGAATCCATCCAGAAGGAAATCTATGCGGCACAGAAAGCTTACGATTACCTCACCGACATCATGAAGGACGAGTTCGGCGCAAAGATCACGGGCGTGACGAAGGCAATCGACATGGCGAACAACGCGGTGACGGTGAACGGTACGCGCTCCAAACGTCTTGACCTCATCGAGTCGAGACTGATGGACCAGACCGCCACCTTCAAGGAACTGCAGTCCGAAAACGAGGATGTGGATCTTGCGGAAGCGGGCACGATGCTCGCGATGGCGCGCCTCACCTACGAAGCATCGCTGCAGGCTACGGGCAAGATCATGACGACATCTCTTATGGATTACATTTAAGCGCTGCGGCGCAGAGCAATCTGTGGGCTGATTTGGCGCCCCGGACACTATATCTTGTAGTTGCATAAAGACGATAATCTGTTATAATAAAAACGATAAACCGTTCGCACAGAGCGACGTACACATAGATGGATGCATAACAACAAACATACAATTTCACACATCTCTCAGGAGGAATTATGAAAATCACAACCAGAATTTTCGGCGAAGTAGAAATTGATGACGGACGCATTATCACGTTCCCGAAGGGCATCATCGGTTTCCCGGAGATGCAGAAGTTTGCCATGATGTATGACCAGGAGCAGGGCCTCGGTGCCATCCACTGGCTGCAGTCCCTGGATGAACCCGCCTTTGCGATGCCGGTCATGGATCCGCTCTATGTCAAGGACGATTACAATCCGCAGGTGGAGGATGACGTGCTTGAGGATGTCAAGCCGATCAATCCGGAGACGACGCTGGTGCTGGTCACCGTGACGGTGCCGCATGAGCTCGAGAAGATGACCGTCAACCTCAAGGGACCGATCGTCATCAACACGGAGAAGCGCACGGCTGCACAGATCATCCTGGATGAGGATGAGTATCCGGTCAAGTTCCCGATTTATGAGATTCTGAAAGCGGCAAAGGACGCAAAGGAAGCAGAAAACAAATAAGGGAGCGGGGCGCATATGTTAGCATTATCGAGAAAAAAAAATGAGGCCATCGTGATCAACAACGACATCGAGATCACGGTGCTGGACATCCGCGGCGATCAGGTCAAGATCGGCATTGCCGCACCGAGGGAGGTCCCGATCTACCGCAAGGAGGTCTACCTGCAGATCCGTGAGGAGAACGCAACCTCCACCGCAGTCGGTGATCTGGTGGCACTCGGCGACCTGATGGGCGGACCGAAGGAATCGTTGAAGAAATAAGGGTCGTACTTCCGGAGGGGGCAGGTCACCTGCCCCCTCTTTGTCATGTCGGGGAGAAGGCGGATTGAATATTCTTTTTTACACATGGGACGAATTCACCTTTCAGGACGGCTTTGATGCCCTGGAGCGGCTGGGGCATAAGGTAACAAAGCTGTACTATGAGTGGAAGAACATCACGGAGGATGCGGCGTTTGAAGGAACGCTTCTGACAGAGTTGCAAAAGACGGAAAACAACAGACCGGCCTATGACCTGGTGTTTTCCTTTAATTTTTTTCCGGTGGTATCTGCCGCATGCCAAAAGACAAATACAGCCTACATCAGCCTGGTTTTCGACTCCCCCTTCCTTCCCCTGACGAGCATTCACATCGACAATCCCTGCAACCGCATCTATACCTTTGACCGCAGGCAGGCGGAGCAGATGCGTGCGGCGGGGCATACCACAATGCATTATTCCCCGCTGGGGGTGGATGCGGAGCGCATCCGGGAGCAGACGGAGGCGCTGTATGCACAGCCCTATGAGCATGAAATCTGCTTTCTGGGAAGCCTGTACAACAACGAGGATAATTATTATGACGAAATGGAGCAGCTGCCGCCGCATCTGAAGGGCTATTTTGACGGCGTGATCGCGGCGCAGGAGCATGTCTTCGGGCATGATCTGATCGGCGACGGGGATGTGGTGCCGGAGGAGCTGATCGAAGAGATGCACCGCCATGTCCGCTTCGAACGGACGGATCAGTATACGATGAATGAGAACGGCGTCCTGCGGGACGTGCTGCGCAGGAAGGTGACGCAGTCAGAGCGCCCGAAGCTGCTTGGACGTCTGGCAAAGATCGCGCCGGTGGACCTGTATACGGATCCGAAGCAGGCCGTGCCGGAGGGCGTGACCAACCTCGGCTATGCCTCCTACCGCAGGGACATGCCGCATATTTTCAACCGCTCGAAGATCAATCTCAACATCACCATGCGCACCATCATTTCCGGCATCCCGTTGCGCGTGACGGATGTCCTGGCAGCGGGGGGCTTCCTCATCACCACCTATCAGGAGGAAATCGCCGCGCAGTTCAGGGACGGGGAGGAACTGGTGATCGCTTATACGCCGGAGGACCTCGCGGAGAAGTGCGCCTATTACCTCGCGCATGAGGAAGAAAGAGAAGCGATCGCCGCCGCGGGGCGGGCAAAGGTGCTGGCGGCGTATGATTATGCCGATATTTTCGAAAAAATGATCAAGGAATCTGTATAAATTAGTTATCATATAAGAAAAAGTTTTTTCAAAAATAGTCTGATTTTAGATATTTCCCGCTAAAGATTCTGCGTATCCGGCCGATATAATGAGTGATAGATATACCTGGCGTGTGCATGCACATGCCGGTATCTGATGAAACATAGATGGCAGCAACGTTAACACGCATGTACCACAGGGACGTGGCACGATGGGAATGCGCACCACAACCACACGGAGGTGAAAAACTATGGGAATCGGTGCAGTATCAAGCGTAGGAAGCAGTATACCGGTCCAACCGGTACAGCCGGTAGCGCCGGTACAGCCTGCGATCGAAGTGCAGCCCATCGAGTCGGACGGCATTGAGATCCAGGAATTACATCAGGATGCGGTTCCTGCTGTGGAGCATAAGGCGCAGCAGCAGAACGATCAGGCAAAGGAAAAGACCGAGCAGGAGATTGAGGCCGAAAACGAGCGCATCAAAAAGGCGATCGGTAACCTCAACAAGAAGCTCGACAATAATACGGAAGCCGTCTTCGGCGTGCACGAAAAGACGAACCGCGTGACGATCAAGATGGTGGACAAGGAATCGAAAAAGGTAGTGAAGGAATTTCCGCCGGACAAGACGCTCGACATGATCGCCAAGGTCTGGGAACTGGCCGGCATCATGGTGGACGAGAAGGGATAAAGGAGGTGGTGTTATGGGCAGCACGAACAGGATTACAGGATTAAACTCGGGTCTGGATACAGAGTCTTTGGTGACTTCACTGGTATCCAGCTATCAGAAAAAGGTCGACAACCTGAAGGGCAACCAGAAGCGGATGGAGTGGAAGCAGGAGGCCTGGAAGCCGGTCAACTCCGCGTTTACGAAGTTTTATAACGGCCCGCTCGATACGATGAGCATGAAGTCGTCCTTTATGAAGAAGACGACGACTTCTTCGAACAAATCCGCCGTGAGCATCACCACCAAAGACGGTGCGATGAACGCAACGCAGAAGATGAAGGTTACGAAAATCGCCTCTTCCGCCTTTACGACGGGCGGCAAGATCGAGGGTGCCACGAGCGGTTCCAAGAGCCTTGCTGATCTCGGTGCCACAAAAGATCCTGAAACCGGGAAGTATACGCTGACGATCAACACCGGAAAGATGGCGACAGACAGCGAGGGAAACTCCACCGGGTCGATTGCGGAGGCGACGAAGAAATCAGTTACCCTGACCTTCGAAGACAATGCGACCATCAATGATGTGATCAAGGCCATCAAGGGCGCGACCATTGAAGGAAGCGACACCCGTCTCAATGCCAACTTTGATGAGGCGCAGGGACGTATCTACATCTCCGCCGCGGCAACCGGAGACGCCAGCAACTTCTCTTTTGCGGCTGGCGGCGTGGCGGATGCGCTGAAGCTGAACGAAGGCAAGTACAACGAAGGAACGGATGCCGAGATCTGGCTCAATGATGTGAAGTACAATGATGCGGACGGCACCTTTGATATTAACGGCCTGCAGATCACGGCCAACGAAGTCACGGAGCAGGAGTTTTCGATCACCACAAAGACCGATACCTCCGGCATCTATGACATGGTCAAGGATCTCTTAAAGCAGTACAACGAGATGATCAAGACCCTGGATACCGCTTACTACGCGGATTCCTCCGCCAAGTACAAGATGCTCACCGATGACGAGAAGTACGCGATGGGTGAAAAGGAAGTGGAGGACTGGGAGAAAAAGATCAAGGATGGTCTGCTGAGCAAGGATTCCAGACTGGGTGAGGTGTCGAGTGCACTCAAGGCCATGATGCAGGGAGAAATCGAGGTGACTCTCGGCGACGGAACCAAACAGATGATGACGCTTTCCACTTTCGGCATCAATACAGGTTCTTACCTGACGACGGCAAAGGACGAACGCGGTGTCCTGCATATCGACGGCGATTCGGATGATATTGTTACCAAGAACAACGAAGACAAGCTGCAGGCCATGATCAATTCCGATCCGGATGCGGTGGCGGATTTCTTCTCGAAGCTGGCACAGAACCTGCGTAAGGGCATGTTCGATCAGATGAAGGGCACGGAGTACAGCTCCTCCTTCACGATCTACGAGGACAAGCTGATGGCGCAGCAGTATTCGAGCTACAACTCGAAGATTCTGGATGCGACGGAGCGTCTCAACAAAAAAGAGGATGCCTACTACGCGAAGTTCACCAGAATGGAAAAGGCCATGGCGAAGGTCAATTCCGTACAGCAGAACCTGTCCGGATACTTCGGCTGAGTGTCATATGCGGCGTCCGCGTCCGGTAAGCGCGGACGCCGCTTGCAATACATGTAGGGAAAACACAATCTTAAAACGGGGAGAAACATCATGGCACCGACAAATGCATACGCACAGTACGCCAACAACAAGGTTATGGCGGCATCGCCCGCGGAGCTGACTCTGATGCTCTATGAAGGCGCCATCAAGTTCTGCAACATCGCAGAGGTCGCAATCGAAAAAAAGGATGTGGACAAGGCGCACACCAACATCATCAAGGTGGAGAAGATCATCGAATATCTGCGCAACACCCTGGACATGAGTTATCCGGTTGCACAGGACTTCGAAAACATGTATTCTTATCTTGACAGACGACTGGTGGAAGCCAATATGCGCAAAGACGTGGAAATCGTCAGGGAAGTCAATGAGCATATGCATGCGATCCGCGACAACTGGATTCAGGTGATGAAGAAGAACGGGTTAAAGGTGCCGGCATGACGGAAAACTATCTGGAGATGATGGCCGACAGCCTGCGGAAGAAGATCGGGATTCTGCAGGAACTGGAGACATTGAGTCTGAGCCAGAAAACTTTTTTTGAACAGGGAGATGCCATGGATGACGCCGCCTTCGATGAGGTGGCGGACCGCAAGGGCGTGCTGATCGAGGATCTGGAGAAGCTGGATGACGGCTTCACTTCCCTGTTTGAGAAGGTCAGGGATCAGATCGGCGAACACAAAGAACAATATGCCGCGCAGATCAGGGGAATTCAGGAACAGATCCGCACGGTGACCACGCTTTCCAATTCCATCGAGGCGCAGGAGAAGCGCAATAAAGCGGCGGCCGACCGCTATTTTGCCGCCGCCCGGGCGGAACTCAGCAAGGGCAGAAAAAGCGCCGGGACGGCCTATCTGTATCATCAGACGATGAACCATGCACAGTCGGTCACACCGCAGTTTTTTGACAGCAAGAAGTAATCCCCATGGTGTTCCCGGAGACATTTTTTGAAAGCGAAACCCGTGACGGGTTTACCATATCATCCATGATGAAACGCGCGTGGGCGGCGGAACTCGAAGTCCTCGGCGCGTTTCATGATTTATGCGAAGCGCACGGGTTTCGTTATTATTTTGCCTACGGCTCACTTTTGGGCGTCGTGCGCCACGGAGGGTATGTTCCCTGGGATGATGATATTGATCTCTGGATGTTCCGCGAAGACATGATGCGGATGAATGCCCTTCCCGACAGCGAATTTGCATCCCGCGGCCTCGTGCTGATCAATTCGCATCATGAGGAGGGCAACGTCAATCTGGCCTGGCGGGTGGATAACGGCCGCTGGGTCAATCTTTCCCCGGAGCACCTGATGAGATACCATCTCTGCCCCTTCGCGACGGGCGTGGACATCCATGCGCTGGATACCGTGCCTTCGGATCCGGAGGCGGAACACAGGCAGGATGTCCTGATCGCGACGGCCAACACCTTAAGCCGTACCTGGGAAGATCCGTCGCAACCGGAGGCGGAGAAGAAAAAGACCCTGCGCTGGCTGGAAGAGGAGATCGGGGCGCATCCGGACGAAGGGATGCCGGTAAGACAGCGCCTGATGATCCTTTCTGACCTCGCCATGGCGTTGTATACGGAAGAAAACAGCAATCTGGTGGCATTTCTCCCGAGCAAGCAGAAAAGCCGCACGCAGCTCTATGAGCGCGCCTGGTTCGGGGAACCGGTCTATATGCCCTTCGAAGGCTTTATCGTGCCCGTACCGGAGCGTTACAATCTTCTGCTGACACGCATTTTCGGGGCGGATTACATGAATCCGAGGCACAGCGGCGGGATGCACGGTTATCCCTTTTACCGCAAACAGTACGATGCCATCAAACAACTGTTCGAAGAACAGGGCGAAATACTGCCGGAATTCCTTTCGGAGGCGTAAAAATAAGCATTTTTTAATAGATAAGTCTTAACTTTTCTCATCTTTTTCCGATATAATATGTGTAAAACAAAGTCTGCCGCAGCATGGATGCTGCGCGCGCAACACTCAAGGAGGAAAAAACCATGGTAGTACAACACAACATTACAGCAATGAACAGCAACCGTATGCTTGGTGTCACAACCGCGACGCAGGCGAAGTCGACCGAGAAGCTTTCTTCCGGTTACAAAGTCAACCGTGCGGCTGATGATGCGGCAGGCCTCGCCATCAGCGAGAAGATGCGCAGACAGATCCGTGGTCTGACGCAGGCTTCCCTGAACGCGCAGGATGGTATCAGCTGCGTGCAGACGGCTGAAGGCGCTCTGGCAGAAGTCCATGACATGCTGCAGCGCATGAACGAACTGGTCAACAAGGCCGGTACCGACACCCTTCAGCAGACCGACCGTAGCTACATCCAGTCCGAGCTTGATGCTCTGGTGAGCGAAATCGACCGTGTTTCCGCGACGACGACCTTCAACGAGACGATGCTCCTGAACGGTTCGTTCCAGAACAAGAGAATCCAGGTCGGTGCAGAAGCTTCCGCTTCCAACCAGATCAACATCAGCATCAACAAGATGAGCGCGTCCGGCATCGGCGTGAAATCGATCAACGTCGTTTCCGCCTCCGGTGCACAGGCAAGAAGCCAGCTGCAGAGCATCAAAGATGCTTTGAAGAGCGTTTCCCAGCAGAGATCTGATCTCGGTGCTGTGCAGAACCGCTTAGAGCACACGGTCAAGAACCTGGACAACGTTGTGGAGAACACGACTGCTGCCGAATCCCAGATCCGCGACACGGATATGGCGACAGAGATGGTCAAATTCTCGAACAACAACATCCTGGCGCAGGCCGGCCAGTCCATGCTGGCGCAGGCGAACCAGAGCAACCAGGGCGTGCTGTCCTTGCTCGGCTAAGCCTAAGCAAGTTCGGGGCTTTAACCAGACTACCACGAACCGCCGCTGCTTCCGCAGCGGCGTTTCTCTGTTCCTCTTACACGAACATATTTTCCCACATCCTCACTACGATTCCCATATTTTCACGAAATAAATACGGGAAAAAGTGTAAGATATTTGACAATGTCCTTATTTAGTGGTAATATTTACGGGAAAAACAGAGGAGGATATGAGAATGCGTGATTTTCATTATAATCAGTTGACAAACGAAAGATGGGATACGGAGACGCTCGGTTTTGTCGCCACGATCAACAGATTTGCGGGAAAACAGGAGCTGTATCTGAAGCAACGGCCTGCGGAACTGGAGAAGCTGGTGGAGATTGCGAAGATACAAAGCACAGAGTCTTCCAATGCCATTGAGGGGATCGTGACGACGGCCACACGGATCCGGCAACTGGTCGAAGAAAAAACAACCCCAAAGAACAGGGATGAGCAGGAAATCGCCGGATACCGTGACGCCCTGAATATCATTCATGAAAGCTTTGATGCGATTCCGATCACGAGGAATTATATCCTGCAGCTTCATAAGATCATGTGCAGCCACATGAATTCACCGATGGCAGGGAAGACGAAGACGGTTCAGAATTACATCAGTGCGACATTTCAGGACGGACATACGGAGGTGTTGTTTACGCCGCCGGGGCCCGTTGAGACACCGCGGATGCTGGACCGGATTTGCGAAGAATACAATCAGGCCATAGGAAATGAGACGGCGGATCCGCTATTGCTCATACCGGTGTTTATTCATGATTTTTTATGTATTCATCCCTTCAATGACGGTAACGGAAGAATGAGCCGCCTCCTGACGACACTGTTGCTCTACCGGAACGGATTTTACGTCGGTAAGTATATTTCTTTGGAGGCAAAAATAGAGAAGAGCAAAGCGCAATACTACCGGTCTCTGCGTGAATCGCAATGGAAGTGGGAGGAAGGTATGGAGGATATCATTCCGTTTACAAAATATTTGCTTGGAACCGTTGTTTCGGCATATCGGGATTTCGAGGACAGGTTTTCTCTGGTGGAAACAAAAATTCCCGCACTGGAAACAGTTCGCCGTGCCGCACATTACAAATTGGGAACTTTTTCCAAACAGGAGGTCAGGGAGCTGTGCCCGTCGCTCAGCGTGAGTGCAATAGAGGTTGCCTTGCGAAAACTGGTGATTTCCGGAGAGCTGACACGCGAAGGCGCAGGAAAGGCCACACGGTACAAGGTAAATCGCTGATGCATCATAGAACCTGACACAAAAATCATTTTTTTACTTCAAAGCTCTAAAGTATGATTCAAATCGTCCGATATAAAGAGTGCAAGCGGGAAAGAACAACAGACCGCAGGCACACACAACAGATACTGCTGCAGGTAAGGCGACAAGGATGCCGCAACTACCTAAACCGCATGGAGAGCGATACCGCAGCGCGTGACGAGCAGAAGTCCGCATTGCGGTATTTTTACGCTCACTGATTCAGGAAGATGAGGCATCTTCAAGGAGGAAAACAAAATGGTAGTACAACACAATCTCACGGCAATGAACAGCAACAGAATGTTAGGTATCACGACTTCCACACAGGCAAAGTCGTCCGAAAAGCTTTCTTCCGGTTACAAAGTCAACCGTGCAGCGGATGACGCGGCAGGCCTGGCCATCAGTGAAAAGATGCGCAGACAGATCCGCGGTCTGACGCAGGCTTCCTTAAACGCACAGGACGGTATCTCCTGCGTGCAGACAGCAGAAGGCGCCCTCGGTGAAGTGCATGACATGTTACAGCGCATGAACGAGCTGGTAAACAAAGCCGGTACCGATACCCTTCAGCAGACAGACCGCAGCTACATCCAGTCCGAGCTCGATGCCCTGATCAGCGAAATCGACCGCGTCAGCGCAACGACGACATTCAACGAGCAGATGCTTCTGGATGGTACCTTCAAGAGCAAGAGACTGCAGGTTGGCGCGGAGGCTTCTCCTTCCAACCAGATCAATATCAGTATTGTCAGACTGAGTGCTTCCGGCATCGGTATCAAGAGCGTCAACGTCGTTTCCGGTTCCGGTCTGAAAGCGAGAAACCAGTTGGCACTCATCAAGGGTGCTCTGAAGAGCGTATCGAAACAGCGCTCCGATCTCGGTGCCGTACAGAACCGCTTAGAGCACACGATCAAGAACCTGGACAACGTTGTGGAGAACACGACAGCGGCCGAATCCCAGATCCGCGATACGGACATGGCGACAGAGATGGTGCGCTACTCCAACAACAACATCCTGGCGCAGGCGGGTCAGTCGATGCTGGCACAGGCCAACCAGTCCAACCAGGGTGTGCTCTCCCTCCTCGGCTAAACAGAACAATAACGAAACAGCATATAAAACCCTCCTCACGGGGCGCCGCAAAACCGGCGCCCCGCTTTCTTTATTCTGAGATATTCGCCTAAAAACCTTGGAATATCTCAGAATAAGTATCCGGATAAACCAACATAACCCATTAAAATAATTATAAAAATGGCTTTACAAATAATCAAAATGATGGTTAAATAGAATCAGAGGTGACAGCGTTGAGAGAAAATGAAGGAATATTCATAACACCTGTCAGTGTGACAGGAGAGGATGTCAAACAACTGCGGACAAAGCTGCAAATGACGCAGCGTGAGTTTTCGGCGTTTATCGGGACATCGTTACCGACAGTGGAACGATGGGAACAATCCAAAAAGGAGATCCGGGGTCCTTTGACACTGCTGTACGAAATCCTGGTTCGTTTTCCGGACTATGCGGAACGGTTCAGGGTTCCGGAAAAAGTGTTTCCGCTGCGCCTATGGTATATGCACAAAAAAACAGTATGCACTGTTATTGACGCAGATTTGCTGGGCAGACGGGTACGTATCAGAAACTATCATCCGAATGTACTGTATTGCGCATTCGGCAACGAAACACAGCCGTCATTCGAAGACTTTGAAGCATTCCTCGAATCCAGATGCTTTCCGCGGGAGAGGGATAAGATGAAGTTGATGTTGAAAGAAATGGATATCCCTTTTTATGATCCTCTGATGATTATCGAGAAAACAGAGGGCAGGATGGAAGAGGACGCGTTTTGGATTCGTCTGGAGAGGTGATCCGGATTGGTAAAACTGTTTAAAAAAGACCTGATATCACCGGAACGGAGATCGTCGAAGGGAAATCAGCTGAAGTGGCGAGATAAGGATGTCTGGTACAAAGCGGATTATGCCGGATATGAAGGATTATCCGAATATCTGATCTCACATCTTTTACGGTATTCCGATCTGCAACCGGAGGAATATGTCCTTTATGAGCTTGAGGAAATCAGTTACGGTTCCCGCGTATTGCGCGGTGTGCGGAGCAGGAATTTTTTGCCGGACGGATGGCAGCTGATCACACTGGAAAGACTGTTTCGAAACGTTCATACACGAAGCTTCGCGTCGGACCTGTATGGCATCAGGGATCACAGGAATCGCCTTCGCTTTCTGGTGGACCAGGTGGTTCAAATGACGGGGTTGAAGGATTTTGGCATTTATATGAACCGTATTCTGACAATTGACACCTTATTCCTGAATGAGGATCGCCATCTGCATAATGTTGCGGTACTGCTGGATGAAAATGGCGAATTTCATTACTGTCCTGCGTTTGATCACGGAGCAGCACTCCTGTCGGATACGGCATTGGATTATCCGATGGGAGAAGATATCTACCAATTGATGGAGAAGGCCAGGCCAAAGACCTTTTTACGGGAGTTTGATGAACAAATGGAAATATCGGAGGAACTGTACGGTTCTCATCTCTCCTTTTCCTTTGATAAAAAAACGGTACGGACGCTGCTGGAGCAGGCCGGGATCTATGAAAAAGAAATAACGTACCGTGTAGAAACCATCATATATGAGCAGATGCGCAGGTATGAGCCGTATATCAGAAAGAAGGGGTGAATCAAGAGAGGCAGAGATGAGATGAAGAAGCTGATTTTTACAAAAGGCATGCTGCCGGCGCTGGACTATTTTACGGATCAGTTCTGCGCAGCCTGCGAAAGGAACGGATGGGCGTACACCGTGGCGGAGATGGGGCGTCCTCTTACGGAGCAGACCTTCGCCTCATGGGTCACCGCGGGGGAAGAGTGCCTCACGGTGATGTTCAATAACGTCGGCTTATGGCTGAAGATGGGAGACCGCAATTTCTGGGAAGCGCATCATGTGCCGGTGGCCAACATTCTGGTGGACCATCCGCGGGCCTTTTACCGCTATCTGGACGAACCCATCCGTGGCCTGCGCTTTTACTGCATCGACCGCAATCATGTCTCCTTTGTGAAGAAGTTTTATCCGGGGGCGGACGTCGCTTTTCTTCCGCATGGCGGCAACCGCGAGGGAGAACCCGTTCCGTGGGAGGAGCGGCCGATCGACGTGCTCTGGCTGTCCTCCTGTCAGGAGAAACAGCAGTTTTATCATATTGACCGTCTGCCGGATCAGGGCGCATCCTTCTACGGCCTGGTGATTCCGGCTTTACGGGAACAGGATGATGTGACCTGTGAGGCGGCGATTCACTCCTATCTCATACAGACCGGACAGGCGGATGAGGCGCTGGAAAAGCATCTCAACGAAGCATATGCCTTCCCCTGTGAAAACCATGTACGCCGCGAATTCAAGAAGCCCTTGCTGAGGGCGTTGTCCGACGCGGGGATTCATACGGAGGTCTACGGCGAATACTGGGATGACGAGGGAGAGCGGTATGCAGACAGTATCCGTATCCATGGCCGCATCCCGGCGCGAGACTGTAACGCACTCATGTGCCGCGCAAAGATTGCGTTGAATGCCATGCCCTGGTTTAAGGACGGATCGCATGAACGCATATACAACGCCATGCTCTCGGGCGCTGTCTGCGTCACGGATGAAAGTGTGTATTTCCGGGAGACCCTGCGGGAGGGGGAAAACGTGTTGTTCTATGACCGGAAGCATCCGGAGGAAGCGGTGGCGCAGATCAGGGAGTTGCTGGCGGATCCGCAAAGAGCGGCGGAGATTGCCGGTAACGGAAAGAGGCTTGCGGAGGGCGGGGATACCTGGGAAGACCGACTGAAACAGCTGGTGGCCGACGCGGAAAACCGCTGAGACGCGGCGGGACGTATTATACGGCGTCCGGAAAATAGTGCGAAAGAAAAATCTTGCGGTAGCGGTTATAGCTGTAAAGGCTCAGACGCCGTTCATCGCCGTGAATGCACCAGGCCGGCTGCTGTGCCGGTACGATGATCTTCTTTCCGTTCTTTTGAAATTCCATGCATTGTGAGACATCATAAAACTCAAATCCGTCCAACAGATCCTCGCGCCAGGGAACGTCCGCGGCGGTCGCCATCAGAAATCCGTCCACGGAAGCAACTGTGGTATAAGGCAGACTGTCGTCCGGTTGCTGTTCTTCATACGGTTCCTCCGAGGAATCGAGAGAGTTGCCGATATATTCGCCCATCCACATGATCCCGGAAGGGTGCAGAACCGGCGTACCAGCCATGCCGATCATGCCCGTATCGGGATGATTTGTAAACAGGCTTTGCAGATGATATAAAAACCAGCGGTTCAGGATAAAGGTATCCTGATGCAGATAAATCCGGAGGGGCACATCCTGCAGGCGCGGTGCGTCGCCCGGCTTCATGCCGATCGCACGGTTATAGCCTTCGCACATCGATTTGGCGTCATTGATTTCCGTAATACGGACAGAACAGCCTTCCGGTACATACAGACGGTTGATGTATAACCTGCATTCCGCCATCATCAGCGGATGATTGGTACAGGCAATGAAATGAAACTCCTGCCGTGTCATACACCGCCTCCCGTCAGAGCTGCCGTGAGTTCGTTTTTCAGTGAGATCGTTTCGTCAGACGGCTGCTCCACCACATTCAGGAAACCAAGCGCTTCCGCATATCTTTCATGGGACAGCGCATCCTGTGAAAGCTTCAGTAAAACCTCTTCCCGGTGCCCCAGGATGGAGATCATATTGTACAGAATCGCGGAAACGGCATAAGGGGAGACCGGTGTCTCCCGGATGTATGCATAGGCCTCCTCCGCGCCGGGAACAAGATCAAATTCAATGCGCCGGAGCATCAGATTGGTTTTCATATAACGTTCCAGGAGTTCCGAAAAAGAGCGGATGCCGCCTGTAAACAGCGGGAGCCCGACGGTCTGTTCCGATTCCACTGCGCCGATGATGAACCTGAGCCGCATCAGATCAGCGGATCTGGCAAGGAGTCTGACCCCAGCGTTTCCCTCCAGGAGCGATTTCAGCTGCAAAAAAGCAGTCGTGTCGGCGGAGGAAAGCGAACGGTCCGCCTGCGCGCAAATCCCTGCAATGGCTGTTTTTTCCGTCCCCGCATCGCGCTCCATCTGCTCCAGCATGGCGATATAGGAGGCTGCATCCTGCTTGCTCATAGAATCATTGTACCACGATCAAATAATAATGAATCAGATGATTTTTCCTATCGGTATTTCCTTAATGCGCAGTTCCTGTTTTGTCAGCCAGACGGTCAGCATACGTTCCGCAAAAAAGCCGGCAATTCTTCTGTTGTTATCCTTATAGGAATCCAAATCAAGTTCCGTCGCTGCGTCAATCAGAAAACTGAAAAGCCACTCGCAGTACCGGTCAAAAATATCCCGGCGCGTGATCAGCATATTGAGCGGATAAAAACAGTGCCCCTCCATCACTCTGTCGAACGATGTAAGATAAGCCGGTTGTCTTTCTCCGATCAGCCTGCGGAACACCTGCATGGCATGATCGCATTCCGCTCTGTCGAGACCTGTGGTGATCTGCACGGACAGTGGAAGGGCAAATGCGTTGAGCTTTGGGAGCAGGATATCGTAATCATCCAGACAGGAACAGATTTCCTCCCGTTCGACCAGCGTAGCAGCAGGTACGTCCTCATGCATAGAGTAAAAATACCGGCGATAATGTACGAGGCCGATCACATCCGCTTCTGTATGTTTCCATATCCAGTAAAGACCGGTGCATTCGTTGATCCGGTGATTGAGGTGTGCGATGGAGGGCTCCGTTTTGTCCGTTTGAAATCCCTGTGTATTCTTTTCCTCATCTCCGAGCCAGAGAGGCACATAGGTTGGGCTTTTGGGCAGTGTCGCATCCTTATGCACCGCTACATAGATCGAGGTTCTTCTGTCTGTCGGAAGCTTCTCTACACGGAAGAAGCGCTCTGCACCTGCCGTGAATTCCGTGACGCGCAGATTTTTCATCTCTTTGAGAACATGCCACTTACGGTGTTGTATCGTATCCGGAAACGGAACGCTTACATACACGGCTTTGCACTGCAGAGTAAGCGTGACGATGTATTCCAGTGCTTCCTCCATATCACACCACGTATACATCGGTCCGAGATATATGGCTTCCCGACGGATGCGAAGAGGCAGATCAGCATAATCCGCCCAGACGCCGCTGTACAGATTATCCTGTATCGGAAGTAAAATCTCCGGCCCCTGTTCTTTTGTGAGACAGCCGAAGACAGGAAATTCTTCCGGGAGCGAAAAGATATTACGGACGGAAAGCGAGAGACCGAGATCGGTAAGACAGGAAATACGAAGCGTCCGACAGTCATCTATCATGGATTCCAGTTGAAGGAGAGGGCTTTGAAACGGGAAAAACCCGGTTTCGTGAAAAATACGGTTTTCACCAAAGCCCATTTCCGACAGGATATCCCTGGCGGATGTATAGTCCGCATCCATCTGTACAACAGCAGTGCCGGGAAGAAGAATATCCTCCATAGCCGGATTCGATTCGATCACAGGGATCCCGTGCAGCTGTTTGTCATCAAATTGTACCCCTGCAGGTTTAATGAAACAGACAAAATCCGCTATTTGTGCGTATTTCAGGTAGGCTTCTTCCTGTATGACCAGACCGTAAAAGGCGATCTTTTCCTGCATGATATTCTTATCTCCTGCTAAAGGAATCTGTTATTTTCTGATCAGGATGCAGCTTCCTTTCAAAAAACCGATGAATTCGGTTTGCGACGCAATCGACTCAATTTCCGGCTGTAACAGCGCGAGGGAATGCGTTTTTTTTGAGGCCTGAAGATGTTCCCCCCCTGTGATCACCTCGGCAACAGTGGCGCAAAACTCATATGCGCTGACGGGAGAATCGTCAAAATTCATAAAGCGGTATGCTGAAAAACTTGTTTCCAAATCCTCCAGGATATAAATTCCGCCATGCGGAAGAGTTGAAAACAGGGTGCAGATGGCCTTGATCTGGTGACTCCAGATATGGGAGGCGTCATCTATGATGATGGAGGCGCCCCATGATGCGAGGGACTGCAGTTCTTCCTCAAGCGAAAGATCCGCAATCACCACTTTTGTGCGTTCATTTTCGAATTGTTTGCACTTTTCATTGATGTCTACACCGATAATTTTGGCGTTTGGAAAGAATTCCTGCCACATTTTCAGACTGTCGCCACGGAAGATGCCGAGTTCCAGAAGGGTGAAAACGCTATCCTTCCATCGGGAAAGAAAGAACTCATACTTGTTCAGATAGTTATGAATATGATCCGCCTTGTCCGTTCCGGTATGGTGACCGATTTGATTCAACTCCGTATAGCGGGAGAAGAATCCTTCGGGAGCATCATTTCCTTCATAGCCGGGACGAATCATTCCGGGATCGCGCCACATTTCCGTATACTGGCCATAGATGCCCTGTTGATAGACCTGACAGTTGCCCAGTCCGCGTTCAAAGAGACGCCGCAGCACAAATCCCTGCATCCAGGCCTCAGAGGTGATAATTACACCGTCCTCAGGGGAAAACGTCACCACAGACAAGGATGTAACAGGACGTCCGCAGTAGGTTGAACCGAGTTCGGCAATGTCTTCGTTGGTCATGATAAAATCCGTCACGCGAATGTCTTCTTCAGACAGATAACGAAATAGCAGGATCGCGGTATCGCCCGATCCAAATAAACGGATGTTTTTGTATGTCCGGCAAAAGTGAAGAATGCTGTCTCTGTCTTTGTGCAGTTTTTGATTGAGTGTCAGTTCCGCCATGTGTATCAATCGCTCCTTTCGGCTGGAATTCCTCTATAGAATTGTACCACAGAATGTCCTGTTTCGTCATCCGCGCCGGGAAGCAGTCGGCTGACAAAGGGTGAAAAAACTGGTAAAATTGTGATGATAACGGAGGGAAACTCTCGTCGTATGAGCGATATTTATGATCTGACATTTCCGCCATCCTTTTTTGAAGATGAGGTCCGCGAGGGCTTTTATGTTTTCGGCATGATGAAACGTTTCTGGGCGGGGAATCTGAAGATTCTCTCGGAGATTGCCAAAATCTGCCGCAGGCATGAGCTCCCCTGGTTTGTGATCTGCGGGACGCTGCTCGGAACCGTCCGGCACGGAGGCTATGTTCCCTGGGATGATGATCTGGATATCATCATGAAGCGGGAGGACCTGCAGCGTTTTCTGGAGGTGGCGCCTTCGGAATTACCGGAAGGCTACTGGCTCAAGGATGTGCAGCGGGATCCCTCCACGGAGCATTCCATCGCGCATCTGATGAACTGGAGGGAGCTGACCGGCGGCGTGATCACCGAATTCTACGGATGCCCTTATTCCTGCGGTGTGGATATTTTCGCCCTGGACGGCAGATATCCTGATGAGGCGTCGGAGAAAAAGCGTCGGGAGCGCTACCGAGACATCCTGGTGGCACTCAAACATGTGACACTGAACGCCACGCAGACGGAGGGGTTCCGGGAGCTGATCCGGAAAATCGAAAGAGAGAATCATTGCCATATCATACAGGACGAGCTGATTTACGGAAGGCTTTGCGGGGTGATCAATCAGCTGTACAGGGAGGTTCCGTTACAGGAGGACGGGATGGGGGAGCTGTTTCACGGCATCGATGACCATCTGGTCTTTCCCGTGGATTGCTTCCGGGAGGCCGTGTGGATGCCCTTTGAGCACATCCGCCTGCCGGTGCCTGCCGGTTACCAGGAGGTGCTCCGTGTCAACTACGGCGAGTTCATGCGCCTCGGAAGACAGGGCTCCGCCCATGATTATCCGGCATTCGCAAAACAGGAGAAGCGGCTGGAGGATCTGATGGGACATCATCCCTTTCGCTACACCTATGCGGCGGGAGAGCCGGAAAGGAAGCGCGCTTCCTCCGTGCGGGACAAAATGAACGAGATGCTCATGATGCTGCGTGCGGCAGCAGAGAAAGCCGCGGAATGCAGACATGCGGGTGACGAAGCATCCGCGCTTCAGCTGGAGACGGCATGCCGGAGCGTGCGTGAAGCGCTTTGCAACATGGCGGAGCTGAACCCCGCCGCCGCGCCGGAAGACACGGAGGAACTGGCGCTGTTGCTGCGGCGGAGAAAGGTGCTGTTTCTTGCCGTACGCGCTTCCTGGTGGAAGACGTATGAACCGTTTTACCGCATGGAATGCGAACGAGAGAATACGGATGTAACGGTGGCCTGTGTGCCTTGGTATGAGGTGAAGATTGATCTGCGTAACGGGGAGCGACATGACGAAAGCGCCCTGTTTCCGGAAGAGCTGTCCGTCGTTCCGGCGGAAACAGCGGGAAGGGCAGGACGGATATGGGATGTGATTTACATGCAGTTTCCCTTTGACAACACAAATCAGGCGGTACACATTGATGAACCGTATACATCGGCTGCGTTGAGGGAAATGACGGATCATCTTGTTTATGTGCCCTGTTTTGCCCCGGCCGTGCCCGGCGCGGAGGACCGGCAGGGAAAATGCACCTTACGTTATCTGGTGGAACAGCCTGCGGTTGTCCATGCGGATGAAGTCTGTCTGCCTTCGGAGGAAATGCGGAAGATTTATGTGGAGGAGATGACGGCCGTCGCCGGTGAACAAACCCGGCCGGTGTGGGAGAACAAAATAAGGGCATATGGAGAGAAAGCGGATGCAGTGTGATATTTATGACCTGACTTTTTCTCCGTCTTTTTTCGAGAATGAGGTCAGGGAGGGATTCTTTGTCAGCGGGATGATGAAACGATACTGGGCCAGCGAGATGACCGTCGTTTCACAGATCGCCCGTATTTGCAAAAAACATGAGATCCCCTGGTTTGCGATCTGCGGCACCCTGCTCGGCACGGTGCGCCATGCGGGCTTTGTTCCGTGGGATGATGACTTTGATATCGTGATGAAGCGCGATGATCTGCAACGGTTTCTGGAAATCGCACCGGGGGAACTGCCGGAAGGATACATTGTGTATGATATCCAGACACAGCCGTGGTATCGTAATACGATCGCGCGCGTGAACAACAGCGAAAAAATCAGTCTGGATAATGTGGAGCGCTTTCACGGATGTCCGTATATTACGGGTGTGGATATCTTTGCGCTGGACGGGATTTACCGTGATCCGGAAAAAGAAGCGGATCGCAGGAAACGCTTTGCGGAGCTGAAGCATGCGGAGGTCTGTGCGCTGGATGAAGGAGATGAGTCCGCTCATGTACGCCGGCTGCTGAATGACATTGAAAAGAGACGCGGTATCAAAATCCGCAGGGACAAGGATCTGCAGGGTCATATTCTTGCCGGGATCGTAAAGCTGTTCCGGGAGGTTCCGCTGGACGATGACGTCAAAGGCGTTCCCGGAAAATGTGAGATGTTTTCGCAGTTTTATGATGAGCTGATTTTTGATACGGCATGGTTCGATCATGCGGTTTGGATGCCGTTTGAGAACACACAGCTTCCGGTCCCTGTACGCTATCAGGAGGTGCTGCGCAAAAACTACGGGGATTTCATGCGCATCGGGAAAGGCGGCGGTGCGCATGAGTATCCGGCGTACAGCGCCCTGGAGGAGATGATGCGGGAGCATATCGGGGCAAATCCCTTCCGGTACACCTTCCGTCCGGAGCATTTAAGCTCAGAACGCAGACTCTCCGCAAAAGAAAACGTGCGTCAGATGATGGCGCTTCTGGAAAAAGTACAGCAGCAGGCCGGCGTATTCCTGCAGGCTGGTGCCACGGAGGCTGCGCAGAAGCTCCTGGTCAGCGCCCAGAGCATGGCGGTAAAACTGGGGAAGCAGATCGAGATGCGGCTCGGCGCGGATGCTTCCGCCGTGCATGCGGTGGAGGGATATTGCGAAGCGGTCTATTCCTGCTTTGAGGCACCGGGGGAACAGACGCTGGCACAAATGCGGGAGGCCTGTCAGTTCGTGAGAGACAGGTTGGAAAAGGAGTATCTGGAACAGAAAACGGTGTTGTTTCTGGCGGTGAAGCCGTCCTGGTGGGCATCATGGGACCGGCTCTATCAGGCATACAACGGAAAAGACTGGACGGTCAGGGTGCTCTGCATCCCGTGGTATGAGAGGAACGCGGATTTGAGCAAAGGGAAAAAACACGATGAAAGCGGCGCATTTCCAAGGGAATACGCCGTCGTTCCCGCGGAAGAAGCGGACATTGCCGCCCTGCAGCCGGACTGCATTGTCACGCAGTTTCCGTTTGACGGAGAGGATCAGGCGGTGCTGATTGATGAAGCATATTATACGTCATGGCTGCGAAACCTGACGGAGCGCCTGATCTATGTCCAGCCCTATGACATCAGGGGAGAAAGCCTGGACAGTGAAACCGCAAAGAAATCCCTGCAGATCCTGGCGGAACAGCCGGCGCCGGTTTACGCGGATGCGGTCGTGGTCGCGGATGAGCGGGTCCGGCAGCTTTATATTGATCTGTGGACGCAGCTGGCCGGAGAGGAAACGAAGACGCTGTGGGAAAAGAAAATCATTTCAAGGGAGGATGATGATGGGAGAACACTTTGATACACTGATCATGACAACGCCAAAGGATTATGAACGCCTGGCCATGCTGCACCGGAGGATTGTGGATCACATTCCCTACGGCAGACTGATTTTTGTCGGTAATGCCGATGTGGTGCGCATGGTCGGGGAACGGGAGAAGGATGAGCGGATTACCGCCATCGATGAAGAGACGCTGATTCCCTTTGCGGACGTGCACGCCTGTATCACAAAGAAAATGGAAGACGTGCTGGCAGGGCGTGAGCTTCCCCGCGGCATCACCGGCTGGCATTACCAGCAGTTTCTGAAGATGGCCTATGCCCTGCAATGCGAAAATGAGTACTATATGACCTGGGACGGGGACACCATTCCCTGCAGGACCGTCAACATGTTCCAGGCGGAAAGCGGAAAACCTTACTTTGATCTGAAGCATGAGTATCATGAGGAGTACTTTCATACCATGGAGCGCCTGCTCCCGGGGATGACCAAGGTGATCGGCAGATCCTTTATCTCGGAGCATATGCTGTTCCGGAAGGATATTGTGCAGGGACTGATCCGTGATATCGAGGCCAATGACAATCTGTCCGGAACCGTGTTCTGGGAAAAGGTGATTGATGCGATCGCGCTGGAGGAATTACAAGAGTCTGCGTTCAGCGAATTTGAAACCTACGGAACCTATGTTGCCTTAAAGCACAATTCCGCCTATATGCTGCGGGAGTGGACAAGCTTCCGCCTGGGCGGAAACTTCTTTGACCCGGAGACCATATGTGACAGGGATTTCGAATGGCTCGGAAAGGATTTTGACGCCATCTCCTTTGAAAACGGATGTGAGGTGAGGGAAGATCACAAAAATCTGTTTGATAATCCCGAGTACCAGGAGAAGCTGTCCGCCAGACAGATGCTGCAGGTTGCGCAGGAAGCGTTTACGGACGGCTGGACGGAGGCCTTCGGGGAAGACGAAATCCGGGTTGTCTGACGGGATTACCGGAAAAACGTCAGAAGGAAAAGAGACTGCGCTCTTTGATTTTTTCCTCCCATAAAGGGCGCGTGTCATCTCCCGCGATCTTTGTCAGGGTGTCAATATACAGCGCGCGCATGCCTTCATCCCTGACGATAACTTCATCTGCATTGACAACCGCAGGCTGTTCGATCAGCACCCGCAGGGCTTTTGCAGATGCGCCCTCACGATCTGCAGGAGTATCTGCGTCATGGCAGGGAAGATAGACCAGCCGGTCGGTCATCTGTCTCAGATTTGCGGAACGGAAAAACTCCGGCAGATGCACGGCCATGCTCCATTCGTCGTAAGGGTGCTGGATCACGATCATGTCCGGATGACGCGTGCCGAAATCATACCCGGAGGCCGCGGTCAGCGGAAGGTCTTTCGGGAATAAATCACGCTCATCCACCGGATGCGGATTGCTGCCGTCGGGCTCCGCCTCAAGATAGGGGACGGCAATGACGGTGACGGAATTGTTTTCCTCCGTAAGGGCCGCACGGTAGAGGGGTTCCATGGTGTTCCACCAGTCTGCTTTCACGGGAAGAAAAACGATTTCTCTTTTGGGAGACAGGAGCAGATCCAGTTCATTGAGCAGCGGCGCACAGGAAAGCAGCAGCTGTTCCGCATCTGCCTGCCGTCCCGCTGCAATCAGCTGTTCTGACTGTGCCTGCGCTTTTTCCATTACCGCCGTCAGCTGACGGATGCGGTCTTTTCGCGTGCTCGCCCGCGGCGGCAGGGATAAATGCTCCCTGTGTAAGGTGTAGCGTCCGGTATGACAGCCGGTTTTTTCCCGTAAAAGCTGTTCCTGATTGTCATACACCGGATATTCATGCATGCCGCCGCCTTTGAAAACACGCATGAAATCCCCGTATTCGATCTGCAGTACCTTGTCATACCGTGCCGGCACGGGGAGATAAGTGTTTTCAAAGGGCATTCGGACACGGCCGGAAAACAGGGCCTTGGGATACAGGTGCGAGCGGTCTTCGGAAAAGAGCTGCATATAGACCACGTTTTCCGCGTCTTCGGAGGAGCACATGGCGCTGAGTTCCTCCGCGAGTGCCAGAAGCTGTCTGCGGGGATGCTTTTTGCGGTCGATGCGCAGATTGTTTTGCCGTTCAATTTGTTGCAGTAAGAGTTCACAATCCGTGGTATTGATTTTACCTTCCTTCACCATTGCGGCGGCCACGATCGCATTCGAGACGCCCTCACAGCGGCGCTCCTCTTTTTCCCTGTCACGGAAGGCACCATCCATCGCAAAGATGTCAATTCCGATAATATACGGACAGCTGTGGGCGTCCCGCAGGCGTTCCCCGGCATAGCCGATGGAAAGACCGTTTGTGATCTGCGCAAGCAGGTATTCGTAGCCGTTCCGCCGGATATTCAGCACCTGATATCCTTCCGGCAGTTCCTTTTCCGCAACGTCAAACAGGCGGTCCATGTCATGCCGCATCATGCAGATGTCGATGTCATCGTCCCAGGGGATGTAGCCGCCGTGACGGACGGTGCCGAGCAGGGTGCCGTTATCGGCATACCAGGGGAGATTGTATTTCCGGCAGACACGGTCGATCTCCGAAAGAACCGTCAGCTGCGCGGCATGATACCGCTTCATCATTTCGGAAACATAGAAGCCTTCCCGCACCTCCGGTACGAAAAAGGAAGGGGGGAAGGACAGGTTTTCCAGAGAACCGCGTTCCATGCGTCAAGTATAGCACCTCATGCGGCGGACAGGCAATCTTTACAGACAGGGTTAAAAAAGATAAAATGAAAACAGCCGTCGGAGAGCTGATCAATTATCGCACACGGAGAAAACCATTGCCTGAGGATATGGAGCATCTGACATTTCCCCCTTCTTTTTTTATGCCGGAAGTGCGGGAGGGATTCTATATTCCGACCATGATGAAGCGCTATTGGGCGGCGCAGCTGACGGTACTCTCCGAAATCGCAAGGATCTGTGCGCGACACGGGATTCCGTGGTATGCGGACAACGGAACGCTGCTCGGTGCGGTGCGCCACGGCGGTTATATTCCCTGGGATGATGATCTGGATATCTGCATGCTGCGGCATGATCTGAACCGTTTTTTTGAGATTGCAAAAAAGGAATTACCGGAGGGTTACGTGATCCGTGACATCCGGACCGATCCGGAAATGACAATGCTGGTGACGCGTGTCCTGAACGCGGAGCATTCCGATTTCTCCGCGGGACGGCTGGAGCGCTTCCATGGCTGTCCTTATCTTGCCGGCATTGATATTTTTCCCCTGGACGGGCTGTTTGATGACGAAGAGGAAGAGGAGAAGCGCAGGGAGCGGGCCAACCGGGTACAGGAGGCGATTGACCTCGTGCTGGAGGGAAGGGCCGAAAACGCATCCTGCAGGCAGCTTCTGACGGAGATTGAACGAAGCGAGCATCTGACGCTGAAAAGAAACAAGGACCTTTTGCGACAGCTTTTGCTGCTTTTGGAAAAACTGTATACCCTTTGTTCTTCCGAAGACGCGGATGATCTTGCGCTGATGCAATTCTGGATTCCTTCATCCCATCACCGTTACCGGCATGCCTGGTACACCCATGCCGCGGGCATGTCGTTTGAGCATCTGTCCCTTCCCGTGCCTGCCCGTTACAGCGAGGTGCTGCAGGTGGAGTACGGGGATTATATGCGTGTTGTGAAAGGCGCCGGCGTCCATCATTATCCGATGTATGCGGAAACCGAAAGCTTTTATGAGAAGAAGCTCGGGCACCGGCTGTTCCGCTACACCTTTTCCCCGGAGGATCTGCAGGCGCCGCACGGCATGGCGCTTCCGGAAAAGCTGAAGCAGATGACGGATACGCTGCATCAGGTGCATGCGCAGCTCCGGACGCTGGGCGAACGCGGAGAAGATGCGGCCGTGCTGCAGCTGACGGGCGGCTGTCAGACACTGGCCGTGACCATGGGGGGACAGTTTGAGGCAAGGTACGGCGAAGGAACAGAAGAGGTCCGGCAGCTGGAATTATATTGTGAATTGCTGTTCCGGGCGAGCGGGGATCCTTCCGGGGAAAACCTGGACGCTGCGGAACGCTGTCTTACGGAGGCGTATGAGATGATGCGGCACCGGCTGTCGCAAAAGCGCGAAACGGTTGTGGTGCTTCCGGCGGGCCTGCCGTTTGCACCGCTCCTTCCTTATATCGGACAGTTGTTGAAAGACGGTGCGAACCGGATTTATGTCCGCCCGGTACCCTTACTGCATGCAAACGGTGAGACGCTGCGGGCGGACGGGGATTTGCACGAAAGGCTGACCGCGGGTGAGGCCTGCTTTTCCGATGTGCCCCTTACGGAGGATTATGATTTTGAACAGCGTCTGCCGGACCGGATAATCATCACCTTCCCGTTTGACGGAACAAATACCGCGGTTTCCGTTCCGGCGGAATACCATGCCAAACGGCTGCGGCAGCTGACCGGAGATCTGGTATACCTTCCCTGTTATGAAGCGGATGCGCCGCGCTCCGCTGATGATAAAGCCACGGTAACGCTGCGGGAGCTGATCGAACAGCCCGCGGTCGTGTTTTCGGATCATGTGCTGACGGAAAACGAATCCATGCGGGCGTTTTATATTGACACGCTCTCATCCTTATGCACGGACGTTCCGCGGCAATACTGGTCTGAAAAAATCATCTGCATGCACATGACAGAATCAGGTTTGTGACGATGGCGGGAAGAATCTGCGGCAGGGGGATCACGCGATGAAAAAAGAAGATGAAATCATGCTGGAGGAAATGATGGAAACCGTTCGGGAAGCCGCAAGCGTTTTGCCGGGCATGTCTGCGGAGCAGAAAACGGTGCTGCGGAGGGATATTGCCGATTCGGTGACGGCAATCAACCGCCGGCTGTTCGGATATGACAGCATTCTGGTCACGGAAAAAGGCTTTCCCGGCGCGGCGGAGGACGCGGATATGACGGAAGAACAGATCACGGAATGGTGTGATGTGGCGTCAAAAGCAATGCAAAGAAGGAAACAATGCAATAACCGGATGGATGAACGGTTTTATCAGATCATGGACTGCGCAGAGCTGGTTTCCGGAGGGGTTCTGCTTCGTGACTGCAAAAGCAGATTCCATCAGATGAATGACAGGGACCGGATGATCATGTCGCTGTTTTATCAGAAGTTTCATTACTTCTGGGGAACGCTTGATCCGCAGGCGGGGAACTACGAAACCATGGAGCTGAAAATCGGGGCATTAAAGGAACACCGGGAAGATTTCTTATGGCTGTACGGTGTCCTGGAGGACTACCGTTCCAAGCATGTGCTGATCCGCTTCCTGGAATACTGGCTGACGTTCGACATTGATCATGTGAGGGAAATGAAGGAAAACAGCTTCGATGATTATTTTGATCTGGATCTGATACCCGCGGGGAAGGAGGAGGTGCTGGTGGATCTCGGCGGATTTGACGGGGACACCATCCTTGATTTTGTCAAAAACTACGGGAACTATAAAAAGATCTACAGCTTCGAGCTGTCTCCGGAAAACGTAAAGAAAATCAAGGATAATACGGAAGGAATGCATGATATCGTGGTCATCAATAAAGCGGCGGGATCCGTGAACGGTACCCTGTCCGTTCCGGTCGGGGAGGATGTGAGTAACACCAATTCCATCATACATCATGAGGCTTCCGGCGGTCCCGTGCGGGACGTTGCGATGGTGACGGTGGATGACGAAATCGGGGAAAAGGTGACCATGATAAAGATGGATATCGAAGGTGCCGAAAAAGACGCGCTGAAGGGCTGTGAACGTCACATCCGGCAGGAGCATCCGAAGCTGCTGATTTGCGTATACCATAATCATGAGGATATCTGGAAAATTCCGAGAATGATCCGCGAGATGGATGAGAGCTACCGCTTTTATCTGCGCAGTAACGGAAACCAGTGGGGTCCCAGCGAGATTGTTTTATACGCGCTTTGAGTGCTCCCGATGCGGTTCCTCACAGTACCCTCACCGCTTGACAGAAAAGCATTATCCGGCCATAATCAGTATATACGTATATACACCAACCTTTGTTCCGGGAGAGCTGACATGACATCACAGGTGACGGTAAAAGAGTGGGGAAACAGCCAGGGCATCCGGATTCCCGCCGCGGTTTTAAATGCGCTGGGGATTAAGAGTTCCGATACACTGGACCTGGAAGTGGAAGAGGACAGGATTGTGCTGCGGAAATCGTTCCGGCACAAACCGTTCCGGGAAAGGCTTGCGGAATATGACGGGAACATTACGGTCTGTGATTACGACTGGGGTGCGCCCGCGGGGAAGGAGATGCTCTGATGGCGGAATTCACGCAGGGCGATATTGTCAAAGTCAAAGGATTCCGGGAGCCCTTCCTGATTGTCAGCAACAATGCTTTTATTAAAAGCACGAATGTGTTCCACGTATCACCGATCCTGAAAAACATCGCGGAAGGTCCCCTGCATATCAATATCAAGGGGGAAAAGAATACCGGAGGAACCGTGATTTGTGAACAGGTGAAACTGATTGATCCCGCCGCAAGGGGCTGTCATGTGACCGATCGCATCAGTTACGGTCAGCTGATGAATGTATCTGACGCGGTGCAGGGAATGTTTGAGTATGACTGATCATAAGGGGGTTTTATGAGCACAGAGCAAAGGATGATACCGGAAAGCTGGCAGCAGAGGCGGCTGCGTGAGGACGGCAGCGAAAAGAAGCTGATGGTCTATCAGGTGACGATCGCCTTTCTTCTGGAAAACAGGGAGGAGGCGCTGCGGAAAATCCGCGATAACCTCACGCTGATGAAGGAGCATGCGGACAAGATTCTGCTGGTCTTCAGCCCGCATGAAAACTGCGATCAGCTGGAGCGGATCGACCCTGAGATGCACGAGAAGTTTCAGGCGATCGTAAAGGAATACAAGGCGCAGGACTTCGGCATTTATGATGAAGAACATCTCAGCGAAGAACTGCCGGAATGCTTTGATGCTTATTACGGCGATGCCTCCGTGCTGGCACACCGCAGCAGGAACGCCCATGTGCCGGTGATGATCGAAGATATCGTATGACGGCAGGGACTGCGCCCGAAACAGGACAGACCGCGCCGGAGGCCTCCTGGTTTCTTCCCGAAGCGCGCGAGGGCTTCTATGTCTCCGACATGATGAAGCGTTACTGGGCGGCACAGCTTAAGGTGCTGTCCGTGATCGATGAGATCTGCACGCGCCACGGGATTCCTTATTTTGCGGACAACGGTTCCCTGCTGGGCGCCGTGCGTCACGCGGGCTACATTCCCTGGGATGATGATTTTGACATCGCGATGCTGCGCCATGATCTGAGGCGCTTTCTGAAGGCCGCGGAGCAGGAGCTTCCCGAAGGTTGGGTCATTCTGGATCTTGCGCATGAAGAAGCATACGGCATGTATCTGACGCGCATCGTCAATGCGCGCGCCATTGATTTCTCCGAACAACATCTGAAGATATTCTACGGCTGCCCCTTCACCGTCGGCGTGGATATTTTTCCGCTGGACGGTCTGTATGCGGATGAGGAAAAGGAGGAGCAGCGCAGGCTTCTTGCCTTTGATGCCATGCAGGCGGCGAAGCTGGCCTCGGAGGGAAGGACGGCCTCCGCGGAATACCGGGAGCGTGTCGCAAGGCTTTCGCGTGACTGCGGCCTGAACCTGAACGGCAGCGGGAATCCTGTCCGGCAGCTGCTGCTTCTGACGGACAGGCTTTTTTCCGAATGTGATTCCAAAACGGCTTCGCATGTTGCGCTCATGCCCTTCTGGGCGGAATACAAAAACCACCGCTATGACAAAGAATGGTACCGCGAAGCCGTGCGGATGCCCTTTGAATACACGACGCTGCCCGTGCCCGCATATTATGAGGACGTGCTGCGGACGGAGTACGGCGACTTCATGCGCATCGTGAAAGCCGGCGGCGTGCATGATTATCCTGTGTATCATGAGCAGGAGGAGATTTTTAAAGAAAAGACCGGGAAATACCCCTGGCGTTATACCTTTGAAAAGGCGGATACGGAGGAAATCCCGCGCCCCGCTTCACGCGAGGAAAAAATCCGGCAAATGACGAACACGCTGCGGGAGGCGCAGGAAAAGACGGAAGCCCTGCTGAACGCCGGGCAGCAGGAGGCTGCGGCGCAGCTTGCGGCTTCCTGCAGGAACCTGGCGGATGCGCTGGAACAGCTGATCGGGCGCAAAAAGAAGATGCTGTTTCTTGCGGTGAAGGCGGACTGGTGGAAGAGTATGGAGCCGTATTACCGCAGGGCCTGCGCCGATGAAGGCAATGAAGTGACGCTGATGGTACTGCCGTACATCGAGGCGCGGCCGGACGGCGCCGATCCGGTGCCGCGGGATGACAGCGCGCTCTTCCCGCAGGAACCTGTGATCGTGAAGCCGTCCGCTTATGATTTCGCACGGGAGGCGCCGGATGAGATCTTCCTCCAGTCCCCTTATGACGCGGAATGCAACGCAGTGATGCTGCCGGAGTTTTTTCACGCCAAAAACCTGAAGGGCTTCACAGCGAAGCTGGTCTGCCTGCCCTGTCATGACCTTTATACGCCGGAGGAGGCGGACGGGAAGGCGAAGGCCGCGCTCAAGGTGCTGATCGAGCAGCCCGGCATCCTGCAGGCGGACGAAATCCTTGTCCCGACGGAGGGAATGCGGGAAATCTACATCGGTGTACTGACGGGGCTGACGGGGGAAGGCAGCAGGATGCGGTGGGAAAGCCGTGTTTTTACGGGAAATACGTTCCCGCAGGCAGCGGTCTGAGAAAGAGGCGCCGGGGATGGCGTAATCTCCGGGGGGTATGGTATAATAATAAGGTTGTGCAAGACCACATCCGAAGGGGGAGTTATCCGTATGCAACCGCTGATATCCGTGATCGTTCCCGTGTATAACGCACAGGACGTATTGCAGGAAACGATGGGGAATCTGATCTACCAGACCGCCTTTGAGCGGTACGGGGAAGGGAGTGTG
Organism: Lachnospiraceae bacterium; assembly: GCA_017443065.1. GTDB lineage: Bacteria > Bacillota > Clostridia > Lachnospirales > Lachnospiraceae > Butyrivibrio. The sequence continues at coordinate 80,400 of JAFSPF010000031.1, forward strand.
GAAATCCTTCTGATTGACGACTGCTCCACGGACCAGACGCCTCTGATTCTGGATGATCTGGCTGGACAGTTTCCCGACAGGCTCTTCGTCCTTCATCTCCCGGAAAACCTGGGTCCCGGCGGTGCACGCAATGCCGGGATGGACGCCGCAAGAGGCCATTACCTGGGCTTCGTGGACGCGGACGACATGGTGGACGTAAGCTATTTCGAGATCATGTATGAGACCGCCACGGGCGGCGGACTGGCCTTTGATTACGTGGACGCGCCGGTCTATTACGAGGACACGGGGGAGGCGCTACTGATGACGCCGCCGGAGCTGGCGGGTGAGCTGGATGCCGCGGCCAAGAGCAATCTGCTGACGAATGTCGGCTTCCTGTTTACGAAGCTGATCCGCAGGGAATTCCTGGAGGCGTATCATCTTCGTACCAGAGAGCACATCACCTCGGAGGATGAGGATTTCCTGGCGGAGATCATCTGCCGTGCGGCCAGCTGCGGCGTGTGCGATCAGCCGCTGTACGTCCGCAGGAACCGTCCCCGCTCCGCCCAGGATGACAACATGATGAAGCCCTTCAGCACGCTGGTGTCCTGCGCGCTGTCCGCTTACGGGCGTCTGACCTCGATTGAGGATTATGAGTCCTTCCGCTATGGCGCGGAGGCCTTTTATCTGATCCGCCTTGCACAGGCCCTGAAGCTCTATGAGGCTTATCATGTGCAGGAACTGATGTCGCCGGATTTTGACGCGCAGATTCTTTCGACGGTGCGGCGTGCCTGCGAAACGGTGGTGCACGGCGGCGTGGAGGAAAACCCCTACGCCATGGCGATACTGTCGGATAAGGATATGCGCAGATTACAGAAATACCTGGGGTTATAATTTATGAAAAAAGCACTCATCACCGGCATCACCGGTCAGGACGGTTCCTACCTCGCGGAGTTTTTGCTGGAAAAAGGATATGAGGTGCACGGCTTAATCCGCCGCGTCTCGATTTCCAATACCGCCCGCATCGATCATCTGCTGGAGGACGGAAGGATTGTTCTGCATGACGGGGATCTTTCGGATTCCGCCTCCATCATCCGCGTGGTCGGCGAGGTACAACCGGATGAGATTTACAATCTTGCGGCGCAGTCGCATGTGCATGTTTCCTTTGAGTCTTCGGAATACACCGGAGAGGTGGACGCGATCGGCGTGCTGCGCGTGCTGGAGGCCGTGCGGATTCTAAAACTGATCGACAGGACAAGGATCTATCAGGCCTCCACTTCGGAGCTGTACGGGCGCGTGGTGGAGGTGCCGCAAAGCGAGACGACGCCCTTTTATCCCTTCAGCCCGTACGCGGTCGCAAAGCAGTACGGCTACTGGATTGTGAAGGAGTACCGCACCGCCTACGGGATGTTTGCGGTGAACGGCATTCTCTTCAACCATGAATCGGAGCGGCGCGGGGAGACCTTCGTGACGCGCAAGATCACGCTGGCGGCCGGACGCATCGCGGAGGGCATACAGGATGTGCTGGAGCTCGGCAACCTGGATTCCAGACGCGACTGGGGCTATGCGAAGGATTATGTGGAATGCATGTGGCTGATGCTGCAGGCCGCGGAACCGGATGATTACGTGATCGCGACCGGCGAACAGCATACGGTGCGTGATTTCACGGAACGCGCCTTCAAAGAGAACGGCATTACGTTGCGCTGGGAAGGCACGGGCGCGGAGGAAAAGGGCATTGATACGGCAACGGGGAAGACGCTGGTGTGCGTGAATGCCGCATGGCTGCGCCCGACCGATGTCGATAACCTGCTGGGAGATCCTTCCAGGGCAAAGGAAAAGCTCGGCTGGAACCCGCGGCAGACATCGTATGAAGAACTGATTCACATTATGGCCGCTCACGACAGGGAGCTGGCGCGCAGGGAGCGCATTTTACGGGAACACGCATAACATGAACAAAGACGCTAAAATCTACATCGCCGGACACCGCGGCATGGTGGGAAGCGCCATCGTACGCGAGCTCACCAAACAGGGCTACACGAATCTGGTCACGCGCACCCACGCGGAACTCGACCTTCTGCGGCAGCAGGAGGTCGAAGATTTCTTTGCCGAGGAAAAACCGGCGTATGTTTTTCTCGCGGCGGCAAGGGTCGGCGGGATCGGCGCGAACAGCGCACAGCTTGCGGACTTCATGTACGAGAACATGATGATCGAGATGAACGTCATCCATGCCGCATGGCAGAACGGCTGCAAAAAACTGGAATTTCTCGGCTCCTCCTGCATCTATCCGAAGTGTG
>JAFSPF010000002.1 GCA_017443065.1 Lachnospiraceae bacterium
CGCGGAGGAGCCTGGAACCCGGAAATCTCCCTGAAGCGCTCATTGGCAAGCTCGCCTTCACTCTCAAGCACGGGCGGTAGTGGAGTTGGATCGGTTCTGTGTCCGTAAACCAGCGAATCCGAACGGATCTTCAGAACCCGGTTGGTGACATATTTTACCGCGGAATCCAGCATATCCGCGATTTCAATGATGCGCCGATGCTCGACTTCGGGAAGGCGCTTGTAAAGATCAGTCAGGTTCTCCTGCTCCGTTCTGTCTTCAGGCTGCAGAGAACTGATGTCATTGATCAGGTGCTCCAGCTTCGCATCAGTATCACTTTGTGGAATGCGCACCTGACCGAAAATCACCGCACCGAGGTAGCGCTCACCCACCACTACCGGCACTGCTGCGTCCATCAATCCGCTGTGACACAGAAAGATAAAAGGTTTGTTCTGCTTAACAGCCTCCAGCCCTGCAAGTGCATTACACTTAAAACACCGCTTCCGCGTTGTGGGATTGTTTAGGATCGCGGTACAGAAGTCGGTACATCCGCTGACTCTGGATACCGGGTTCCCCTTATAATCAATGGTGATCATCGCCGTGCCGGTCAGCCTTGCAAACTGATCCTGCAGTTTTTCCCATTCTGGAATATCCAGAACGGATTTGATATTCAATTCGTAAATATTCATGCTTATGCTCCGTTCTGTATGCGCGCCGTCCTGATTCCTCCCTTATTTTGGAGTATTATACACCTTGTCAATGCAGAACAAAACATATTCTGTTGTGTGATAATGGCGTTATTTAGTGGTAAAAATATTAGGTTTGGCATTATAACGCTTTACGATTATCGACAAAAGGGAATAATCTGTTGAATTTTCGGATGATTTGACCTGTTCTGACACAATCCTATGGAATTATGAGTCTTTGCTATACCTGGATATTCAGAATTATGAATACCACCCTTTGGCTGCCTAACAGAGTATTCCGAAGTACGCGGTCGGTGCGGCGCCTCGCGTATGAAAGGATTGTTTCGCATCAGCTCCCGTGCTATGATGACAGCAGATCATACGTGTTTGATCAAAAGACCCTTGAGCAGGAGAGACATGTCATGTGCTGCAGACACTTTTACGATCGATCAGAGGAAACCATGCAGTAGTTGGGAAAACAGGCAGAGGAATCGTGGCTAGCGGAGATGCTGCGGAAGTCGCCGGCCGTGCTCTAACTGAAATGCAGATACGGAAGGTCGGATAATCTCATCCTTCTTCCTTGCATTCTCCAAACGCAGCTGTTATAATCTCGTCACCGGGGCTGAGCCGCAATTGCTCAGCCTCCTTCCCGGGAGAACTCCCGGTTTCTATAAAAAGCGGGCGCGGCCGAAGCCGTGCCCGCTGTTTTCGTTTCTGTTTTCTTCTGCTGCGTTCATACGCCGTTCCGCTCAGCGGAAGTACAGGTCGTCCGCGCCTCTCGCACGCAGAACGCCGTCGTTGCCCTCATAGTAAAGGATGCCTGTCTCAGACCGCCATACGCCGTCTCCGCGGTTGTTCACGACAACGCGTGCGCCGCTCGCAGTGTAGGCAAATCTCCACTCACCGGAATAATCCCGCTGTTCCGAAGACGGAGTGTAAGGCGGAGTATAAGAAGGAGTTGAAGGATTGTAAATCGGGTTGTAGGGATACAGATCCTGCTGTCCTCTGGAACGCAGAACGCCATCGGTCCCCATATAGTAGACGGTACCGTCTGCGGTTCTCCATGTGCCGTCGCTGTTGGGATAGACCTGCAGCGGAGCGCCGTAAACGCTGTAGACGGTCATGGCGTTCCACGCCGGCTGAGGACTGATGCCTCCGGGATTGTAGGTGTACAGATCCGGATTGCCTCCGGAGCGCAGTACGCCGTCGGTCCCCATATAGTAAACTACCCCGCCCGAGGTTCTCCAACTACCGTCGCTGTAGGATGAAACCCGTTCCGTCACGCCGTTGATGTAGTAGACGATCATGGCATTACCGGTTGGCCTGGGATAGCTCCCGCCTCCGCTGGGCGAAACCGTGATGCGCGCCATGCCGGTGTCGGCAGAACCGTAAGAATTGCTGAAGCGGCAGTAGACCCGCCAGCCATTCAGCGCGTACGGGATGTTGTCGAGGGTCATGTCCTTGGTGTTGCCCATGATAATCCGCAGGGACGGGAACTCCTGCTGCGCCTGGAGATAGCTGATGTCACGTCCATCCGGACTCACAAAATGCCACTCGGCCAGGATGGCATTCTCATACCTTGAAACAAACTGGCACCTGCCGAACTCGTACACCCACTCGTCAGTCGGGTTTTTGGTGATGCGCGGAACATTGTACTGCGACGGGATCACCGTCACAGCTGCGTCGGCCGTCGCGCTGCCGAAGACGCCCAGTGTGCTCACGCACAGAACCAGGCAAATAAACAGACAGAGTATCTTCTTCATCATGTTCACCTCACGGTTATGATTATCAGATTTCTATGATAATTTATCATACATCAGTTTATCCCTCTGTGCAACAATAATCCGAAAGGCGAAGGCAGGGCAAAAGAAACAAGGGAGCAGAAAGCTCCCCTGTTTGATTCAGCTGATCTTGTAATGGTCCACGATGAGGCTCTGATCATAATAGACCTTATCCAGTTCCGTGACCCTTGGTGTCCCGCCGTCTGCTTCGACAATGCATACTGCGCAGTTGTACGGTGCGTGGCCGCGCCAGTAATCGGACGGATTATCGAACAGGTAATTCAGCATTGCTCTCATCGCACAGCCGTGCGTGCTGATCAGATAAGTTTTTCCGTCATCGGCTGCAGTCAGTTCCCGGAAAAACTCCTGCGTCCTGCTGCAGAGGTCCTGGATTGTCTCGCCGTTCGGAAAGCCCGGAAACCGGAACGGATCCACAAAAAAGAGCCTGGCCGCATCTCCCATTTCGGTGATGCTCTTCTCCTCGATATCCCCGCAGGACATCTCGCGGATCCTGTCGTCCGTTGTAATGGGGATTTCGTTTCCGCTTTCCCGCAGAACGATTTCCGCCGTCTCTCTCGCCCTGCTCAGCGGGCTGGAAATACAGCGGTCAAAGCGGATGTCTCTCATGGCCTGTCCGGTCAGGGCCGCGAGTTCCCGTCCGCTCCGGTTGATCGGCGGATCCACCCAGCCCTGCATGACACTTTTCGCATTCAGATCTGTCTCACCATGGCGGATAATATAGAGTTTCAAGGTTTGCCGTCCCTCCGTTTTTCAAAAGTTCCGCATGATTCTTTGCTCCGGAACTCAGTCCCCGTGCAGCGGCGTGACGCCGTTACGGGTGAGGATCACATCGCTGAGAGGTGAGCCAAACCAATCAAAGAGCCGCCGTGCGGGGCTGTTCTCCGGCTCGTCGCTGCGGATAACCACATAACCCTGTGTGCCGAGCGGATAATTCCGGGCAGCGACATTCTCCGGCGTAGCGGCGTAGCCCTCCAAAGAGAAGGCTAGCAGTTCTTCTTTGCTGAATACATCATTCAGATAGGTCATAATGCTGTAACCGATGGCATATGGGTCGTACAGGCATTCCGACACAATGGAGCTCATGTCGTCCAGGCGGTCGAAGCCGAGATGTTCAAAATCCGGCACGGATTCATCCTTCCACAGCATCCGTTCAAACAGGCGCTGGCTGCCGGACTGGTCGTCGCGGTACAGGACGCGGATC
>JAFSPF010000032.1 GCA_017443065.1 Lachnospiraceae bacterium
GCTGCGTTCCGGCAGGGGAAGTGGAACGGCGGCGCTTTCACGCGTCGCCACGGCAGGTATACACAGGAGGGTGTTGAAAGGCGCACTTTCTGCGGTACTGATGCTTGTGCTCGCGCTCACAGGCGCGCTCTCCGCGCTTCCCGGGATCGGGGACGCATTCAAACCGCTCACGGCACACGCGGCAAACCATGACCTTGCCGCGAACACGACCTATGTGTATAACAGTACAGACCTGACCCCGCAGGGCGGCGGTACCGCGATTGCGTTTAACGCAGGCGATACCATAGTGCTGAACGCAAATACGACGCTGCAGTTGGGTGCAAACATGAATATGGGAACAGGCGCCATAGAGATCAAGGGCGCCGGAGCGGTCATCAACATCAACGGCTGGAGCCTTTCCTGTGATCATATTCAAGGTGATCAAAAGACCGGCCTGACGATTACAGGCGGCGGTGGCGGAGAACTGACAGTGAGCAGCAACAGTCATGCTGCTATTTCTATGATGAATAATTCGCCGCTGACGATAGAGTCACTGGACAGGGCAACGATAAAAACCACAGCGTCCAATGACGACGGAATCAGTACCGATACCGGCGACCTTGTGATCAAAAACATTTCGGATGCACTGATTGTGGAAGCTACCAGGATGGGGATATATACTTTCGGTTATGGCTCAGGTTCCGGAAACGTCTCCATCTCGAATGTCAAAGGATTGCGGATTGAGAGCGAGGACATTGGAATAGACACTAAGGGAACGTTGACCATTGAGAATGTGATGGGGAGTGTAACGTCGGCAGGTAAAGCGGGTATAGACTCAGGCCGTGACCTGACCATCCGTAACAGCGATGTGACGGCAGAAGGCAAAGGATCTGGCGTGCGGGGAAGCGGTATCTTCGGCGGAGGAAACGTGACCATTACAGCAGACAGCAGCGTGAAGGCGACAAACACCGGCACTGCCGGCATAGGGATTTATGCAAGAGGGAACATTGACATCAGCGGTAATCATACAATCGTCGAAGCCTCCTGTACAGCATCCGGCGTAAGTGCGATTGAGTCCGATACTGGCATCATCACGATCCAACCGCCGCTTGGTGTGCAGACACCGCCGGGCGGCACACTCACCCCTGACAAAAAGAAGATAATAGAAGCAGGTGTTGGAGGTACGCTCGCGAACAACGTGGTCATCCAGAGACCGGTCTATGTGCTGAGGATGGGAAAAGTCGGAAACGGCACGACAAGCCCCTCTTCGGGAGCAGCGCACCCGTATCACGAAAACGATGTCGTAGGCATCATGGCGATGCCGTATGACGGCTCCAAGTTTCAGAATTGGATGCTGACGCATGAGAACGGGACGAGCAACATCTATTCGACCGTCAACAGTCTGAACTTTACGATGCCGGCAGAAAATGTCACATTAACGGCATATTTTGAGGCACTTGCCCAGGATGAGGTTGCCATCGTCGTAGTGCCTGACGGTAACGGCACGGCAAACGCGAGTGCTGCTTCTTTGGATCTGTCTTTAGCAGACCCCGGCACCTGCACGCTGACCGCAACGCCAAACAGCGGCTATGTATTTGACAGATGGGAGATTGTACAGGGCAGTACAAGCATGATGCTGAATATCACGCTTGCTTCAACCGATGCAGCGGTCACAACACTTTCCGTCGGTAAGGGCACTGCGACTCTGGCAAACGGCGGAAGAGTTCAAGTACAAGCACATTTTAAGCAAGATCCCGGCGGCGGAGGCACAACGCCCACACCAACCCCCACGCCTGCACCGTCAGGCAGCGGCAGCACCGCGCCTGTCGTGACGGATGCTTATGTTTACACAGCCGGGCAGGAGCAGACATGGATAAAGGGAAGCGGCGTGTCTGCGGACTTTACCGTGAAGCATACCACGCATGACGTACATACGTATTCCCGGTTTACGGGCATACAGGTGGACGGTGTGGCCGTCGATCGGACATCCTACGCCACGTCGGAGGGAAGCGTAGTCATCGCGCTTACCCCTGCGTACCTCGAGACGCTTGCGGAAGGGCGGCATACACTGCTCGCGCAGTTTTCGGACGGCAGTGCCGAAACAACCTTTACAGTGTTGTCCGCAGCGGCGCCTGCGAACATGACGCGTGTTGACCCGCCGCAGACATCGGATGCGAATGCACCTGTGATGACGGGATTCGGCATCCTGCTTCTGCTCTCGCTTGCGGGGATGTGCGCAATCGCCTGGCGTGGTAAACGAATCCGCTGACAGAAGTGTTTGCGGTCATCATGCGCCAGAACGGACGCCGCACAGGCGGTACGGGAGTCATTGAAAAAGGCGAATATCCTTTATACTTGTTTGTAAAGAAACGAGAGGAACAGGGGGAACGGTATATTGCCGCAGAAGAAGACAACATCCACGCCGAGGAAGAGTTAAGCCGTGTTTCCTGACGTTCAGATATAAAAATCATATGTTTATATGAGTTACAATTAACCGCCTTTCTGCTGTAATGGATACAGTGGAAAGGCGGTTTTTTTTATCGGGAGATAAAACGATGAAGACGATTTACAAAAAAGAGACAGCAGGAGGCTACACCTTCCGGATTCCCCATGTTTATGAGGAAGGACATGAGGGGGAGGAGGAATACCTGTCCGCCCGTTATCCGGACTTTACGGAACAGGAATTATATGACGAGGACGGATTCCGGCTGGCTTCCGCACTCAATACGGGCTGTGATCATTTCCGCAGCGTTTCCGCACCGGAGGAGCACCAGTGCATGCACTGTGTGTACTATCCGGCGGACCTTCCCTGGATCGGGGTTTGCGCCTGCGGGGAAAGAAGGCGAAGGGAAATGGGGGAAGGATTGCCCTGTATGGAACAGCCTCATCCGGAGAAAGAGGAGACGAAAGAAGACGCAGATAAACAGACAGAAGACGCAGACACAGGCCCCATTGTCACATACAGACAGATTACAGAGGATAACAGGAAAACAACAGACTGGCAAAGGAAGAAAGGAAAACAAGCGGAGGCGGTTATGGACATCAGGGAGTGGTTACAGGTAAACAGAAAAAAGCTCATCAGCATCGGTTCGGTGCTGGCGGGACTGGCTGCAGCCATCATTGTGGTGTTGTTTTTTGCGCAGACCACGGTGAAAGGACCGCACTCGGTCACCTTTGTGGATGCGCAGGGACAGACGCTGCTTTCGCATACCGTGGAGCACGGGGAGACGCTCGCAGTCGCTGACGTGCCGATCCTGCCGGCATCGGGAGCAGTCTTCGGCGGATGGTATGCGGACGAAGACTTTACGACGCCTTACTATCCGGATGAGCCGGTGGAGGCGGATATCACCGTCCGTCCGCTTCTGACGCAGCAGGAGGATATCGTCACCCACGCGCCGGAACGCGTGCTGCTCGGCGATGTGGGGCCGGACATCGCGATCGTGCTCCTGAGCGAAAAGGAGCTGACGGAGCAGAATCTCAAAGACGTGGCGGAGCTGACCATGCTGCACGGGGATGAGCCGGACATACAGGTGGAATCCTTAGGGGAAAAGCGCTACCGCGTGACGGCGGACTACCAGCCCCACGATCACCCCGTCTGGACGCTGACGGATGAAAGCGTTTCCTTTGAGGGGCAGGAGGCGGCAAGCCGCACGGCGGAATGCAGGATCGTCGGTGAGGAATACGAAAATGCCGTATACACAAAGCAGGTGAAGGAGACAAAGCCGGAGGATCTCGCGGCCTTTTATGCGGACGCTTACGGCGAAGAGGGCGGCGCGCGCGCACTCCTCTTCGGCGAGAAATTTGAAAAGGGCGATGTGGTCTGCTTACAGACAGGAGAGGCAGAAACGGACATCGGCTGGTACAAGGTGGAGATGGCAAAGGCCAAAAACGAAGTGCGCCCGGACGGCGCAAAGCTCCATGAGCTGACCCTGCGCGACGCCGCCTGGGAGGATGTCTTTGAGGAGCTGGAGCTTCGCCTGGGAGGAAACGCCGAACAGCATCTGGTTTTTGAGGAGGTGGACACGGAGGCTTTGGAGGAGAAGCTCATGGCCGATGCCTCCCTGGCCGCCTACGGGGACTATCTGGCGATGACCATCAATGATTCCCCGACCTGGCAGCAGCTTATCGCGAGCGGTGACGCGTCCTATCTGACACCGCAATCCCCGGAACTTCGTGAAAAGGCAAATCGCCTTGCAGGGACGGATGCCACCTTCCAACGGCTGAGCTTTGGCACGCCCTGGGACTTTCAGCTCATGGATGTCAATATCAAACTCACGGATGAGAATAACAAGTTCTGGGATAACCGTTACAAGCAGCCTCATGTCATGCAGTGGGATGACATCAACCAGAAATATATCCCCGCATCGGAGGGACCGGGACTGGGGCTCTTTAAGAAAGCGGAAATCTCCGCCACCTTCGGATACAGCTCCGGCGGAACCAGTGTCAGCGCCACTGCGGTTTTTACGGCTTCCGTCAAGGTCTGCCCGAGCGGCACGCTGTATTTTTTGCTGGACTATAACCAGATCCACCCGAATACCGAAATCGATCTGAGTGTCACGGCCTACGTGGAGGCGGGCGCAAAGGTGGATATCGTGGCGACCGTCGGCGGAAGAAAATACAACATCGGCGAAGAGCTGAAAAACGCGTCGAAGAGAATGTCCGGCGCACAGGGAACCTCCGACGGCTACTGGGTGGAACTCTATCGCAGTGTTTACGACGGCAAAAGCAACACCGGATGGGTTACGGTTTTTGAGGAAGAGCTCATCCGGCTGAGCTTTGCCTACAAGTTCATACAAATCGATTTCCCGATTTCGGTTTTTGTCGACACGGTGGTCAAGGGAGAACTCGGCTTTGATTTTACCTACCGTACGGCACAGAGCATGACCGCTTACAAGAAGAAGGGTGATAAGATCAATACGATCCAGACCAGCTATTCGAGCGGACTGAGCGAATATGACTACACCTTCTATACGGGCGGATACTTAGGCATCCGTGAGGGCGTGAAGTTAGAGGTCGAGGTGGGACCCACGGGCTTTGCCAAGTATCTCAATCTGGGCTTCGGCATCAAGGTCGGCAATTACAACGAGCTCTTCGGCCTCTTTTATCTGAACAGCCAGAGCAACCAAAAGGTAACGGATTCGGGTGCTGTGTCCTACGGCGCGACCACGGAACGGGCCGGTGCATACTATTTCGAAACCGGCATCTTCCTCGATCTGTACTTTAAATGCGAGGCGGTGGTATGGGAGGGCGCCTGGGCCGTGTACAACGGGCAGTGGCCGCTTGCGCATGTCGGAGACAAGCATGCCTTTGTTGATTTCAAGGATGTGACGGACAATCCGGAGGAGATGGAGACCTTTTATCTCGTCGCGCCGAAGGACTACGATAAAGAAACCATGACGGGTACCTATATCGGTACAAACGGCAAGTCCTACGGGATTCAGGGAGAGGGCATGGTGCTGTACGCGCACCAGTTTGCCGGTGAGGCGTCCTTTATCGATCTGGAGTCCACGAAGGAACTCGGGGAGGATTCCAATGTCGCGCAGGAGCTGCTCGCAAAGTATGTGACGGCGACCTCCTCCGATGCCGGCTTCATCGCCTCGCCGGACGGCCGCATCTGCCTGAGGAGCAATGCGATCGACGGCTTTTACGGGAAAAATGCGGCAAAGCCCGTACGCGAGACCATCCTGACGCTGTATTACAACGGACCCTCCTTTGCCTTCGGTTATACGCCCTACAAAAAGGTGCGTCTGATTGCCGGAAGCGAGGAAGGCATAAAAGAGCTGACGGAGGGTGAGCCCTGTAAGGTGACCTATACTGCGGGAGGCGTGGTCTTTTGCGAAATGGAGGTGCCCTACGGCACACGGCTTGCGCCGCCGAAGTGGATGCCGGGCATCAATTCCTCCTCCACCGTTTTCAACATCGATTATCCGAAGGAGAAGGGGACAAGCCCTTATGATCTGGCCTATTCCTTCTTCCTGGCAAAGCACGGGATGACCTATATGAGCTGGGACGACGTGTATTCCAAGGTGACCTATGTCACGAAGGACATGACGGTGGAAGCGGGAAGGATCTCCTACAACATGTGGAATTACAATGTGCACTACATGATCCCCATGTGGGGGTGGGAGGGTCGCGTACACGGCAAGGAACACGATTACTACGCGTATACCCAGGGCGGCGCACGGCTCATGAGCGTGCCGGAGGTGAAACCCGGCGAGCTGTGGCCTGACATGGCACACAGCTTTGCGAGAGCGGATGAGGACTTTATCGGCTGGAAGCTGTGGCGGGTCGTCAAGCTGGACGGCGTGGAAAACAAGGTGCCGCCGTCCTATGCCGGAGAGAAGCATCCTTTGCCCGAAACGCAGGAAGGGCAGATGAACGTGCCCGTGACGCGCACGGATTATGCGTATTACTATGAGGCGGTTTACAGGGAGCGTGTGCCGAAGAAGTGTACGGTGACCTTCACGACCGTCAAGGACGGCAAGGAAACCGTATTGACGCAGGACGCGATGGAGGATGAGGAGGTAGTATTCCCCGTAGAGACGTTTGAGGGCTACTGGAGGGGGGTCACGATCTTCAGCGGAGATCAGGACTCGGCATACAGACGGAGAGCCGACGGGGGATGGGATATGGTCATCTATCCTTTTTCGGACGTGTCCGTACGCCTGGAATACCAACCGGTGGAATATTTGGTCAGCTTTATTTCCGCGATCGACAACAGTGTGATCGAGACACAGAAGGTCGCGCACGGAAAGAAGATCACGCCGCCCGATACGAGCGAAAAAAACCGCCACCTTGTGGATGACGGCAACGGCAACTACTATGGGGGAGGAAAGCCGCGTTACCTCATCGAGCAGGAGGACGGCACGACGCTGCGGTTCAAGCGCTTCAGCTCTGTCATCAATGAGCCGGTCTATAGCGACACGAAGGTCTATGTCTACTTTGAAGAGGCAAAGTATTCCTTTACCGTCCATGTGCGTGACGAACAGAAGGAGTATACGGGCATCAGACACGGCACGGATTTGAACGCGCTGCTGAAGGACCTGACGGTCATCGACGATCCGCTGCTGACCTACAAATTTATCCACTGGAAGCGGCGCTCGGACGGTGATACGAGCGGAAAGCTCACGCAGGACAAGGCTGTTTATGACGCCGTGTTTGAGACGCGCGGCAAGCACTATACCTTTGCCTGGGCGGATACGGAGCAGACAAAGCAGGCGTATCTGCCGGGGCTTACCACACTGGCACCCATCCCCGGGGAAGCGCGCGCGGATAACATCGATGGATTTTTGGCAAATTATTTCAATACCCTGCCGGTAAAGCCGGTGATCAAAACAAGCGGCGGACGGGAGCGCACGTACAAAAGCTATGCCTATACGCTGAAGGGCACCGTTTGCTATGTCTCTCTTGACTTCGGGGGCCTGAAGGACATCTGCAGCGTGACCTATGACGTCGGCAACGGCAGGCTCTACCACAGGGGTGTGCCGCAGGCACAGTCAAAGATCAATATGACCTATGATGTGGAGATTGAGGAAGGGAAGCCGTACAAGCTGGCGTACAGCTCCTACCCGTCGGATGAAAACCTGATGTTTGTCGGCTGGGAATACTATGATGAAATCTATGAGGCGGATGCTTCCTTTGATCTTTCCGGAAAGACGAACGTAACGCTCCGGGCTGTCTATGAGCCGATCCCGGTAGAGGAACCTGAACCTGAGACGCCTGCGGTGCAATATGTTACCTGGACCTTTAATGCGGGGGAAGGCTGCTTTGAAGACGGCACCACCAAAACAAAAACCTTCCAGTTTGAAAAGGGCACTGTCATGAATGCGGATGAATTCCTGAAGGCAAACGGATTGCAAGGCCCTAACGTATTCAAGCAAGAGGCTAACGGTGGCCGCCTGGAATTCGAAGGCTGGTCGTCTCCCGTGCCCAATACAGCGGATCAGGATATGACCTTTGTTGCCACCTATCTTGTGCCTGCCGGCCCCTGAGGAGGCTGTGTAGCGCGGAGTAATATATGATCGTTCCTATGCCGGCTGACGACCGTACAGCAAGAAAAAATCCGGGTTTTGCCCGGATTTTTTCTTACGACTTCATCAACAACGTTGTCGGCTGCTGCCTGTTCGGGATGTGTCTGCCGCTGTTGATTGCTTTGTTTACCGTGATATTTTATGCTGCGGGCGTGGTGGTTTTGTCAGTCGTACAGTACAATATTGAAAACGCGTCCTGCACCATGTTAAAATGTGAATGCGATGCAAATGATCACAGCCGATAAAAAACCATACAGCCCGGATATGAAGGATTTTCCGGAAAAAATATACAATCCGCTGGCGGCGTCCCTTAGAAAACCCGGCAGTGCTGACAGGTTGCGCAAAAAGCTGTGGACACTCAGGTATACGAGGAACGGCACGGTATCCCGCAGGGGGATTACGCTCTTTGACGCGGAGCTTGCCATGCACAGGGGACAGTTCGATGCGGCTGCGGAGCTGGTACTGCCTCTGTTTGAAGACTTTAGTAAGCAGGAGTCTGAGGGCAATTACCAGAAGCTCGGGGCCGCATACCTGATTCTGCAAATGGCCAGATACGGCATACGTGATGCAGATGTCTTGAGAGCGTACCGTTTTGTTGCGGAAAGTGCTGCGCGTGAAGAAGGGGAATTGCATTACCGCCAGCTGGCACAGATCCTGAAGACGATGCATGACCTTTCTGTCGGATTTGTGTCCGATATACCGGCGTGGATCAGAGGCGGTGTGTTCGGCGCAAGCCGTATCGGGGATAAGCTCGTCTTTTCCCGGGAGGGCATACATCCGGCGCTTCTCTGTGAGGCGGTGATGTGTGCCGTACAATACGCTGATTACAGCGGGGATCACGAAAGAAGTCTCAGCCTGCTGGATATGGCGCAGCGGGTGTACCAAACGGGAGGCGTGCTGATCGCTGACGCATATTTTCATTTGTACCGCGCGGTCAATTACCAGGCGCTGGGTTTTGCGGAGGATGCTGGTGCCTCTCTTCGGGAAGCGTTCCGTCTGCTGACGCCTGACGGGCTGTATCAGATCGTGTCAGAGATCGTGCCGGTGTTTGGAGACGCCTTTTTTGAGGTGGCCGGGGAGTTCGGCGATGACGTTGCCGGCGCATGTCGTGACATCGTGGATGGTTTCTTTGCCCGTGTTTCGGACATCCACAAAAAGGAGCGTGTAAGACGAGGTATCCTGAGCCTCACGGAAAAGGAACGCGAGATCATGGAGCTGATCTCGGAAGGCAAAACGCAGGCGGAAATCACGGCGCAGATGCATATTTCAGGAGGAACCTTCAATACGCATAAACTGAACGCTTACCGGAAGCTGGGTGTCCGCGACCGGATGCAGATCAAGGAAGCGCTTCGGGAAAACGACGCCAGCGCGGAATGGATCAAAAAGTCGGAAAAAGCGTGATTATTTAAAAAATCATACGTTTATATGAGTTACAACCGGAGGCTTTTCTGCTGTAATGGATACAGCGGAAAAGCTCTTTTTATAGGAAGGACAACCATGAAGAAAATAAGTGCCATTCTTTTCAGCATTATATTGGCGGTTATCATGACTGTGACAAATATGGCAGGGACGTATCACAGTGCCCTGCGGGTATACGCTGCTGAGATAAATGAGGATGCGCAAGAGCAGGAGAACGCAGGCATGCCGGCACCGACAGCGGAAACACCCGCATTACAGGAGAGTACACCCGGGGTGACGCAGGTTCCTGGAGCCGGAGCTGTTCCCGAGACAGTTACGGTTACGTTTGATGCCAACGGACACGGCACAGCGCCCACAGCCGCCTGGGTCGAAAAAGGACAGGCGGTTGCAAAGCCCGATGATCCTGCGGCAGATGGGTTTACATTTACCGGCTGGTACACGGATGCATATGCAACAGCCTTATGGGATTTCAACGCCCCGGTTCTTGAAGCCATAGTACTTTATGCCGGGTGGCAGGAAAATGCACCGCATACGCATACCTTTGGCGAGTGGGTTACCACGCAGGAAGCAACCGAAACGGAAACCGGCAGCAAAGAGCGTGTATGTTCCGTTTGCGGATACACAGAAACAGAGGAAATTCAGGTAATACAAAACAAAGCGCCGCGTTTAAGGAACGGTGATCCCACACCGATCCATGTGCCGGTTGAAACCGGCATTACATTGATTGATGACGGCGCAAACGCAAAGAGGGTCTACTACGACGGCGAGCCTCTGGACTTGACAGGCCTTTCCCTGCTCGTTGACTGGGACGATGGCTCACAGACAACATATCAGGTCAAAGCGGAAAATGTGCATGGCTTTGACAGCAGCAAAATGGGTCCTCAGACACTCCGGATCACCTACGGCATTTCTTTCCATGTTTACTTTGACATTGAGGTAAAGCCGCTTGCGACAACGCCCACATTGACACCGCCGACCATTACCAGACAGGGGAATACCGTACTGATCTCTTCACCGTCGCCGGGGACGATTGGCTATACGCTCGATGGAAAAGATCCGGTTTACTGGAATAAACCACAGAATCGATGGAATTTTAACGGCAGCGCAGCCTGGGAGTCTTACACCGTCCCGTTTGAGCTGGGTTACGGTACCACCACCGTGAAGGCCGCCGTACGGGCGGGGGACGGCAGTAACGCGAGCACCGTTACCACGGCTGTGTTTGAAAGAAGCCTGCCGCGTGTCCGTGTGTTTGATCAGAACAACGGAACAGAGTATCTTCACAACAACATGACAGCATACAATTCGGATAATGCGACAATTTGTCTCGAGGGGGAAGCGGATACGATAATCTGTTACAGATGGTTCGGGGATCCCGTTTCTTATGACAGCGCAAGCGGTAGCTACAAATTAGCCGATGACGCGAGTCTGTATACAGGTCCGTTTAAAAATATTAATTCGGGTAATAGTCGTCTGGCGGTACGGCAAATGCTGCCAGACGGATCGCATGTATCAGAGCAAACAATAATCTTTTTCGATAACGGCTACGAATCACCGTCCGGACAGGCTTCTGTCACGGTTACTGTGAGTCCCTATGGAACGGGGTGTGAAATCCGTGCAGATGCAGATGGAGTTGACTCACAGGAGTTTGCACAAGGGGTATTTAAGGTGGACAACGGTCGGCGGGTAACGCTGACTGCGAAACCGAAAACCGGTTACCGGTTTCTTGCATGGGTGTCAAACGGAACCGTGATCAGTACGAATGATAGTATGGGTCTTAAGGCCGAAGGCAACCTGTCGATCCAGGCTCATTTTACCGCCACAAACAGCACCGGATTCACTGTAAGCTGGAATGGGGGCAGCGCGTACAGTATCAAAGGCGGCTCGAGCGGAAATTATAGGGTCTCCGGTACAGAAAACGTAGCGGCAGGCGGAAGCTTTGCGTTTTCAGTGAACCCCCACAGCGGATACAGGAAAACGGACAGCTTCCGGGTTCTGGCTGGAAATACCCCTTTAAGTCTGAATGCGCAGGGCAATTATGTGATCAACCCGGTATATCAGGACACAAAAATCACGGTAGAGGGACTGGAACAGGAACCCGGGCAGACCTATGAAACGAAGGTGATTGCGGGAACCGGCGGTTATGCCCGTGTAAACGGTGTGGAATCCGTGACAACGCCGGGGGGTACGAAGGTGACGCTTACAGCCTTCCCGGACGAAGGATACCGATTTTTATACTGGACAAGCCTTCCGTCCTATGTGACAGAAGCGGAAACAAAAACGAATCCGCTTGTCTATACGGTCAACCAGAATGCAACCGTGATCCGCCCGGTGTTTGGAAGAGTGGAACAAACGTACCTTGTAAGCGCATCAGGTGACGGACACGGGCAGGTGACGGCTTCTCCCGCTGCGGGCACAGAGGGTACGGAGGTGACGCTTCGGGTAACGCCTGACAGGGGATGGCGTGTAAAGGACTGGACGGTAGTGGAAGGCGGCGTGACGGTTGAGAAGCTTACCGCAAATACGGCACGATTGACGATCGGAAGCGACGATATTTCGGTCCAGGCGAATTTTGAACCGGTACCGGGCTTTGTTTATGATGTCACGGTTACGGCGACGCCGACCGGCTGGGGCACGGTAAGTGCCTCACATTCATCCGGCACGGCGGGAACAGAGGTCACACTGACGGCAACGCCGGATATGTTAATGCAGTTCGCCCGATGGGAGGTAATCAAGGGCGGTGTGACGCTTTCCGATGCGACCACTGCCACTGCGACCTTTACGATCGGTACGTCTGATGTGGAGATCAGGGCGGTGTTCGAGGATACCCCGATTACTGTTGCGACCAGCGTGACGGTAACGACAGACGGTAACGGACAGGCATCCGCGAATCCGTCCGGCAATATGTCGAGGGGGACGCAGGTGACGCTTTCCGCGACACCGAATCCGGGGTACAGGTTTAAGGAGTGGGAGA
>JAFSPF010000033.1 GCA_017443065.1 Lachnospiraceae bacterium
TCCCCAGCTTTCCGTCATCGACCATCTTCAGAAGATCATCAATTAAGCGGGACAGGTAGATATATCGCTGCACTGTTTTTGCGCTTTCCCCTGCCTGTTCCCCTATCTCGGCAAGCGACAGTCCTCCGTTTCTGCTGCCCTGGTGTTTCATGGCGTCATACTTCATACGATAGGCGTGCGCCCTTTCGCTGATCAGTATGTCTTCCCTCTGGATATTGGAATCCACCATGATGATCGTTGCTTCATCATCTGAATAATGCCGCACAATCACCGGCATGTCTTTCTGCCGGCAAGCATGGAGGCACGTTTTCTCCTGTGACCGGAGATGATTTCAAAACCGCCCTCTTTTCTGCGTCTGACAATGCCGGGCACAAGCACACCATGCTGTTTGACACTTTCAACCGTCTCTTCCATCTTTTCATCATCCACAACACGAAACGGATGCCCCTTAAACTCATACAGATCTTCCAGACGTATTTCCTGCACGCTGTCACCGCCGCCTCCGCAGATATCGTTGAACGAATTGATTTTGATCTTTCCTGCAATGCTTTTTCCGCTCATGATGCCAGCACCTCCTCCGTAAGGGACTGATATGCCGTAGCAATCTTTCCGTGCGGGTCATGTTGGTAAATGCTGATACCGAGCGCTGATATTTCGGATGCACGCACCGAGGAAGGAATACGAACGGCAAAGATACGGATATCTTTTGCGTATCCCTCATCCAGAAGCTTCATGATTTCCTTCGCGTAATTGGTTCTTTCATCGACCATCGTGATCAGAATGCCCTCATACGACAGGCCGGGATTGAGTTTCTGTACTCTTGTAACCGCCTTCACCAACTGTTTCAGACCCTTGGCGGACAGGTAGGCCGCCTGCATCGGTATCAATACACTGTCCGCTGCCGCAAGCGCGTTGACAGTCAGAAGGCCGAGTGACGGCATACAGTCGATCAGAATGTAATCATAGTCTTCACGCACCATGTCGATATATTCCTTCAAAATCGTTTCCCTGCCGACCATCACGCTGATCAAGGAGATTTCCAGACCGGAAAGATCTATATTCCCGGGCATCAGATCAACACCCTCCTCATTCCGGATAATGCCCTCATGCGGGTCGATGATCTCATCGTTCATGATCTTCCCCATGACATCTGAAAGCGTATACTCCAGATCGTCCGGTTCCTCCACGCCCATACACGTCGTCAGATTCCCCTGCGGGTCTGCATCCACAACCAGCACGCGTTTCCCCATGCGTGCCAGACCGATGCCGAGGTTGCAGGCAGTTGTTGTCTTGGCAACCCCTCCCTTATTGTTTGAGACGGAAATCACTTTGCACATATGCTGTCCTCCTTCAGCTTTTTCTTGCGCCGTTTCTCGGTTTGCTTTTCCTGTACTGGGACTGTTTGTTCATCTTGTCCCGCTGACGTTTCTTGCTGTTGTTCTCGAAATAGGCGTTGGCATAAAACTTCTTGCCACCCCTGTCTTTTTTTGTTTCAGTTCTGTGCTTCATACTGTACTTGTTCCCCTTCTCGATCTGCTCGAACATCCCCTTGATCTCGTAAGAGGAGCCTACGACAGTTACCCTTACATCCTGATTCTGATACCGCTCTCGCATTCATCACTTCCCCCTTTTCCCTACAAAACCCCAGTTGACAGTTACCACCATAGCCACATACAAAAAGGACACTTCCTGAGTTATTGCTTCAGAAAGTGTCCTTAGTCTTGTACTTATTTGATTGAATTCAGATTGTCACACCCTGCACATTCATGCAAATGGGTGCGGGTGTGTCCCGCATAATTGTGGGACTTTTGTGGGACTTGACACGGTTGTCGACCTTGAAAACCTTGCTACAAGCGGCTTTACGAGTTTACGGACTTCAATGTCGGGAACAACAGCACATCCCTGATCGTCGTCTGGCCGGTGA
Organism: Lachnospiraceae bacterium; assembly: GCA_017443065.1. GTDB lineage: Bacteria > Bacillota > Clostridia > Lachnospirales > Lachnospiraceae > Butyrivibrio. The sequence continues at coordinate 1,925 of JAFSPF010000033.1, forward strand.
AGAGCATGACCATGCGGTCGATGCCGTAGCCGATGCCGCCGGTCGGGGGCATGCCGATTTCGAGTGCGTTGAGGAAATCCTCGTCCGTCGTGTTCGCTTCCTCGTCTCCTGCTGCCAGGAGTATTTCCTGTTCGCGGAAGCGCTCGCGCTGGTCGATCGGATCATTGATCTCGGAGTAGGCGTTGCACATCTCCTGCCCGAGGATGAACATCTCAAAGCGTTCGACAAAGCCTTCCTTTGTCGGATGCTTTTTCGTGAGCGGTGAAATCTCGATCGGGTGATCGATCACGAAGGTCGGCTGAATCAGCCTTGCTTCGCAGAATTCATCGAAGAAGAGGTGGATGATATCGCCCTTCTTGTGATGCTTTTCGTAATGAATGCCCTTCTCGTCCGCGATCTTCTTTGCTGCCTCCGTGTCGGGCACCTGGTCAAAGTCAACGCCCGTGGCCTCCTCGATCAGCTCCAGCATCGTCTTCCGGGCAAAGGGCTTTTCCATGTCAATCGCGATATAAGCCTGGCGTTCCGTGATCTCCTCGCCCTCGGCGTTTTTGCGCGTGATCTCTTCGTAAACAAGATCGCCTTCGGCGCCGGCCTCGGTGATCATCTTCATCTCCATGGAGTTCTCCGCGACGGGCACGCGGATGACGGCGCTCCCCGTCACCTCCTTTGCCACATGGCGGTACATGTCCTCCGTGAGGCGCATCATGCCGTTGTAATCCGTATAGGCCTGATAGAGCTCCATCAGCGTAAACTCGGGATTGTGCTTCGTGTCGATGCCTTCGTTGCGGAAGACGCGGCCGATCTCATAGACCTTTTCCAGCCCGCCCACGATGAGGCGCTTTAAGTAAAGCTCCAGGGAAATGCGCAGCTTGATGTCCTGATCCAGCGCGTTGTAATGCGTGAGAAAGGGACGCGCCGCCGCACCGCCCGCGTTTTCGACGAGCATCGGCGTCTCCACCTCAAGGAAGCCCCGCTCGTCCAGATAACGGCGGATGGCGGAAATGATCTTCGAGCGCAGGACAAAGGTGCGCTTGCTGTCCTCATTCATGATGAGGTCAAGATAACGCTGGCGGTAACGCAGGTCCGTGTTGACAAGACCGTGGAATTTTTCCGGCAGCACCTGCAGGCTCTTTGAAAGCAGCGTCACCTCCTCCGCGTGGACGGAGATTTCGCCGGTCTTTGTCTTAAAGACCTTGCCGCGGATGCCGATGATATCGCCGACATCAAGCTTCTTGAAGGCAGTGTAAGCTTCTTCGCCGAGGGAATCCCTGGCGACATAGGACTGGATCGTCCCCTCCAGATCCTGCACATGACAAAAAGAAGCCTTGCCCATGACGCGCTTGGACATCATCCGGCCCGCCACGGTGACTTCTTTGTCTTCCAGTTCCTCAAAATGATTTTTGATTTCCTGCGAATGATGCGTCCGGTCATAGACCGTGATGCGGAAGGGGTCCTGCCCCTGCGCCTTCAGCTCCGCGAGTTTGTCCCGCTTGACCTGGCGCAGGCGCCCGACATCCTGTTCCTGTGCATTCGCCTGATTTGCGTTTTGATCCTTTGCCATATCAGCCCGCTTTCGCGCGCTCGATCTTCAGCACCTTGTACTTGAAGGTACCGGCCTGCGTTTCCACCTGCACGACCTCATTGCGCTTGGCGCCGATCAGTGCGCGCCCCACTGGGGACTCGTTGGAAATCTTGCCCTTGATGCTGTTCGCCTCCGTGGAGCCGACGATCTTATAGACAATCTCTTCCTTATTAGAAACATCCTGGATCTTGACCCTGCAGCCGATCCCGATTGTCTTGACGTCCACTTCGTCCTCGTCAATGACTTCCGCGTTTTTCAGAAGCCTTTCCAGCTCTTCGATCCTGGCCTCGACATCACGCTGCTCGTCCTTGGCCGCATCATATTCGGCGTTTTCGGAAAGGTCACCCTGTCCGGCCGCCTCCTTGAGCTTCTGCGCGATCTCCTTGCGCTTGTTTACCCTTAAATCCTCCAGCTCTTCCTCATAGGCCTTCAGGCCCTCATACGTCAGGATATTTTTCTTTTCCTCACCCATAATACCACCTCCGGCAACATACTTGTCCTGCGGACTAAAAAAGTATTATACAGATGTTTATGTGCAGTGTCAATATAAAAAAAACCGGGCGAAAATCCCCGATATGGTATTGACCGCTTTGGTACCGCGCAAGATATTGTTGTTCTTCCCCTCTCCCGTTTTTGAAAGGGCACCGCGCTTCCCTTGCGCAGTGCCCTTTCATGGTTAACCCGGTGATTGCTCACAGGAGGTGGAACTCAAGCTTCATTCTTTCTGCGCCTGATCATCAGGCAAAGTGCCAGGAAGCATCCGCTGACCAGGATCCGTGCGGTTCCTCCATTGATATCCGTATCGCCCGTCTGTCCGCGTCTGGCGCCCGCCACCGCCTTTGTATCGGCGGTACGTCTGGCTCCGGCCACGGCTGCCTGTGCCGTCTGCACGGCCGGCGTCGCTTCTTCCGTACGCACCACACCCAGGACGGCCGGGGCTTCCGGCGGTGCGACAGGAGGTGCCACGGGAGGGGTCACGGGCGGCGTCACCGGCGGTGTGACCGGCGGCGTCACCGGAGGGGTTGTGACCGCTGTCACCTCCAGCGTGCCGAGACTTTCCGTGATGCTGTAGTTGTCCTTGTTCGTCGTACCCCAGTCGATGCTGTAGGTATTTACGCTGCTGCCGACCACGGTCTGCGTGCCGGTTGCCGTAACGGTTGCCGTCTCGCCGTTTACAAGACCGGTGATATCTGCTGTTGCGTTCGTCAGCGCTGTGCCGTCGTATTCCTTGCTGGCGCTGCCGGTGGTGATGGTGACGGGCGCGGGGGTAACAACTAACGTGTAGGTAGCGGTCTTTTCCTCATAGCCCGTAGCGGTCGCCTTTGCGGTCACATTGATCGTCCCGACATCTTTGATCTGCGGAACCGTATCGCTCCAGTTTGCCCCGTTGTCTATGCTGTATTGGATCGTCGCGCCGGTCACGCTCGCCGTTGCAGCCGCACCGTGTGCTGTACCGTCATACACGTCCGAATAAGAAGTAACCGAAAGCGTCATGGCATCGGAAGCAGAGATCGTAAAGTTTCCGTTGACATAGCTCACCTTGTAGTTGCCCTGTGTTTCTTCGCCAGCCGGAACGATGGCGTCGTTGTAGGTTCCCACCGCTTCGTCCGTACCGGCACCCGGTCTGGTGACGGTGTAAGCAATCGGATCCGTCTCGCTGATCCGTCCGCTCACCTCTGCAGTAAATGTCGGATCATTTGCACCATACTGCTTGCTGTTGTTGTTTGCCGTGACAGTAACGTCTTTCGGGGTGACCTCCAGCGTGTAGGATGTCGTGGCATCCTTGTAACCCTTAAGCTCGGCCTTTGCCTTCACGTCTACAGTACCGACGTTTTTGATTTTCGGAACGTCCGTGCTCCAGCTTGTTCCGCCGTCCGTGCTGTAGCTGATCTTTGCACCGTCCACGGACGCCGTTGCGGCCTCGCCGTGTTCTGCACCGTCATACTTTCCGTTGTAACCTGCGTTGGAGAGCGTCAGGCCGGTCTCGTTCAAGTTGACAGTCAGGGTGCCGAACGCCGTGGAAATGTCATAGTTCACCGCCTTCGTGCCCTCATTCAGCGTGTAGGTAAATGTGTTTTCGCTGTTGCCAACCGCAGTCTGCGTGCCGGTGATGTCGTATGTCGCACCTTCACCGGTCACAAAACCGTCGCCGCTCACTGTGACATCGGTCTGCGCGTTCTTTGTCAGCGGCGTAGCATCATAATCCTTCTCGCCATTCGCGCTGGTCAGCGTGACAGCGCGCTTTTTAATCGTCAGACTGCCGTCAAAGATGGATTCGCCCTTGATCTGAATGTCCTTGCCCGGTACGGCAATCGCAGTCACATCGAATGTGGAATATCTATTATGTTCCGGCAGACCCAAGGGATACAAACCGGCGTCTGTTCCCTTTATCTCGATCACTTCACTTTCATCCAGTTCGACGCTGACAAGACCGGGATCAAGTTCATTTTTCGTACCAGCCTCATAAACCTTGTAGGTCGGATATTTTCCCTGCGTCAACGTCTTTGCTGTGCCGTCGTAAGTATATGTGGCATTGTCGCCGTAGATGACGACATCGACCTCTACTACTATTACACGCTGCTTCCACACCGCATAGAGGATGTTGTCATTCCCCTGCCCGGCGGCGACCTTCTGTCCCCCTTTGAACATTGCGGTCGTCGCGTTGCCGTCGGTGCTCCAGCCGAGGAAGGTGTAGTTGTCGCGGGTCGGCTCCTCACTGATGATGGTGTAATCGCCGTTGACATCCGCTGCCTTTTCGACTTTATAGTTATGATTCGTATCGTAATTCGTCCCGCCCACGGTAAGCGTTCCGCCGTTGGGATTGTAGATTACATCTGTCTTACGCGCAGGCTTGTCTGCATACAGCGCCGTCAGAGTCACGGTTTTTACACCGTTCACCTCCTGCGCGTCATCCGACTTCACCGTAAAGCTGCCGCCGGCAATCACGACATCGGAGTCGCCGACCTTCCAGCCCTTGAAGTATTGACCGTCGGGCGCTTTCGTCGGCTGTCCCGCGATGACCGCGTTCGCACCGCTCTGGTAGGTGTTGGGATCCGTAACGTTGCCTGTTCCGCCGTTCAGATCATACGCCACCTTGAGGCTGACGGACTGATCCTCTCCCCAGTCTGCGGTGAGCTTCATGTCCTTTACGATCAGCGTATCAAAGCTGAAGGGCTTGCCGCTTTCATCCTTCCAGCCAATGAAGGTTTTGTTTCCGTTTTCAAACGTCCCCGAAGGCTCCGGCGCCTGCTTGCCCGATTCCACCTGAACCTGTGCGATACTGTTGCTTCCGTCCAGCGTCCCGCCATTCAAGTCATAAGAAACTGTGTGCATCTGCGCGACCCACTTGCCATAGAGCACCATGGTCGCCTTGTCGCCTGCTCCATGGTTGACGACAGACAGTGCGGGCATCGTTTCGCTTGCGAAATCGAAAGGCGTTCCTTCGCAGAGTTCATCCTTGTACCATCCGGCAAAGGTCTTTTCGATGCCGTCAAACTTATGCGTCGTTACGCCTGTCTGATATTCCGAAGGCTGATAGCCGGAAAGAGACGCTCCATATGCGATACCGTTCTTTGTGATCGTGTTTCCGTCCCCTGCCTCCATCTGCAACGCGTAGGTGTTTTTGGCATAGTAGAGTCTGCCGACGTATTTTCCGCCTTCCCAGCCGACCTTTCCTTCTTCCTTGAAGCTCCAGCCGGGAATCTGGATGTGATCCTCGTCCGTGAAGTACCATTCCGTTCTGCCGCCGACATAATCCGGGCGGACTCTTTCTGTTTTATTATCGTAATCAAGATAATAAATGTAAGACGTGCCACTGGTTTTTCTGCCGTAGACGGAGATCCCGTTAATGCCGTTCAGGCTGCCGCCGCCGGCGGGCTCCATCACGGGAGGCGCCGTGTATGCTGTTGTACTGTTCGCTGCGACATACCATTCATAATTCGGATACCGTGCCGAAATCTGATTCCAAAACGTGGAGGTATCAGCCTCGTAGCGGAAGTTTTGCGTTGCCACCTGTGTAGAAACGTACTTCGGATTCAACTGTAAAATATCCCACCACTCATACTCAACCTTCACCGTATAAAACGTCAGCGGGTACATCTTCCGGTCATAGTACACGTTCTTGATCGCCGTGCCGTCGCCCTTGACGAGGACATTTTCATTCGACTTCGTTGCATCCAGTGTGAAGCCCTGATAGGATTTCGCCGTGTAACCTGCCACCGTTCCAGCCGCGGCATTTTTGGACTCTGTATCTGCAAGCGTATAGCCGTCGTCGTTCGCGTTCTGCTTCCAGTGCGCAACCTTATAGCTTGTCTGCTCACCCTCCCATTTTGCATAGAGCGTAAAGGGAGCGCTTACCGCAGCCGAGAAATCATATGCGTTTGTATAGCCTTCCTCCGTAAACCAGCCCTTGAATGTATAACCGCTTCTGGTCGGGTCTGCGGGTGCATTTAACGTCTGTCCGCTTTCCACAAAGACCGGCGCAACCGGTGTGCCGCCCTTGCTGTCAAATATTACCTCAACCGCTGCTTTGCTGATCACGGGAAGGAGATGGATGTCTTTGTCTGCAAAGGTCACATCCGAAACCGGCGTGTCGGTTCCTTCCACCTTCCAGCCGATGATGGCGCTCCCGTCCGGGAACCGGAAGGTCACTCCCCCCGTCGGAACGATTGCACCTTTTTTACCATCTCTGGTCTGCAGAATTGCTGACTTTGCCTCATCCTTATAAAATACTGCCTTATACACCGGCGCAAATGCGGCCTCGACAATCACGTTCTGATCTGTTGCCGTTGCCGGAATGGTAACCGTAAGAGGGAATGTTGCGTTATTTCCCCCGATCTTCCATCCGTCAAACGCCGCATCCACGGGATCCGCAGGCGCCGTCACCGTTTCGCCGTTCTTTACGATCTGACGGTCGACTTCCTGTCCGTTCACTTTGAAGATATAGGTGTATCTAGCAAGCTTCTCGACGGTATTATCCAAATAATCCCCACTGACAATCCCGTACACGGAAAAGCTTCCCGCCGCGATGCTTGCCCCGTTCGCGCTCGCGCCGCCGACGATGTCCGCACTGCCGCCGTCCACGTGTACCGCGTTGTGCTCCGTGCCGGCCAGTGTACGCTTCGATGTCAGCTGCACATCGACCGTATTGCCGTTCGCGGGCTGCGTCTCCGCTTCGTTATAATAGAAGCTGATATCCGCCGCGACCGCATCCTGCACCTGGTAATCCGTCACCTGATCCGCCAGGGCTTTCACCTGTGCTGCGGAAGCCGCCCTGACCACCATGACGGTGCCCTCCGGGAAGGTGCCCTCCGGTGCCGTGACACTCACGTACAAATCCGATGTCTCTCCGCTTGCGGAAAACGCGGGCATGGCGGGAGCCTCCGCTTCGCGATTCGCACCGAGCACATCCGGATTGTTCTCGTCATCCGCGGGCTGCTCCTGCTGCTCTTCCTGCTCCTGCTGCCCCTCCGGAAGCTGCTCCGGGGTCTGTGCGGGAACCTGCGGCTGCTGCCCTTCCACAGGCTGCTGCTGCGTCTGCTGTCCTTCTACGGGCTGCTGTCCCGGCGTCTGCGCGGGAACCTGCTGCTGCCCTTCCGTAGGCTGCTGCTGCGTCTGCTGTCCTTCTACGGGCTGCTGTCCCGGCGTCTGCGCGGGAACCTGCTGCTGCCCTTCCGCGGGCTGCTGCGTCTGCTGCTGCTGCGCCTGCTGTCCTTCCGCGGGCTGCTGCTGCGCCTGCTGCTCCTGTGTCTGCTGCTGCTCCGCCTGCGCTTCCTGCGTCTGCTCCGGCTGCTGTGCCTGTGCTTCCTGCGTCTGCGCTGCCGCCTGTTGCTCAACGGTCTGCTCTGTCTGCTGTTCCTCCGCGGCGAATGCGCGGATCATGGAAAGATCAATTCCAACCACACTTGCGAGAAGCGATGCGGCCAGCGCAAGTGACATGAAGCGGATTCTGTAAAGGCGCGGATGCTCCGCCGCCTTTTGCTTCGGTTCTTTGCGCACCGCTTTCCGGACAACCTTCTTCGTTTCCTTTTTACTGCTGTTTTTCATGAGAGCCTCCTGTCATGAGTTTTGTGTTCCACCGGGTTTTAGCAACTTCCTCATTGTACGGGCATCTCCCAAAATGTCATAGTCACAATTTGTTAGATGTTGTATGATTCTTTCATTTATTTTTTTCTAACAATCTGTGACTTTACAACAAAAGAAAAATGTCGTAAAATACGACATTTTTAAACGGAATTTCGTATGTGTCTGCTCAGGGTCTTTCAGAAAAACATGCGGGGAAGGGTTCCGGAAACAGGCAAATTACAGGAAAGCGCGCACGTCCTTGCGGTTTTCTATATGTAGCTTGGAGAGCAGTTTGGACACCAGCTGCCTCGTATAGCCGTAGGAATAGCCCATGCGCTCCGCGATATCCTCATTGGTACAGGAGAGCGCAAGAAGCTGCAGCACGGCCAGCTCCATGTCACTCAGCTCCTCCGGCATCTCCGGGAGCTTCTTCATATCCAGACGCTTCGCCGCGCGCAGGTTCGCCGCCACGCGTGCGATAAAGACCTCCGCCTTGAAGGGCTTTGCGATATAATCACAGACGCCCGTGCCAAGCCCCTTGATCTCCGCCTCATGTCCGGTCACGCCGGTCAGGAACATCACCGGCACATCCGTGCAGATCGGAAGTTTCTTGATCCGCTCCATCAGTTCATAGCCGTCCATCTCCGGCATGATGATGTCCAGGATAATCATGTCCACACGCATCGTCTGCGAAAGATAGGACATCGCGGCGGAGCCCGATTCGGCAACGACAATCTCATACTGATTCTCCAGAGATCCTTTGAGAACCTCCAAGAAAACAGGATCATCGTCCACAAGCAGAATTCTGTTCCGATAGGACATGTGCGCTTCCTCTCTCCAAACGCCGTTCTCCGGCAGAAACGATTCCTAATCTATTCTACCATGAATATGGCACAAAAAGAACCGTCCCCTTTGTGCCCTTTTGTAGTATAATAAATCCATGCTTCCGTTTTTTGATTATTTCCGCCAACTGAATATCGCAGGCGTTGCGCTCCGGCTGCTTCTGGCCACCATCCTCGGGGGCTATATCGGCTATGAGCGCGGCAGGAAGCACCGGGCCGCGGGGCTGCGCACCTACATGATTGTCTGCATCGGCGCCGCCTTAACGCTCCTGATCGGGCAGTACCAGTTCACGATGTACCGCGGTGCCTGGCAGACGCTGATCTCCCACATTGATTCGGATCCGGATGTCGCAAGGTACGGCGCGCAGGTCGTCAACGGCATCGGTTTCCTCGGTGCCGGCACCATCATCCTCACGGGCCGCCGCGAGGTCAAGGGCTTAACCACCGCAGCGGGGCTTTGGGCCAGCGCCTGCATGGGCCTTGCGATCGGCGCGGGCTTTTACGAGGGCGTCTTTTTGTGCGTCATTCTGATCGCCGTCTCCATGCGCGCACTCTCCTGGCTGGAGACGAAGATCGTGGAGCGCACGCGCAACGTCAATCTCTTTGTGGAGTTCGGCTCCATGAAGCAGCTCGGGGAAATCATCGCCAGTCTCAAGACGCTGAACGTCCGCATCCTGCATATTGATATCGACACGGACAGTGATAAAAAGGCACCCTCACAGAACGCGGTCTTTTACGTCCGCATTCTGCAGCCGATGCCGCATGAAGAACTGCTTTCCACCGTCGCCGCACTGGACTGCGTGCAGACGATCTACGAATTATAGAAGAGGAGAACCGGATGTTAGAATTTTTTGACATACTCCGCGGCGTGAACCTCACGTCCATCGCTGTCAGGCTCCTTCTCTGTGTGATCTGCGGCGGACTCATCGGGCTGGAACGAGAATTCAAGCGCCGGCCCGCGGGCTTCCGCACGCATATCCTGGTATGCCTCGGCGCCGCCATGACCACCATGACCGGCGAATTCCTCCTGCTCTATATGCATTACGAGACCGACATGGGAAGACTCGGCGCACAGGTGGTGGCCGGCATCGGTTTCCTGGGCGCAGGCACCATCATCACACACCGCGAAAAGGTACGCGGGCTCACCACCGCGGCGGGCTTATGGACCTCGGCGGTGGTGGGGCTTGCGATCGGCGCCGGTTTCTATGAGGGCGCGCTCATCGCGACCGTGCTGGTGGAGATCGCGGAGCTCGTGTTTTCCCGCGTGGAATACCGGATGCTGGACCGCGCACCGGAGCTGTCCCTTTACATCGAATACCGTGACAAGGACACGCTGGAGGAGCTGATGCGGCTCTTCCGCTCCAAAAACACGCATCTCCTTGATCTGCAGATCACGAGAGCAAAGTCCGGCTCCAAGTACAATGCCTGCGCGATCGTGAGCCTGCGCGTCAACAAGAAGAATAAAAAGGAAGCCGTCCTCAATGACATCCGCAAGACGGACGGCGTCATGCTGACAGAGGAGTTATAAGGATTATGGCAAAGACAGAACGGTTGCTCGTCATTGACGTCGGCAATACGAACATCACCTGCGGCGTCTTTGAGGATGAAGAGATCACGGCAACCTTCCGCATGATGACGGGGGAGACGCATACCTCGGATGAATACGGCGTCCTGCTCAACGACCTTCTGCAGGTCAACCGGATTCCCGTGGAGTCGCTGAAGGGCGTGATTGTCGCGAGCGTCGTGCCGAAGGTGATGCACGCACTGACGAACGCGATCATCAAATACATCGGGAAGGAGCCGTACATCGTCGGCCCCGGCATCAAAACGGGACTGAAAATCACCTCGGACAATCCGAAGGAAATCGGCCCGGATCTGATCGTTGACTGTGTTGCCGCTTTGGAGCTCTACGGCAAACCGGTGCTGGCGGTGGATTTCGGCACGGCGACGACCTACATTCTGGTGAATGAAAAGGGAGAGCTGTGCGCCGGCGCGATCGCCCCCGGCATCCGCATTTCCGCAAAGGCCCTGTGGGAGGACACCGCGCGCCTTCCGGAGATCGAGATCAAAAAACCGGAGAGCATCCTCGGGCGTAACACGGTGGACACGATGCAGGCGGGTCTCGTTTACGGACAGATCGGCCAGAGCAAATACATCATCAACGAAATGAAACGCGAGAGCGGCTATACGGATCTGAGGGTGGTGGCGACGGGCGGTCTCGGGCGCATGATCTCCGAGGAGGTGGAGGAGATTGATGTCTATGACCCGCAGCTGACGCTAAAGGGCTTGAAGATCATCTACGAAAAAAACAAACGCAGCAAGCCGCAGGCGAAGGAATCGGAGACGGAGTGATGGAAGAAAAGGAACAGGAACAAACCCCTGAGGAATGGCGGGGCCCCGGCAAGGACAGCGCACCGCATCCGCATCTGGTTTTGTGCGGTGCAAATGCTTATGAAGAAAAATACTGGCTGAATCCGCTGTTTGATAAAATCCCGAACAGCATCAAGGAAGAGCTGCGCACCATCTGTATCCTCTTTACGCAGGACGCGGGCGGCGTGTTTACGCTGGTTTTTGACGAGGACGGACATCTGGAGCCGGAGGCCTTCGCGGACGAGGAGGATATCACCTATGACCGCGTCAGTGCGGCGCTCTTAACGGGCGCGGTCCGCAGACGGCGCGAGGACATGTTTCATATGCTGGAAATGTACTACCGCATCTGCATCCTGCATGAGGACGCCGCCACGGTGCTGACGGAAGAGGAGGAGGATTAATCTCTTCTCCGGTTCGATAAGGCAACCAGACGCAGAAGCTGCAATACGGAGGATGCCGCCGCCGCGACGTAGGTCAGGGCCGCGGCATTCAGCACCTTCTTCGCATCCTTCTTTTCCTCCTGGCCGAGGATCCCGTATTGCTCCAGCATGACAAGCGCCCGGCGCGAAGCGTCAAACTCCACCGGCAGCGTCACGATCTGAAACAGCACCGCAACCGAAAAGATGAGGATGCCAGCCGTGATGATGGCGGGAAAGCGGCCGATGATAAGGCCGATGATAACGATCGGAAGGCCTAACTGCGCGCCGATATTTGCCGCGGGCACCAGCGCCCGCCGGACGCTGTAGGGGCCGTAGCCGAAATTGTTCTGGCAGACATGACCGCATTCGTGCGCGGCAACGGCGATCGCCGCAACGGACGTGGAATCATAGGTACTCTCCGAGAGGCTCACGCGGTGGTCCTTCGCGCTGTAATGATCCGTCAGCGTGCCGCTCACCCGGACAACCGCAATGTCATAGATACCGTTCTGCTGCAAAATCCGCTCCGCCACCTGCGCACCCGTCATGCCGCTCATCGCGCGGACCTGCGCGTATTTTTTATAGGTCATGTTGACGCGGGCGCTGGCCGCCATACAGATCACCGCGCCGACAATCACCAGAAGATAGGTCCAGTCCCAGTAATAATATCCGTACATATCGTCGCCTCCGTAATGCGTGTGGTACAATACAAGTATGACACATTCGCTCCAAATAGGCAACGTTACACTTTCACATCAGATTCTCTTCGGGCCGATGGCGGGCATCTCCGACCTGTCCTTCCGTCTGCTCTGCCATGAGATGGGCGCGGCGCTCACCTGCACGGAGCTGATCAGCGCCAAGGCGATCACCTATAAAAACAAAAATACCGCCGCCATGCTCCGGACGCATCCCGAGGAGCATCCCGTGGCCGTGCAGCTCTTCGGCCATGAGCCGGAAGTGTTTGCGCAGGCCGTGAAGATGACGGAGGAGGCCGGATTTGATTTTGCAATCCTCGACATCAATGCCGGCTGTCCCGTGCCGAAGGTGGTGTCGAACGGCGACGGAAGCGCGCTCATGAAGCAGCCGCGTCTGCTGGAGGAGATCGTCCGCGCCTGCGCGGGCGCGCATCCCGTCACGGTGAAGATCCGCGCGGGCTTTGACCCGCAGCATATCAACGCCGTCGAATGCGCCCTCGCCGCGGAGGCGGGCGGTGCGGCGGCCGTGACCGTACATGCGAGAACGCGCGACCAGATGTATGCGGGAAGGGCGGACTGGAGCGTCATCCGCGCGGTGAAGGAAGCGGTAAAGATTCCCGTGATCGGCAACGGTGACGTGCGGAACGCAAAGGACGCAAGGCGGATGACGGAGGAAACCGGCTGCGACGGCATCATGATCGCAAGGGCCGCGCAGGGAAATCCCTGGGTGTTCCGGGAGGTCTTACACGAACTGCGGACGGGGGAAGCGCTGTCCCGTCCGTCCGCAGAAGAAGTCTATGAAATGATTCTCCGCCATGCCGCCCTGCTGATGCAGGACAAGGGCGAATACGTCGCCGTGCGCGAGATGCGCAAACACATCGCCTGGTACACGGCGGGCTTCAAGGGCGCCGCCAGAATGCGCGACCGCGTTAATCTCATTGAAGACATGGACGCGCTGAAGGCGGAATGCGCAGCTTTCTTCGGAAGCTCTTAATCCTTTAAGGTCGCGTAAATCACCGCCTTGATCGTGTGCATGCGGTTCTCCGCTTCCTCGAATACCAGGGAGCGGTCGGATACAAAGACCGCGTCCTCCACTTCCATTTCGTTTAATCCGAATTTTTCCTTGATGTCTTTTCCGATCGTCGTGTTCAGATCGTGGAAGGCCGGCAGGCAGTGCAGGAAAATGGCCTTTTCGTCCGCGTTGTCCATGAGCGCCTGCGTAACGCGGTAGGGCGTCAAATCTTTGATGCGCTCCTCCCAGACCTCCTCCGGTTCTCCCATGGAAACCCAGACATCCGTGTAAAGCACGTCCGCGCCGTTCGTGCCCTCCGTCGCGTCCTCCGTGAAGGTGAGCGTCGCGCCCGTCTCCTTTGCAATCTCCTCGCACTGCGCGATCAACGCCTGATCCGGAAAATATTTTTTGTTCGTGCAGGCCGTGAAATGCATGCCCATCTTGGCGCAGGCCACCATCAGGGAATTGCCCATGTTATAACGCGCGTCGCCCAGATAGCAGAGCTTAATGTCCTTCAGATAACCGAAGTGTTCCTGTATCGTCAAAAGGTCCGCCAGCATCTGCGTCGGATGGAACTCGTTCGTCAGTCCGTTCCAGACCGGAACCTTTGCGTACTCCGCAAGCGTCTCCACGATCTCCTGTCCGAAGCCGCGGTATTCGATGCCGTCATACATCCCGGCAAGCACCCGCGCCGTGTCCGCGATGGATTCCTTCTTCCCGATCTGCGAACCCGTGGGGTCAAGGTAGGTCGTCCCCATGCCGAGGTCATGCGCCGCCACCTCAAAGGCGCAGCGCGTGCGCGTGCTCGTCTTCTCGAAGATCAGGGCGATGTTTTTGCCCTTCAGTTCCTCATGCGGCACGCCGTTTTTCTTTTTCAGTTTTAAGTCCGTGGCGATATCCAGCAGATAGCGGATTTCCTCCGGTGTGAAGTCCAGAAGTTTCAGAAAGTCTTTGCCTCGCAAGTTAACGTCGTCCATTTTTTCTCTCCCGTAAACAAAGGTGATGAAATGTAACGACTACATTCTACCATAGAATACCCCGTTCCGCTATCCGAGGATATCCTCCCCGAAACGGATTTTCAGATAGGCCTTGATCTGCTCCACGCATTTGTCAAAGCCGAGCCTGGAGGAATCCAGGCATAAATCGTAATCCTGTGCGCGCTCCCACTTGTTTCCCGTGTAATACTCATAATACTCCGCGCGGTTTTCGTTCGTCTTTTCCACGTAAGAGCGCAGCTCCATCCCGCGCCGGGGCTGCTTCAGCGCGGCCTGCTCCAACAGATAGGGCATCGGCGCGTGCACAAAGACGGAGGCGACATTTTCGTATTCCCTCAGCACGAAGTTGCCGCAGCGCCCCACAATCACGCAGGACATGCTCTCCGCCAGCTTCTTCAGCACCTTCGCCTGATAATTGAAGAGGTTCTCCGGAGAGACAAAGCCGCTGGAGCCGGGGCCTAAGACCTCTCCCTTGTACTTTCCTTTTCCGAAGCGGAAGATGCGTGACTTCTGCAGGCTCTCGTCCGCGTTGACAAAGAGCTCCTCCGCGATCCCGCTCTCCTCCGAGCAGAGCTTGACGAGCTCCTGGTCATAATAATGAATCCCCAGGTCCTCCGCCAGCATCTCCCCGACGGTTCTGCCGCCGCTGCCGTACAGCCGCTCGATCGTGATGACGATGTTTCTTTTCATGGCTTATTCCCCCAGATATGCCTTGCGGATTCGTTCATTGTCCATCAGCTCCTTCGCGTCACCGGAGAGCACAATCTCTCCCGTTTCCAGCACGTAAGCCCTGTCCGCAACGGACAGCGCCTTCTTCGCGTTCTGCTCCACCAGAAGCACGGTCACGCCGTCCGCTTTCATGCCGGCGATGATGTCAAAGATCTCGTTGACGAAGATCGGCGAAAGCCCCATGGAGGGCTCATCCATCAGAACGAGCTTCGGCCGGCTCATCAAGGCCCTTCCGATCGCAAGCATCTGCTGCTCCCCGCCGGAGAGGGTGCCCGCGATCTGGTTTTTGCGTTCCTCCAGACGCGGAAAACGCGCATAGACCATCTGCAGCGTCTCCTCCGTTTCCGCCTTCTGCTTTCTGCTGAAGGCGCCGAGCTTCAAATTCTGCAGCACGGTCATGTCCGCAAAGACGCGTCTGCCCTCCGGCACATGCGCCATCCCCATCGCGGCCAGCGCATGCGGTTTGATTCTCGAAAGGTCCTTTCCGTCAAAAATCATCTGCCCCTTGCGCATGGGAATCAGGCCGGAGATCGTATGCAGCGTCGTTGTCTTGCCCGCGCCGTTCGCACCGATCAGCGCAACCGTCTCCCCCTCCTCCACGCGGAAGGAGATGCTCTTTAAGGCACGGATGACGCCGTAATATACTTCGAGGTCGTTGACTTCCAGTATCGACATTCCCTGTTTCCTATTCTCCGAGATAGGCCCGGATCACCTCCGGATCCTTCAGTACGTCCTTTGTGCGGCCCTGCGCCAGCATCCTCCCGAAGTTCAGCACCGTCAGCTCCTCACAGATGCCGGAGACAAGCTGCATGTCATGCTCGATCAGAAGGATGGTCAGATCAAACTCCTCCCGGATCAGGCGGATCGTGTTCATCAGCTCCGTCGTCTCCCCGGGGTTCATGCCGGCCGCGGGTTCATCCAGCAGAAGAAGCTTCGGCTTTGTCGCAATGGCCCTGGCGATCTCCAGCTTGCGCTGCGCCCCGTAGGGGAGGTTTGCGGCAAGCAGATCCCGCTGCCCGTCCAGATCAAAAATTTTCAGAAGCTCCGTCGCCCTGTCATCGATTGCCTTTTCCTGTTTACGGTAAGACGGCAGGCGCAGCACGCCCGCAAGCGTGCCGTAAGGAAAGCTCTCATGCAGGCCCACCTTCACGTTGTCGATGACGCTTAAACCCTGGAAGAGGCGGATATTCTGAAACGTCCTCGCGATTCCCGCGTGCGAGATCCGTGCGGGAGGCAGACCCGTGATGTCCTGACCGTCCAGGCGGATGATGCCCTCCTTTGGCTGATAGACGCCGGTGAGCAGGTTGAAGACCGTGGTCTTGCCGGCACCGTTCGGTCCGATCAGTCCGTAGAGCGCGCCCTTTTCGATTTCCATGCTGAAGTTATAAACCGCCGCAAGTCCGCCGAAGGAGATGCTTAAGTGGTCAACGGAAAGCATTGCCATTGCTTAAGCCTCCTTTCCGGCACGGGTCAGACGCGTTTTCAGAAAGGCCTTAAGCCTCCTGCGGCGCTCCTGCACCCCCGGTGCCCAGTTGACGAGCATCATCAGTATCAGTACGATCGCGTAAATCAGCATGCGGTAACGGTTTAAGCCGCGCATCAGCTCCGGCAGAAGATAGAGGATCATCGCGGCGATCACGCTGCCGTTGATGTTGCCGATGCCGCCCAGCACCACATAAACCAGCAGCATGATGGAGGCGTTATAGTTGAAGTAATTGGAGATGTTGGTCATCGTCGTGACATTATGCGAAAACAGCACGCCCGCCGCACCGGCGATCGCCGCGGAGATCGTGAAGGCCAGCATCTTGTAGCGCGTGACGTGAATCCCCGTGGCTTCCGCGGCGATGCGGTTGTCGCGGATCGCCATGATGGCGCGCCCGTCCCTCGAATCCATCAGATGATGCACCAGGAAAAGCGTCAGCAGCAGCACAATGATGCCCACGGTGAAGGAGGAATTCCTGGGTGTTCCGGAAACGCCCTGCGCGCCCTTGATGAGCGTGAGCCCGTCCGGCTCCATCCGGAACGTGGTCATGTCCAAAGACAGATGCACACCCTGCGCATCCACACCCAGATACACCGCCTGCAGCACGTTTTTGATGATCTCTCCGAAGGCCAGTGTCACGATCGCGAGGTAATCACCCTTCAGGCGCAGCACCGGAATCCCGATCAGGAATCCGAAAAGCGCCGCAAAGGCAATCCCCACGACAAAGGCCAGGAAAAAGCGCAGGCCGCCCGGCAGCACTTCCTTTGTCAGCAGGGAAAAGATCGCGCCGGAAAAAGCGCCGATGCACATAAAGCCGGCATGTCCGATCGACAGCTCCCCGAGAATGCCGACGCACAGATTCAGCGCAACGGCAGCGATGGCATAATAGGTCATCGGCACGAGGAGCGATGAAAAATGACTCGTCAGCATCCCCGCGTTTCCGAGCAGGGTCATCAGCAGCCAGAACAAAACGATAACGATGTAAAAACCGTATTTTTTTCCGATGGTTTTCAGCATTTACACTTTTTCCATGACCCGTTTGCCCAGCAACCCGGTGGGTCTGACCAGAAGCACCACAATCAGAATCGCAAACACGATCGCGTCCGAAAGCTGCGAGGAAATATAGGTCCTGCTCAGTATTTCGATGACGCCGAGCGTGAGTCCGCCGATCATCGCGCCGGGGATGGAGCCGATCCCGCCGAACACCGCCGCCACAAAGGCCTTGATGCCGGGCATCGCGCCGATATAGGGGGTGATCGTCGGGTAGGTGGAGCAGAACAAAACGCCCGCCACGGCCGCGAGGGAAGAGCCGATCGCAAAGGTGATCGCGATCGTCCTGTTCACGTCAATGCCGCAGAGCGTCGCCGCACCCTTGTCCTGCGCGACCGCCAGCATCGCCTGTCCGCTTTTCGTATGACGGATGAAGGCCTGCAGGCCGAACAACACGACCAGTCCGACGAGGATCGTGACGATGGCAGTGCCGCGGATCTGCAGCGCGCCGTCAAAGAGCGTGATGCCCTTCCAGGTAATCACGGAGGTGAAGGCCTTCGGATCCGCGCCGAAGATCAGGAGGGAAAGATTCTGCAGCAGATAGCTCACGCCGATCGCCGTGATCAGCACCGCGAGCGAGGAAGACGCGCCGCGCAAAGGACGGTAGGCCACGCGCTCCGTGACCACGCCCAGTACCATACAGCCGATCACCGCGATGAGAATCGAAAGCACGGGATGCAGCCCCGCCATGGTCATGGAAGAATACACCAGGTAGGAGCCGACCATAATGATGTCGCCGTGCGCAAAATTCAGCATCTTGGCTATACCGTAAACCATGGTATAGCCAAGTGCGATGATTGCATATACGCTGCCCAGAGACAGCCCGTTGATCAGGTAATTTAAGAAACTCACTGCACGATGTATTTTCCGCCCTCGATGGCAAAGATTCTCGGCTCCTTATTCGGTTCGCCGGAGGCGTCCCAGGAAAGGGAGGAGCTCGTCAGGCCGCTGATCGTGATTTCCGGGAAGGCTTCCATCAGGCCCTTGCAGATCTTTTCCGTGCTCATGTCCGGCGTCAGGTTCTTCTTTTCGATCGCCGCCTTGATCGCATAGACGCCGTCATAGGCATCCGCCGCGAACTGGTTCGGAACCTCGCCGAACTGCTCCTGATACTTCTTCACGAAGTTCACCGTGAGGTCATCCGTCGCGTCCGCAGAGAACGGCGTCATCAGGATGAGGCCCTCCGTGAGAGAGGTGTCAAAGTTTTCCACCGTCAGGATGCCGTCCATGCCGTCACAGCCGAAGAACACCGGATGATAATCCATGTCCGCCGCCTGCTTTAAGATCAGGGATGCCTGGTTGTAATAAATCGGCAGGAAAACAAGATCCGCGCCGCCTTCCTTTGCCTTCTGCAGCTGCACGGAGAAGTCCTTGTTGGAATCCGAGGTGAAGGCTTCCGCGCTCACGATCTCAAGACCCTGCGCCGCGGCCTCCGCGTTGAAGCTTTCATAAATACCGGAGCTGTAGGGATCCGAGGAATCATAGATCACGGCGTATTTGGAGCCGATCCCCTTTTCCGCCATGTACTTTGCGGACTCCGTGCCCTGCGCCGGGTCAGAGAAGCAGACGCGGAAGGCGTTGTCATATTTCACGCAGTCCACCGCCGTACCCGAGGGCGTCAGCAGGAACATGCTGTCCTCATGCGCCAGATCGGAGACCGCGATCGTGCAGCCGGAGGTCGTGGGACCGACCAGAATCTGCATGCCCCAGTCCTTTAAGGTGTTGTAGGCGTTCATGGACTTTTCGTTGTTGAGCTCATCGTCCTCGCCCTTGTGCTCCAGCATGAAGCCGTTCACGCCGCCCGCCGCGTTGATCTCATCCACCGCGAGCTTGGAGCCGTTGACGACCGCAAGACCGTAGGCCGCGCCGTCGCCGGTCATCGGGCCGATCGCGCCGATCTTGAAGCTGCCGCCCGCAGCCGCTGTACCGCCGCCGCTCGTTGCGGGAGCCGCACTCCCTCCCGTGGTGCTGCTGCCTCCGCCGCCGCAGCCCGCAAGGGTCAGCGCGCTGAGCGCCGTTGTCAGAATCATTGCCAAAACTCTCTTTTTCATACTGTCCTCCCTTCCGACAAAAAATTTCTTTCCATTATACTGCATTTCGCTAAAGCGGAAAAGTGTTTTTTTATGCCGGATCCTTTACCACTTCCTTCAGTGCGGTCGCAAGACCCGCTAAGCCCTGCAGCTCCGAAGGGATGATGATCTTTGTCGCCTGGCCGTCGGCGGCGTGTTCAAAGGCCTCTAAGCTCTTGATCGTGAGGACGGCCTCATCGGCGCCGGCCTCCTTGACCGCGCGGATACCGTCGGCGGTTGCCTGCTGGACGGCGCGGATCGCTTCCGCCTTACCCTCGGCCTCCTTGATTTCCTTTTCCTTCTGCGCTTCCGCAGCGAGGATCGTCGCCTGCTTTTCGGCCTCCGCGGCCAGGATCTGCGCCTGCTTCTTGCCCTCCGCGACGAGGATGGCCGAGCGCTGTTCGCCCTCCGCCCGCAGAATCGATTCACGTTTTTCGCGCTCCGCCTTCATCTGTTTTTCCATCGCCTCGCGAATGGCGGCGGGCGGCGTGATGTTTTTGAGCTCCACGCGCGTGACCTTGATGCCCCAGGGGTCCGTCGCCACGTCAAGGAGCGAGCGCATCTGCGTGTTGATCGTCTCGCGGCTGGTGAGCGTCTGGTCCAGCTCCATCTCGCCGATGATGTTACGCAGCGTCGTTGCCGTCAGGTTCTCGATCGCCATGATCGGATTTTCCACGCCGTAGGCAAAGAGGCGCGGGTCCGTGATCATGAAGAAGACGATGGAGTCAATCTGCATCGTGACGTTATCGCGCGTGATCACGGGCTGCGGCGGGAAGTCGCAGACCTGCTCCTTTAAATTCACGCGCCGCGCCACCCGGTCAATGAAGGGAAGCTTGAAATGCAGCCCCGTCTGCCAGGTGCTCTGGTAGGCACCGAGGCGCTCCACCACGTAGGCAAAGGCCTGCGGCACGATCTTGATGCAGCTGACGATGATGCCGAGAATCAGAATGATCAGGATGATCAGTACGATGGAAACTACATAACGGCCCATACATGTCACCTCCCTTTTATTCCGGCCTGACGATCAGCTTCACGCCGTCGACGGCCTCCACATTTACGGTCTGTCCTTCTTCAATCACCTGTCCGTGGATGGCGGATCGCGCGCTCCACTCCATGTTGTCCACCTTGACGGCGCCGGTCTGGTTGGTGTTGTCAATCTTTCCGGTCACAATGCCCTGCTTGCCGATCATCGCGTCCACGTTGGTGGCGCTGCGCTTCGGATTGAAATGCTTCAGGGCATAGGGCCGCACCGTAAAGAGCAGCACCCCCGACACGATCACGAACAGCACGATCTGCACGGGGATGGGAGCGCCGAGCGCCGCGGCGATCAGGGCCACAAGCGCCCCGCCGACAAACCAGATCGTCGTCAGCGCCGCCGTCATGAACTCCACGATCACCAGGATAATCAGTGCCGCCAGCCAGAACACCGTCAGGCTGTTCACCGGTCCGAAGTATGTCATCGCGCACCTCCTTTCCTGCTTCTATTATACTATTATACTATGCTTCGCCTTTCTCTTCCAGAAAGGGCGCGGCAAGCCAGAGCGGCGCGCACATCACGATGCCGAAGACATAGCGGAATTCCGAGGCGATCGGTGTGGAAACGAGGAGTACCAGAAAGAGCGCTGCGGCGGGCGCAAGCAGCGCGAGGTACCGGCGTTTGCTTCTTTGCGTCCACAGCAGGGCCGCCGTGATAAGCAGCATCCAGGCATAGGTGCCGCAGCTCCACAAAAGAGAAAGCAGCGGGATGCGGTAGGGAAGTCGCGTGACCAGCTCCCGGAGCTTTACAAAAAACGCACCGCGCAGGAGCGGCTGCCACTGCAGGCCGATACGGTTTTCGTAAATGCCCTCCGCCTCCGCGATGCCGTAGGTGAGATCGGGATAGAGCATCGCGCCGGTGAGATCACCGTATGCGCGAAGATAACTCCCCGGATAGCGCAGCCCCCACCGGAGATACAGGGAAAGAAACGCGCCCCTGTGTTCCTCCAGATATGTCTGGTCGCCGGTTCTGACCATGGCCTTCATCGTGTCCGCGTAATAAGGGTCATACCAGAGGGACACGTCGCGCTCCCCGAGGACTTCACGGACCAGCGCTTCGTCCTCCTCCGGCAGCGTGTTCCCTTCCGTTATCACACGCGCGATCTGCTGCACGGGCAGATTCAGTTTTTCGACCAGATCACTTTGCCCGATGCCGTATGCGCGCGGAATCAGCGTCAGGGCAATCAGAAGCACCGCCGCAACCGCCGCGAGTGCCGGCAGTACGCGGGGGATCTGCTTCCGGAAGGCGATTGCCGCAAGCACCAGAAGCGGCAGCACCGCAAGCGCCGCATTGGAGCGCAGGAGCATCGTCACGGTACAGAGTGCGGCAAAGCGCAGCAGCAAACGCGCGGATAAGGGCGTCCCCTCCCGGTATGCGCAGGCCATCTCGAACAGGCTCACCGACAGCAGCACCAGCGTCGCCGCAAAGGGGCCGTCCTTCCAGATGATGACGGAATACACATTCATGAACGGTGTCAAGGCGTAAAAAGCGAGCGCCGTGAGGCAGACCGTACGCCGCAGCCGCAGCTTCCGGAGAAAGCTCACGGCATACGCGCAGCAAAAGGACATATACAGCATCTGCGCAATCACATACAGGGCCGTGCCGCTCTGCACGCCGCCTCCGATGGTAAGAAACAGGCGAAGCAGCAGTGTGTGATACACCGGATGCGCGTTGACAAGCGCCTCCACGTCGGCCGCCTGCTCCAGCTGGCTCACGGAATCCGGATTCGCAATGCCGGGAAAGCTGTACAAAAACCAGGGGAGCCGCACGATCACGCAGACAGCAAAGGAAACAAGCAAAGGATGCGCGTCAAACCACCGGAGGGCAGGGAAACGCGCCTCTTTGTCACGCGATGCTGACAGCAGACCGCTTTCCGATACGCGGACGGAAAGCGCGGACAGATGCCGGAACAGATACAAAAGCAAAACGAAGAGACCGCAGGCCGCGATCAGGAGCGTGATGATTTGAAAGACCGCACTCTCATATCCCCCCGTCATCTGCCGGTAACGCGCCAGCAGTGCCGACAGGGTGAGGACCGCCGCAAGAACATATGCCGTCGCGCCGCGTTCCGCCGCAGGCGCCTTCCGGAACAGCAGATACAAAGCAATCGCAGCGGGAAGCAGGAAAATACTGCGGTACGAACTTCCGGACACAATCACCGCCGCCCAGAGCGAAATACCCGTCAGCAAGATGCACCTGATGCGTGAGGTCTCACGAAGCACGGGATCCGTCATTGCGCGTTCCGCCTTCTCTGTCGCGCCGCTTCGAAGAGCAGGACGGAGGCGGCGACGGCCGCGTTTAAGGATTCGTTCTTTCCTTCCATGGGGATAAAGATGCGTCCGTCGCAGGCTGCGGCGCATTCTGCGCGGATGCCCTTCGCCTCATTGCCGATCACAAAGGCGACGGGGCCTGCCGTGTAATCAATACTGTCGTAGGGGGCGGCCGTTTCGTCGAGCATGGCGGCATAGACCTTCATGCCCTGTGTTTCGCGGAGCGTGCGAATGTCCGCCGCAAGATCCTCCGCATACGCAAAGGTCAGGCGGAAGATGCTGCCCATTGTCGCGCGCACGACCTTCGGGCTGTAGGCGTCCGCGCAGTCCGCACTAAGGCGCATGAAGGATGCCCCGGCCGCTTCGGCTGATCGGAATATCGTTCCTAAATTACCGGAATCTTGTATGCTGTCCAGAAGGAGGGACGGCGCTGAGCTCCCGGATCCCTGGCGAACAAGCCGCTCAGCGGATGTCCCGCCTTCCCCGGCCGCGGCGGCATCCACGCCCTGCCGCACGACCGCCAGCAGTCCCTGCGGGCTCTCCACATCCGACATCTTGCGGAAGACCTCATCGCTCACGATCTGTGTGACGGCTTCATGGCGCGCAAGAAAGGCCGCGGCCTCTCCTGCTGCCGCCGCCCGGTACGACTGACTGACATACAAAGACACAAGCGCCTCCGCGGGAACCTCCCGCACAAGGCGCTCGCCCTCCGCGACAAAGACGCCGTCGCGGTCGCGTTCTTTTCTTTTTTTCTGATACGCGCAGACCTGCTTCACCTGCGCGTTATCCTTGCTTGTAATCACTGAATGGCCTTGGAAACCTCATACTGATAATCACTGATCGCCTTCTGCATCGCCAGCGCCTCCTCGATATCATCATCGATAAACTCACCGTTGCGGTAGCAGACGACACGGTTGCTCTTGCCCTCCGTCAGGATGTCCGCCGCATAGGCGCCCATCGTCGTGGCATAGACGCGGTCCTTGCAGGTGGGGTTGCCGCCGCGCTGCAGGTAGCCTAAGATCGTCGCGCGGGTCTCGATGCCCGTCGCCGCCTCGATGCGCCTCGCCATGGAGGTGGAGTGGCCGATGCCCTCCGCGTTGATGATGAGGTGATGCGTCTTGCCGAGCTTGCGGTTGTCAATGATGTTGTTGATGATGCGCTGCTCGTTGAAATCATATTTTTCCGGAAGCAGGATATCGTCCGCGCCGGTCGCAATGCCGCACCAGAGCGCGATATAACCGGCGTGCCGTCCCATCACCTCGATCACGGAGCATCGCTCGTGTGAGGTGGAGGTGTCACGGACCTTGTCGATCGCCTCCATCGCGGTGTTGATGGCCGTGTCAAAGCCGATCGTGTACTCCGTGCAGGAGATGTCCAGATCGATCGTGCCGGGCACGCCCACGGTATTGATGCCGTGCCTTGCAAGCGACTGTGCACCGCGGTAAGACCCGTCCCCGCCGATCACGACAACACCGTCGATCCCGTGCTTTTTGCAGATTTCCACACCGCGCTTCACGCCCTCTTCTTCCATGAATTCCAGGCATCTGGCCGTGCCCAGGATCGTGCCGCCGCGCCCGATCGTATCGGAGACGCTGTGGTTATCCATCTCGATGATTTCCTCGTCCAGCAGTCCCTGATAGCCTTTTTTGATGCCCTTCACCGTGAGGCCGTTCGAGATGGCCCTGCGCACCACGGCGCGGATCGCGGCATTCATGCCCGGCGCGTCACCTCCGCTCGTCAATACGCCGATGGTTTTGATCTGTTTTTTTGCTTTTTCCGCTTTTGCTGCCATAGTTTACTCTTTATCTTCCTTTTCGGTTGATACTTCTCATCTCCGGTTCCTTTTCCTTATTATTTTAGTCAATATTCCGCATTCATGCAAGCAAATGTGATAGAATAACAAAAACGGAAAGGATACCCCATGGCATTTGCACACTTACACTGTCACACGGAGTACAGCCTCTTAGACGGTTCCAATAAAATCAAGGAGTTCCGCCACTTAAAGGAACTCGGGCAGACGGCCGGCGCGATCACGGATCACGGCGTCATGTTCGGCGCGGTGGATTTTTACAAGGAGGCGAAGGCCAACGGCATCCATCCGGTCTTAGGCTGTGAGGTCTATGTCGCGCCGGAATCGCGCTTCAAAAAGATTGCGCCGACGGGGCAGGACGAGCGCCGCTATTATCATCTTGTCCTCCTTGCGGAGAACAACAAGGGCTATGAAAACCTCACACACATCGTCAGCCGCGGCTTCACGGAGGGGTATTACTACAAGCCCCGCGTGGACATGGAGATTCTGCGCGAATATCATGAGGGTCTGATCTGCCTCTCCGCCTGCCTGGCCGGAGAAATCCCCTCCGCCATCCTGCGCGGCGACATGGCGGAAGCAAGGGCCGCGGCCGCGCGCTACATCGACTGCTTCGGCCATGACAATTTCTTCTTCGAATTACAGGACCACGGCATCCCGCAGCAGCGGCAGGTGAACCAGGCCCTGCTGACGCTCTCCGCGGAATTCGACATCCCGCTCGTCGCGACGAACGACTGTCATTACACCTACGCGGACGATGCGGAGGCGCATGACCATCTCCTCTGCATCCAGACCGGCAAGAAGGTTTCGGACGCGGACCGCATGCGCTACGAGGGCGGCCAGTTTTACATCAAGAGCGAGGAGGAAATGCGCGCGCTCTTTCCCTTTGCGCCGGAGGCAATCGACAACACGCAGAAGATCGCGGAGCGCTGCCGGGTCGAGATCGAATTCGGCCATACCAAACTCCCGCATTTCGATGTGCCGGAGGGCTATGACTCCCCCTCCTGGCTGCGCAAGCTCTGCGAGGACGGCTTACGGGAACGTTACCCGGAAGACGACGGCACGGCCAGAAAGCGAATGGAATATGAACTCGGCGTCATCGAGCAGATGGGCTATGTGGATTACTTCCTGATCGTTTCGGATTACGTGCGCTGGGCGATCTCGCAGGGGATTGCGGTCGGCCCCGGCCGCGGCTCCGGCGTCGGAAGCATCGTCACCTACTGCATCCACATCACGAACGTGGATCCCTTAAAATACGATCTCCTCTTTGAACGCCTCTTAAATCCCGAGCGCGTCTCCATGCCGGATATCGATATTGACTTTGAGGACAGCCGCCGCCAGGAGGTGATTGATTACGTCACGAAAAAATACGGCGCGGACCATGTCGTGCAGATCATCACCTTCGGAACGCTGCAGGCGAAGGGCGTCATCCGCGACGTGGCGCGCGTGATGGATTTGCCCTACAGCTTCGGTGACGAGATCGCGAAGATGATTCCGAATGAATTAAAGATCACGCTCGACCGCGCCCTGGAGATGAATCCGGAGCTGCGCGCGCGGTACGAAAGCGACGATGTCGTGCATCATCTGATCGACATGTCGAAGCGTCTGGAGGGACTGCCCAGACATTCCTCCACACACGCGGCCGGCGTCGTGATCTGCTCCGAGCCCGCGGAGAACCTGGTGCCGCTCGCGCGCGGCACGGATGAGGCGATCGTCACGCAGTTCCCCGCGCCCACGCTGGAATCTCTGGGGCTTTTGAAAATGGACTTCCTCGGACTTCGCACGCTCACCGTGGTCAAGGACGCCGCGGCGGACGCCAACCGCCTGCTGGGCTTAAGGGAGGGCGACGAAGGCTTCATTGACATGGACGCGATTGACCTCAACGACAAGGAAACGCTGAAAATGATCGGCACGGGAAAGACGGACGGCGTCTTCCAGCTGGAAAGCGGCGGCATGCAGTCCTTCATGAAGGAGCTGAAGCCGGATTCCTTTGAGGACATCATCGCCGGCATCGCCCTCTACCGCCCCGGCCCCATGAAATTCATCCCGCAGTATGTGCGCGGCAAATATCATCCGGAGGAGGTGACCTACCTCACGCCGGAGCTGGAGCCGATCCTAAAGCCCACGCGCGGCTGCATCGTGTATCAGGAACAGGTCATGCAGATCGTGCAGCAGCTCGGCGGTTATTCCATGGGACGCGCGGATGAGGTGCGCCGCGCCATGAGCAAAAAGAAGCACGATGTCATGGAAAAGGAGCGTACCGCCTTTGTTTACGGGGATAAGGAAGCAAACGTTCCCGGCTGCATCGCGCGCGGGATTCCGGAGCAGACCGCCTCCGCCATCTACGATTCCATGATGGACTTTGCGGATTACGGCTTCAACAAATCGCACTCCGCCAGCTACGCCATCCTCTCCCTGCAGACGGCCTGGCTGAAATGCCATTATCCCGTAGAGTTTGAGGCCGCACTTTTAACAAGCGTCATCGACATGCCGGGCAAGCTTGTGCATTATCTTGCGGACGCCTCCGCGATGGGCATCGATATCCTGCCGCCGGATGTGAACGAAAGCGGCTCCGGCTTTACGGTCGTGCAGACGCCGGAGGGCGAAAAGGTGATCCGCTATGCCCTGACCGCGATCAAGGGCGTGGGCTTCAACGTCGTGGAAGCAATCGCGGAGGAACGCGAGGCGCACGGCGATTTCCGTGACATCAACGATTTCCTGACGCGCATGAGCGACGCGCATAAGGAGGCCTGCAACAAGCGCAACATCGAGAGCCTCATCAAGGCCGGCGCCTTTGATTCCTTTGAGGGCACGCGCAAACAGCTCCTCTACGTTTACGCGCAGATTCTGGAACAGCTGCAGGCGGGCAAAAGCGGCGTCGCCGGACAGATGTCCTTATTTGATTTTGCACCGGAGGAAACGAAGCAGCAGTTTCAGATTCAGCTGCCGGAGGTCGGCGAGTTTGAAAAGGATATCCTGCTGGAATACGAAAAGGAAGTCCTCGGCGTTTACTTAAGCGGTCACCCCTTGGAGGAGGACCAGGCGCTCATCAAAAAGCACGCGACCGCGACCGCGCTGGACTTCATGATCGATGAGGAAAGCGGCGTCCCCGCGGTGACGGACGGCGGACACGTCACTCTCGGCGGCATGATCGCGGAGCGGCGCACGAAGTACACGAAGAACGACAAGGTCATGGCCTTTTTGCAGCTGGAGGATATGACGGGCATTGTCGAGGTCATCGTCTTCCCGAAAACCTATGATGAATACGCGGCCTATCTTGCGGACGACGCAAAGGTCTTTATCCGCGGGCGCGTTTCCCTCGAAGAGGAAAAGGACGCCAAGCTCATCGCGGAAAAGATCACGCCCTTTGCGGAAATGCCGAAGACCGTCTGGCTGCGTTTTGAAAACATGGCCGACTGGAAAGAAAAAGAAAACGCTCTTTACGAGCTGATTCGCTTACATCCCGGCAACGATGCCGTGACCGTCATGCTCGCGGACACAAAGCAGGTCAAGAAGCTTCCCGCAACCTACGGCGTCAGCGCCTCCGCACCCGAAGCGCTCGATGCCCTGCGCGCACGCTTCGGCGAAGAAAACGTAATCGTCCGCTGACATCTCCCCCTGTCGCTGGCTCCCCTCTGTCCCGCAGGTTCAGCCCTTGAGTCTGCTCAGGTACTCCCGCCGGACGGGTCTTTTCCAGGTCAGGCGCAACAGCAGGAGCAGCAACAGTGTCATGGGAACGGACAGCACCGCCACGATCGCAATCGTGATCCCCGGCGTGACAAAGGAAAACATATCCGCGAACCGTCCCATTGCCAGCCATACGGTCAGGCTCTCACCCCCGCTCACAAAGAGCGTAAAGCAGAATATCATGACAAAGATCGTCGCAGCCAGAAACACCAGGCTGAGGATGCGGTTGAATTTGGCGCTGAGTACGGTGAGTGACATCCCGTAGACAGAAAAGAAGCAATACAGTCCCATCAGCACGATGGCATTTGCACCGCTGAGATCCGTCTGGAGTCCGGTTCCGTACGAAAAGAGGATCACGAGACACCAGCACAGCACCAGGCTGATAAAGTAAACGAGGGGCACGACGCGGAAGGCAATCCGGCGGCGAAGGGCGGAAGCTGTCATCAGATCCGCGTAGTCCATACGCAGCAGCAGTCCGTAAAAGGTCGAGCCGTAAATCGCCATAAACAGGATCTGCATCGACAGGTCCAGTCCGTTTCCGTTTCTGCGCAGCGTGACGAGGGCGAGCAGGGTAAGAACAAAAATCATCAGAAGCTGCTGCTTTGCCTGATAAAGATCCGGTAACATCGCAAAGGCTTTTTTCACATCAGCAATCATGGTATTCTTCTCCTTTTTTCTTCACGGACTGTCTCACCATCCAGACGCCGAGCAACAAACCCGACAACAGGCAAAATACGCTCAGGGGTAACAATGCGGTTTCCTGTAAAAGCGCCGACTCATTCATCATCAGCAGTGTGGCTACCATTCCCATGACGAGGATGCAGGTCACGGCAATCCCGATCTGCGCTTCGAACTTCAGCAACCGTCCCATACAGATGCCCGTCTGTGATATCATCCACGCAAAGGCGGAAAACTGCAGCCATGAGAGAATCATCCCCTGCGGACTGCGGCGCAGCAGCAGAACCGACAGCAACGCACCGAGGCCGACAGCAAGGAACACTGTCAGCAGGCGGATCATCTGGTCGCCGATCAGCGCATCGCGATACACCGCCGTCCCGCGTTCGGAGCACTTCAGATAATCAATGCGTGATTCTCCCTTACGCATGCTGCCGCCGAAGATCCTGCCGTCCGCCACAGCCGCGTAGATTGCGAGGAAACCGGAGATATAGGCCATGCTGAAGAAATGCGCATTCTGCATCGCCTCCGCACTCTCCCGCAGCACCAGCATCAGGCAAAGACTGAGCAACACGCCGAGCGCCGGAATCAGCAGGTGCAGCACCAGGCGGTGCGGGAAGGGGGTGAAAATGTTGTAGCTTTTGATGTATTTCATGGGTTTGTCCTTTTTTACGCTGCCGGTCTGCCGTGCTTCTTCATCACCGCCACGCTGATCTGCGTCAGCGTCGGTGTCTCCAGGCTCACGTTCATGCCGGCCAGGCGGTCGACATCCGCGGCGAGGCACATGCCCTCATAGCCGTAGCTGCCCGTGCCGGAAAAGCTATAGAGAATTCCTTTTGCGGCCTCCGCCGAATCCGGCTCGCCCTTCACGAGCACGTATTTTTCTTTTAAGTCTTCCACGAAGCCCTCCTCCACGATCTTCCCGTGCGCCAGAATGATCGCATAGTCCGTCACGCTCTCCATGTCCGCGATGTTGTGCGTGGAGAAGAAGACGGAGCGGGGACGGCTCTCCTCGCCTCCTGCCAGGTATTCGCGCAGGATGTTGTTCAGTTCGTCACGCATCACGGGGTCCAGCGGCGAGGCGGGCTCGTCCAGAATCAGCAGCTCCGTGTCTCTGGCGAGCACCCCTGCCAGCATCAGCTTCATGCGGTTGCCGTCGGAGAGCTTGGAGACCGGCTTGCCGTCCTTGCGGAAGCCGTCCGTGTCGATCGACATCCTTTTGCACCAGTCCTCAAAGCGGTCCGCGTGAAAGTTGTCAAAGAGCAGCTCCGACACCTTCCGGATCTGCCTTGTGTTCCAGCCCGGCAGATAATAATGTCCCGGTCCCGTATAGCCGATGCGCTCCCTGGTATTGCCCTTGTCGATATCCGTCGTCCCGCAGAACCAGTTGATCCCGCCCTTCGCGTCCAGGCGGATGCCGGCGAGGATATTGAGGAGCGTCGTCTTACCCGCGCCGTTCTCGCCGATCAGCGCCGTCGCAAACCCCTGCGGAATCCGCAGCTCGCCGACGTTCAGCTCAAAGCGGCCGAGCTTCTTATACAAATTGTGCGCTTCTACAACACGCTTGATTTCCATATTCCTTTCCTCCTGCTGTGTCAGTTGTACATTCGCCGCGCCCGGTGACTGCATATTTCCGCTGAGCGGCTTGTGCGCCATGGAGCCGAGACTACAGGCTCGGCGGAATGTCCGGCGCAATAGAGCGAAGCGGACATATCAGTCACCGAGGCAGGCGGCTTCACTGCCCCTGCATGCGCAATTCCTGCAGCGTCTTGAGCGTACTCACCAACTCCTTGTCCGTCAGCCCCGCGGCCTCCGAAAAGCGGATCGCCTCCGTGAGCGCGTCCTCGACCTTGCGCAGGTGCTGCTCCTTCAGCATCTCCGTGTCCTGCGCGTTGACGAAAAAGCCCTTGCCCTGCACGGCGGTCACCAGCCCTTCGCTGGCCAGCTCCTCATAGGCCTTCATCGTCGTAATGACGCTGACCCTGAGGTCCTTCGCGAGCTCGCGGATCGACGGCAGATAGGTTCCCTCCTTCAGCCGCCCGGCCAGGATGTCTTCCTTTAACTGCTCCGCGATCTGCCGGTAAATCGGTGTGTTGCTGTTCTGCAGTAGTTTCACTTCTGTCCCCCGCTTATCACTTTCCGCCGCCTGTTTCTTTCCTGCGGCAACTGTTTATATGTTATATATACACTATATACGGATGGGTGTCAAGTACTTCGGGGAAATATTTTTGAGATGTTAGACAGGGGGACAATTCTCCGGGGAGTTACACCGGGACAATATCGATGGTCATCGTCGTCTCGGACATTTCCAGACCGTTCATGGATACCGTGTAAAGGGCCTCCGCGATCACGCGGCGGCCCTTTTCCATCGTAAAGGTTTTGTAACGCGCGGTTTCGACATGCGAACGCATGGCGCCGAAGCCGGTCTTGTATTCCGCTTCATGGGCCTGTCCCGGGCAAAGGCGCAGGGTGGATTCCACGCTGCCCTTGCGGACGATCTCCATAAAGTCCGGTGCGATCGTTAAGAGATTGTAGGTTGCGACAAGGCCCTCGTCCTTTTTTGCGGCCGCATTCTCTTCGAGATATTCTTCATATTCCACGAGGTACACGCCGTTCTTTTCCACGCGCAGCATCCCTTCGGACACCGTCTGCGTCGTCTGCTCGCCCTGTACGCCGGGGTGACGGTGCACGCCCGTCACGGTGACCTTCACCTTCTGTTCCATCCGTCCGCCTTTCAGATCAGGGGATACTTCTTCGTCAGTTCCGCGACGATCTGCTTCGCTTCCGCGATCCCGTCCTCATGGCGCTTGATCACGATGGCGATAGCCTCCGCCACACGGTCCATATCCGCCTCCGTGAGGCCGCGCGTCGTGACGGCGGGCGTGCCGAGACGCAGGCCGCTCGTGACGAAGGGCGAGCGCTTCTCCGTCGGGATCGTGTTCTTGTTCGCCGTCAGGTGCGCCTCATCCAGCCAGGCTTCCAGTTCCTTGCCCGTGATGTCTTCCTTTGTGAGATCCACCAGCATCAGATGCGTGTCCGTGCCGCCGGTGACGATCGAAACATCCCTTCCCGTCAGGCCCTCCGCCAGCGCCTTCGCGTTCTTCACGATCTGCGCCGCGTAATCACGGAAGGAGGGCTGCAGGGCTTCCTTGAAGCAGACGGCCTTCGCCGCGATGATGTGCTCCAGGGGGCCGCCCTGGATGCCGGGGAAGACGGCCTTGTTGAAGTTGTAATCCTTCATGTTTTCGTTCCATAAGATCATGCCGCCGCGCGGCCCGCGCAGGGTCTTGTGTGTGGTCGTGGTGACCACGTCCACGTAAGGGAAGGGACTCTCATGCTGTCCCCCCGCGATCAGACCCGCGATATGCGCGATGTCCGCCCAGAGGATGCTGTTGCCCGCGTCCGCCGCCTCGCGGAAGCGCTTGAAATCCAGGGTTCTGCCGTAGGCGGAGCCGCCCGCGATGATCATCTTCGGCTTGTGCTCCTTCGCCAGAGCAATCAGCTGATCGTAATCAATATAGCCGTCTTCATTGACCCCGTAGGGAATGATGTCGAAATAACCGCCGGAGAAATTGACGGGTGAGCCGTGCGTCAGATGCCCGCCCTGGCTTAAGTTCATGCCCAGCATCTTGTCGCCGTGCTTTAAGACCGCAAACTGCACCGCCATGTTGGCCTGTGCGCCGGAGTGCGGCTGCACGTTTGCGTAATCACAGTGAAAGAGCTCCTTTGCGCGGTCGATCGCAAGCTGCTCCACCGCGTCCACCTTCTGGCAGCCGCCGTAATAACGCTTGCCCGGCAGTCCCTCCGCGTACTTATTGGTCAGCGGACTTCCCGCCGCCTCCAGCACCGCGTCCGATACCCAGTTCTCCGAAGCGATCAGCTCCAGGTGCTCGTTCTGTCTCGTGATTTCTTCCTGAATCAGTGCAGCGATTTCCGGATCCGTCTTGCGAAGTGCCTCATCATGAAAATGCATGGTCTTATCCCCCTTGGTGTGGTTTTACAATACAGAAACAAGTATACCACACTTTCGTCCAAAAGGGACAGGAAAGCTTACATCTCCCCGCGCTCGCCCTGCACAATCCCCAGCATGATGTCAAGATTGCCGTTGCGGCAGCGCAGCTCGTCGATGAAAGCCTTTTCGTTCATGCCGCGCTTGAATTTCAGCCGGTAGGACAGCTCATACATGGTGCCCATCCCCGTGGTGCGGACGCGGGTCATGCAGCTGTAGCTCGTATAAGTGTCCATAATATCGTCAAACAGTCCCGTATAGTTCAGGCTCTCGGGGATCGTGATGCGCAGCATCCGCTCCCGCATCAGTGCGTCTCCCATGCCGCAGAACTCGGCGATCAGAATCACCGCGCCGATCACCACCGTCATCACCAGCGCCATCACGAGGAAGCCCATGCCCGTCGCAAGGCCGATGGTCATCGCGTAAAAAATGTAACCGATTTCCGCCGCACTTCCCGCCGCGGAGCGGAAACGCACGAGTCCGAAGGCGCCCAGCATGGCGACGGAGGTGCCCAGGTTTCCGTTCACCACCAGGATGACACAGGAGGTCATCAACGGCAGAACCGCAAGAATAATCGCGTATTTGCCGCTGGGCATGTTGTGCAGGCGGAACACAAAGGCCACCATGATGCCGCACAAAAGCGCCACCAGCATCGTCATAATAACATTCTCTACCGAAAATGTACCTGCATGAAAAATACTCTGAAACATCATTTGTCCTCTCCTCCCTTGAAATCCGTGCCTTACGCGCCTGCGACCACGAGCCCCAGCTGCTCTTCCCAGTTTTCCAGCCGGTGCGTCAGCTGCCGCACGGGCTGCACCTGATGCAGATCTTTTTGGTAAAAATTGCCGTACTTTGAAAAGGATGTCGGGTACACCGCGAGTTCCGCGAGAATGTTGGAAAACCACAGCGGTGTTGCGCCCATGACCTTCGTTTCCATCAGTGCAAAGCCGCCGGGGAGCAGGTTTTCGCCCTGGTCTCCGCACTCCAGCCCCATGTTGCTGATGCGGTTGCGGATGCGTATGTCGAAGGTCAGGCGGAAATCATCATGCACGCCCTTTAAGGCCACTCTGTCGTAGGCCAAAAACATGCCCCTGCGCAGGGGATAGCGCTTCAGAAAGAAATCGATTTCCTTCAGGATCTGCTGTTCTCCCCAGGACGCGTTTTTTTTCACCGGACGGATGCTGCGCTCCACGTAGTCATACGCTTCCTGCAGCGTCATCTCCACACGGCGCTTGTTGACCACCTTATTGTATTTCTTTTTGATCTCCAAAAAGACCTTACTGTCAAGTGTCGGCACGCCGTAACTGCGCAGGCGCAGCTTCTCCTTATAGACAGGCTTGTCGATCGAGCGGCGGATCAGGCCGTAGTTCGGCGTGTCGTAATACAGGTTGCAGATCGTATGCAGGCCGTACTCGTCCACTACCATGTGTCCGTTCAGTCGCTGCAACAGCATCAGGAAGACCTCCTTCGGCAGCATGTACTTTTTCTCCACGCGGTTGAAAACTGTCTGCGACATTGTTCTGTCCTCCTTATTTTCCGCTCTGTGACACTTCCACCAGCTTCCCGTTACTGATCACCGTGATGTCGCCGTCCTTGGTCTGCAGCACGTTGGCATTATGTTTCTTCAGCAGTTCGATTGTCATCACCTCCGCCGGATTCTTGGCGGAATCACAGATGGCGGTGTAGCGCGGCATAAGCTGTATCGTCATGTTTTCCAGCTCGGAATTGAACACGCCGTGGTGCGGCAGCTTCACAAAGTCACAGGGCACCGCACTCGATGTCGCCAGCCACTCCCGCAGGCGCATTTTTTCCGCGTCTCCCATGAAGACCAGGCGGTTATTGCCGTGTTCGATCGTCGTGATCAGGGACAGGTCGTTATCCACCTCCGGGATCTGATGCGTTTGTGCTTTCGCCAGATCCAAAATACTGTAATCCAGCGGCGGCTCCACCAGCACTTCCGCATCGCCCAGGGTGAAACTCACCGATTCCCTGAGCTTTTCCGGAACGATCCCCGCCTTGTCCAGCGCCATGACAAAGTCTGCATATTCCGTGCTGTTACTTTCATAATCCGGCACCAGCACGCGGTCCACCGGCATCTTCTCGATCAGCGTATCTGCACCGCCGACATGGTCCTTGTCATAATGCGTGATCACGAGCACATCCACCTTCCGGATGCCTCTGTTCATCAAATAAGATACCAGCTCCAGTCCGTCATCCTCTTCGCCCGTATCGATCACCATGGTCTGATACGGCGTCTCCACCACGATGGCATCCGCCTTGCCGACCTTCAGTACCGTGGCCTTCAGACTTCCGTATTCGGAGGCCGCTGCCGGCGCCGAGACAAAGAGACGGATCATCACCACCGCCGCCAGCAGAAGCACCAGTAAAAATCCCAACCATCGTTTCCATGCAGCTCTCATTTCTCTTTCCTTTCTTCTCCCCGGCCTTCGTCTGTCCCTGTCAAAAACCTTTATGCACGGGGTTTTCCTCTGTTTCTGTATCCATCTTACAGCGCGTTGATTAAAGAAATCTTAGAAAGCAAAAAAAAAGAGGAAGCTTTTCAGCTCCCTCATGTTACATCGATTATTTCCGTCAGTCATCGTCGTCGTCGTGATCATCGTGATCGTCGTAATCATGATCGTCATGATCATCATAATGATCATCGTAATCATCGTCGTCATCATCATAGTGCGGCTGCGGTGCGGGTGTCGGTGCGGGCGCGGGTGCCGGTGTTGTCACGGCCGGCGCATTGTGATAATCCACATCATAGCTCACGATGCCGCCCGTGCGTGCGTCCACATCAATATCATATTCCGTTGTGCCGACATAAAACTCGATCTCATACACCACGCGTCCGTTTTCATCATCCAGCTTTGCCTTGGTGATGGATGCGCCTCCCACGGAAACGCCGGCGCGGGACAGCGCCGCGGTCTTGGCCTGCTCCACGGTGATGTATCCCGTTGTCGTCTGCTGTACCGGAGCGGTCTGCTGTGCCGGCGCGGTCTGCTGTGCGGGCGTCTGCTGCTGCGCGGGCGCCTGCTGCTGTGCGGGCGTCTGCTGCTGCGCGGGCGTCTGCTGCTGCGCGGGCGCGGCGGTCTGTCCGGTCTGCGTCTGTCCCGGATTTGCCGGTGCCGTCTGCTGCGTCGTGCCCTGCGGCGTCTGCGTCAGCTGTGCCCGGATTTCCTCCGGAAGCGAAGCGGTCAGGATCTCCGTGTCCCGGCTCTTCTCAATGATCTCACCGGTGATCGCGTTCACCTTGAAGTCATAATCCGAATACTTATCCGTTCCCTCCAGATAGTAGAATTCAATATCATAGACCGGAACCCCGTTCTCGATCTCCTTCTCCTGCCTTGTGACGGTCACCTCCGATGCGGAAATCCCCGCGTCCGCAAGCGCTTTTGCCAGCGCCTGCTGTTCGCTGACCTGCGCTCTCTCAAAGGGATCATTGCTGCTCGCGGAAGCCGCGGAGGCACGATACCCCTCCACGGTTTCCTCACCCCTCGCGATCACGGTGCCGTCCGCGGCGCGAATCGTGTAATCGTAGAACCTGCCGTTTGCAATGAATTCGATTTCATATACAAACACGCCGTTTTCAAAGGTGAATTTGTTCTTCGTCACGGCCGCGTCCTGCGGCAGAACACCCGCATCCGCAAAGGCGAAGTTCTCCGCCGCCTCCGTGCTGATGGAGTTATTGCGCGCCACGCGTCCGACCGCGTACACGCCGCCCATCCCGACCACCACGGCGCAGACCAGGGCTGTCACGATGATGGTGACGGTTCTTTTTGTAAAGCGTCCAGCTTTCATGAAAATTCCTCCCCTATCATTCTAACATGTTTTTGCGTTCAGCGGACGGTTTCCGTCGTTTCGGTGTCAGTAGCCGAATTCCTGCGCGCAGTACCATTTTCCGTTGGCGAATGTCAGGTCAATGCCGCAGGTCGTATATTCCGGGTTCATCACGTTGTAGCGGTGCGAGCGGGATGTCATCCATGCGTTTACGATCGCCTCCGCGCTGTTGTATCCGTTGGAAAGGTTTTCGCCGTAAACCGTGACCGGGTCCACCGTCCACCAGGCGGTTCCGTCCGGCCTGGTGTGGGAGAAGTATCTTGCCGCCTCCTCCACCCGGATATCCGCCGCCGTCTGCAGCTCCGCCGTGAGGGTCAGCGGCTTCATGCCGGCCTGCACACGGTACATGTTCTGTAACTCAAGGATCACTTCCTGCTCGGACTTCCTTCCCTGTCCGTTGGCCCCCGCCTCCAGCGAGGTGCCGATCATCGGTACAAATAAAACCACTGCCAGTATTACTGCTACGATCGCACAAAAACGTTTCATGGTACACCTCCTAATCTTTTCCTTCCATCCGTTTTCCTTGCATCCATATATCCCGGACGGTGTATCAACGTTTGTTATGTGCTTATCTTACAGGGGAAAAATTAGAATAATCTTAGAGAAAAAAATTTTTTTTAAAAAATATGAGACCAAAGGCCGGACGAAGGAGATGAACTCCAGTCCGTCCGCATCCGCAATACCCACGCGCCCTTTTTCCGCATGGACAAGGAGCGCGGCCGCGCCAAACGCGATGAGGATGATCATCAGGCGGACAGGCAGCTTCGATTCGTCGCCGGTCTGGCTGGCGCGGGCCTGCTGGCCGGCGCGGGTCTGCTGCTGTGCGGCATCTTCAAAGCGCGTGACACCAAGCACCTGCGCTGCGATGCCGTTGTCCGGCTCCGGCGTGGTCGCTGCCTGCTGTACCGCGGGCGTTGTTGCCGGTGCAGGGGCGGGCGTCGTGCCTGTGGCAGGCGTTGTGCCCGTGGCGGGCGTC
This sequence comes from Lachnospiraceae bacterium, assembly GCA_017443065.1. Lineage (GTDB taxonomy): Bacteria > Bacillota > Clostridia > Lachnospirales > Lachnospiraceae > Butyrivibrio. The sequence goes on from JAFSPF010000033.1 coordinate 39,537, forward strand.
GTGCCGCCGCCGCCGGGAGTCGTACCGCCACCACCGGGCGTTGTGCCGCCGCCACCGGGAGTCGTGCCGCCGCCCATTGTCTTATGAACCTCCTTCCGCAGTTTCATCTGAACGGAAGCTGCTTATTGCATCCGCCTTTGTTACACTGTAAAATATGAGTGTTGCAAGTTCGTTCTTTATGGAGAAGTGGAGAAGATAAATGCTTCACATACACTTTGGCAGCATGGAAGGGGAAATATACGATCCCGCCACTTATTTCCTGAATCAATATGACGATGAGTGGATTACATCGGATCTGGCAAAGGAGATGGTGCGTGACGTTGACCGGTCCGAAATCATCAGTTCGCGTGTGATCGATTCTCCTGTGTTAGGGCCGATTACGCCCAGGGAATTATCCGGCGGCGTAAAGACGCTGATTCTGATGGCGTTTGATGACAGCGGGCGGATTTTCAATGCCTCCGCCTGCGGGGACAATTGCGCCAAATGGATTCTTGAAATTGCGAAAACAAAAGATCTTACCGTCACCCTTCATAATATCATGAAGTTTAACTTTTCTCCGTTGGAAATCCACATACTGAATACGGGTGAGACGGTACACAGCTTTCGCGAGTATGTGTGTACCGCCATCGATTATGTTTAACGGAGGTTTGTTTGAAGGGGAAATACCACATAACAATTGAAAACAGACGCATCCGGTACGAGTTTACCATTCGCAGGAACATCACCGTGATCCGTGGTGACAGTGCATCCGGAAAAACACAGCTGCTGGAAATGATTCGTGCTTTTAATCGCCAAAACGGCGACAGTGGTGTAACCCTGCAATGTGGCGTGCCGTGCATCGTGCTCGACAGTGTTCGTTGGGAATATACGCTTGCGTCTTTGTCGCAGAGTATTGTTTTTATTGATGAAGGAAATCCTTTTGTATCATCTGATGAATTTGCGCGTACGGTTCGTTCGTCAGATAATTACTTTGTAATAATCACGCGGGATTCGCTGCCGAATCTTCCTTATAGCGTGGATGAAATATACGGCATCCGCACTTCTTCAAAATACGCGGGCCTGAAGAAAACCTATAACGAATTGTATCGCTTGTACGGAAATGTTTCCTCCGGACAGCTTCCGCTTGTGAAAATGGCAGTGATCGAAGATTCCAACGCCGGATTTGAGTTTTTTGACGCCGTACTGCAAAACCGTCTGCCCTGCGTCAGCGCAGGGGGAAAGTCCGCAATCCCTGCACTTTTAAGAAAAGAAGCTCCCGATCGCATGATTTTGATGATAGCGGACGGGGCTGCCTTCGGTGCAGAGATGGAAAACATCGAACGTCTTATGGAAGCCGGCTATAAAATCGCGTTGTATTTGCCGGAATCTTTCGAGTGGACGATCTTATCCTCCGGGCTTGTGGATGACACCGAAACCGCAGAGATTTTAGCGCATCCGGAAGACTTTATAGAAAGCACGAAATATACCAGTTGGGAGCAGTTTTTTACAGCGTTGCTCATACAGAAAACCGATAAAACATATCTGAGGTACTCTAAACGCAAGCTGAATCGCGTTTATCTTCAAGAGAAAGAGCGGAATGCAATTCTGGACACAATGTCTGCACTTGGGCCGTTGCTTGAATAGTCCGCGTGTTCTGAACCTGCCTCTCACTCCGAAAACAAATCATCCATCGTAATCACGTTATCGAACACCCACCTGTATTCATTTTCTTTTATTCCGTATGTTGTAATCAAAACACTATGCACTGCGCTTTTTTGGGGAATCACCGTACCCAGCACTTCCCTTCTGCCTTTGATGAGCAGGTCATACTTTTTATCCACA
>JAFSPF010000034.1 GCA_017443065.1 Lachnospiraceae bacterium
ATATTCATTATGCGCTGCCGGTGCGGCATATGCTGTATGATGCGCTCAATTACGCAGATCAGGTGGAACGGGCTGCGAGAAGGCATCAGAAGAGCAAAGACCGGAGGACGCGGGGGGAATTTCTGTCCGGATTCAAACGGTCAGACAAACTGACACCTGTCATCACCCTGACGCTATACTGGGGCGCGGACCCGTGGGATGCACCGCGGAGTCTGCATGATATGATGCAGAACACGGATCATGAGCTGTTTTCATATGTGGAAAACTATCGTCCGAACCTGGTGATTCCCGGGGAAATACAGGATTATGATTTGTTTCAAAGTGACCTGGGCAAGATTCTTGGTTGCGTCAGCAGGTACAATGACCAGGATGCGTTAAGACAATTTGTAGAGGCAAATAAGTCGTTTTTTTCAGCATTAGACAGGGAGACTGCGGCTTTACTGGAAGGACACATGGGTGTTATAATTAGGGACAAGAAACAGGATCAGGGAGGTGGCAGAAACATGGTAAAAGCGATACGTGACATGAAACTGGAATCATTCGCAAAAGGCAAGGCAAAAGGAAAAGCAGAAGGAAAAGCAGAGGGAAAAGCAGAAGGAAAAGCAGAAGGAAAAGCAGAAGCAATCTCCGTTGCTGTCCGGAAAATGGCCGCCTATTTCCGCGCACAGGACAATTCCCTTCCGGAGGAGGAAGCGATCCGGATGGCGGAAAGTATTTTGCGATGAGATGAAACGTATATGCGTACCAAAAAACAGTTTGCAAGTATTCTGATTGTTCTGTTATGTTCTCTTTTTGTGGCCTGTACGGGTACCGTGGCCAAAGATTCTCCCGGAAGCGATACAACATCGCAGGAAATACTGCCCGATTACATTGACGAGGAGGAAGCAAAGGAAGAGGAAGCCGCATTGGACAGGGCAAGGGAGAGCGGAAAGAAAGAACTGTCCCTGGGCATTCTCGTACCGGAGGATTTACCGCATTTATACTATAATGCACGTCATCTGGCCACCGGTTTTAACAGCCAGAGCGATACCTGCCATCTGAGTGTGCGCAGATACAAAAATGAAGCAGAGCTGCATGCGGATCTGACGACGGATAACGCGCCGGATCTGTTGATGATGACGAATCTCAGCATTCCCCTGAACGGAAACAATTTTGTCGACCTGTTGCCGATGATCGACGCCTGCCCGGAGATTGAACGGGGGGATTTTACCGGGAATCTGCTGGACACGCTGCTGATGGATGACGCTCTGTACATGCTGCCGGACAAGGTGGAGGTTTCCACCATGGTGGGAGGGAACGCCTTTTTCGGAGAACAGACCGGCTGGACAATCGAGGAGGCGCGTCAGCGCAAAGAGCAACTGGGGGAGGATTACTACATCTGTCCGCCCTACAGAACCTTTGATAATTTTTTTCATTTCATCTGCCGGGGTGCGACCGATCGTTTTGTCGATTATGAAAACCGCAGTTGTCACTTTGACGACGGAGAGTTTGCGCAGCTGCTGCTGTTATGCAATGACTTTCCGAGAGAACCGGTCCTCTTCCGTAATGCCTGGGACGGACTGGAATACTATATGGCGGATATTGATTGGATCAACAGTACAGGGAGAATCCACGGGATCAAATACGCCCGGGGCGATCATTATACGTATATCGGATATCCCTGCGACAACCGCAGGGGGAGTTACTTTCAGGCGGCGTCTTTCGGGGTGCAAATCGCCATACCGTACCGGGCAAAGGATGCGGAAGCCTCATTTGATGTGATTCGCTTTATGCTGGGGGAAAAGCACCAGACGGACGAACGTTACTACGGAATCCCCGTGATGGCCAAATATCTGGAACAGGAGCTGCAGAAAGTATCGGGGGAGATATTTGATCACGGTGACGGAATTGTGACGGAGATTACAGAGGAGGATATCCGCAAATTCCGGTCGCTGGTCGATACACCGACGGTATACCTGCTGAACAATCCCGTAATCATCCAAATCATCGAAGAGGAAGCAAAGGCCTTTTTTGCGGGCGAAAAAAGCGCGGAGGAGGTGGCCGCACTGATCCAGAATCGCGCACAGATGTATCTGGATGAACAGCGGTAAAAAATGATATAATACATATCATACAAATAAGGGGGAGAAATCCATGATCACAATTTCCGTCTGTATGATTGTAAAGGATGAGGCGCCGGTCATCCGCAGGTGCCTGGAGTCCATGCGGGGCATTTATGATGAGCTGATCGTCGTGGACACGGGCTCTTCCGATGACACGAAGAAGATTGCGGAGGAATGCGGCGCAAAGGTCTTTGATTACGTCTGGCAGCAGGACTTTGCGGACGCGAGGAACTTTGCGTTTTCGAAGGCGACCTGTGAATATATTTATTCCGCGGACGCGGATGAGACGCTGGATGAGGAGAACCGCCAGCGCTTCCTGATCTTAAAGGAGCATCTTAATCCGGAGATCGACATCGTGCAGATGTGGTACCGCAACCAGCTGAAATATGAGACGGTATATAACTATGACAAGGAGCTGCGTCCCAAGCTCTTTCGGCGCATGCGCCCCTTCATCTGGGAGGGCGCGGTGCATGAGCAGGTGCGGATGTCGCCCGTCGTCTTTGACGCGGATGTGGAGATCGATCATCAGCCCGCGACGAGCCACGCCTCGAGAGACCTGGAGTATTTCCGCAGGTCCGTCGAACGCGGGGAGCGGCTGGATGCAAGACTGCATGACATGTATGCGCGGGAGCTGACGAAGGCCGGCACGGATGAGGACTTCGCGCTCGCAAGACCTTATTTTGCGCAGGCCGCGGAGGATGAGACGCGCTCCATGGACGAGGTGAAGCAGGCCTTTTACATCCTGGCGAGAACAGCGCGGATTGCCGGGGACGAGGAGACCTTTTTCAAATACGCGCTGCGGGATGTCGCCTGCGAGGCGAGCAGCGAGATGTGCTTCGAGCTGGGCTGCTTTTTCCGCGACGAGGGAGATCTGCGCGAGGCAAAGCTCTGGTTCTTCAACGCGCATTACGAACAGCAGCCGCTTCTGGATTTGCACCGCGCGGGAGATCTCGCACTGCAGGAGCTCGTGTCCTGCTGTGCGGCGCTCGGCGAAACGGAGGAGCAGAATGCCGCGAGGCAGGCGCTGGATGACTGGATTGAGGCGCACGCGCCGGTACACTGATATGGATGACGCCTGGAAACAAAAGGTCCGCAGGGTACGGTCCTATACACCCGGCCTGCAGCCCGTACCGGACGCTTCCCTGATCAAACTGAACACGAACGAATGCCCGTACCCGCCCTCGCCGAAGGTGGCGGAGGCGCTTGCGCGCTTTGACGCGGAGACGCTGCGCCTGTATCCCGCGCCGGACGCGGACGCGCTGACGGAGGCGCTCGCGCATTATCACGGCGTGAAAAAGGAACAGGTCTTTACCGGCGTCGGCAGCGATGAGGTGCTGGCGCTGGCCTTCCTCACCTTTTTCGCGGGAGAGGGAAAGGAGCAGCGCCCGGTCTTTTTCCCGGACGTCACCTATTCCTTTTATGAGGTCTGGGCTGCGCTGTACGGCATCCCGTATGAAACAAAGGCACTGCGGGAGGACTTCACGATCGATCCGGCGGATTACGCGGACGCGCCGGGCGGTGTCGTTATCGCCAATCCGAACGCGCCGACAGCGCTTGCCGCACCGCTGTCCCTGATCGAAGAAATCGTGAAGAAAAATCCCGGCACGGTCGTGATCATTGACGAAGCCTATGTGGACTTCGGCGGAGAGACCGCGCTGCCGCTGCTTGCGAAATACGACAACCTTCTCGTCACGCGCACCTTCTCCAAATCCCGCGCGATGGCGGGGATGCGCATCGGCTACGCGATCGGAAACGAAGAACTGATCGCGCATCTGAAGAATACGAAGTTCGCCTTCAATTCCTACACGATGAGCCGGGTGGCGATCGAAGCGGGTTGCGCCTCGCTTGCGGATGAGGCGTATTTCCGTGAGACGGTCGCAAAAATCAAGGCGACGCGCGAACGCCTGGCAAAAGAGCTTTCCGCGCTGGGCTTCACCTTCCCGCCTTCTTCCGCGAACTTTTTGTTTGTGACGCATCCGCGGGCAGAGGCAAAACGGTTGTATGAAGACCTGATGAAGGATAAAATTTATGTCCGTTACTTCGACGCGCCGCGCACGAAGGACTATCTGCGCATTACCGTCGGGACGGACAAAGAGGCGGACGCGCTGCTGAGCTTTTTGCGCGCGTATCCGGCGTTGAAAGAATAAGAATACAAGGAGTTTTCACGGATGTTTTTGAAATATGTGGTCTGCTTTTTTATTTCCATGGTGCCGCTGATCGAGCTGCGCGGCGCGATTCCCTATGCCTTTAACCCCTTCTTTCTCGGGGATCCCCTGCCGGTGCTGCCGGCCTATGCCGTCTGCATCATCGGCAACATGCTGCCGGTGCCGGTGATTTATTTCTTTGCCCGCAAGGTCCTGGAATGGGGCAAGGACAAAAAATACATCGGCAAATTTTTCACCTTCTGTCTGGAGAAGGGGGAGAAGGGCGGACGAAAGCTGCAGGAAAAGGCGGGGCGCGGCCTCTTTGTGGCGCTGCTCCTCTTTGTCGGCATCCCGCTGCCGGGCACCGGCGCGTGGACGGGAACGCTGGCGGCCAGCATTCTCAACATGAAATTTAAGGAAAGCGTCATCGCGGTGATGCTGGGCGTGGTCCTGGCAGGCATCATCATGGGACTTGTCAGCGCGGGACTCTTCGGCGCGATCTCATAAAGCGGAAAGCGGCCGGCGCGTCAGGCGCCGGCAAATCATAAGCGGCAGGAGCGGAAAATGGAAAACAGGATTTCCGTGCGCGGCTTTGTGGAGTTTCTCCTGCAAAGCGGCGACATTGACAACCGCGTGCGCGCGGTGTCCGAAACGGCGATGCGGGAGGGCGCAAAGCTTCATCAGCGCATCCAGTCTTCGCGCGGGGAGGGCTACCGGGCGGAGGTGCCGCTTGCCTTTTCCTTTGACACGGGACGCTACACGCTACGCATCGAGGGACGTGCGGACGGACTGATGCTGCGGGGAGACGCAGGAGAGGTGCCGGAGGATGACGGACAGCTCTCGCTCTTTTCCCTGCCCGCGGAGGACGCGGGGCCGGAGGCGGACGAACGGAACGAAGAGGACCTTCCCCTGATTGAGGAAATCAAGGGCACCTACCGCGATGTCAAAAAAATGGAGGCACCCCTGCCGGTGCATCTGGCGCAGGCGAAATGCTATGCGCATTTTCTTTGCCTGAAGGAAGGCTTTTCGGCCTGCCGCGTGCAGATGACCTACGGCAACCTGGACACGGAGGAGCTGAAGATCTTCCGGGAAACGGTGACGGCGGCCGCGCTTGCGGAATGGTTTGACGGCCTTTTGAAGCAGTACCTTGTCTGGACGGATTTGCGCTTTGACTGGGCCGCGCTTCGCACGGACAGCATCCGGAACACGGTCTTCCCCTTTGCCTACCGCGAAGGGCAAAAGGAGCTTGCCTCGGCGGTGTACCGCACGATCGCCCGCGGAAGACAGCTCTTCCTGGAGGCGCCGACCGGCAGCGGCAAGACGCTGGCGACGATGTTCCCCGCCATCAAGGCGATCGGGGAGGGGAAGGCGGAGCGGCTCTTTTACCTGACCGCGCGGACCATCACGCGCCAGGCGGCGGAGGAGGCCGTGCGGCTTTTGCGCGCGGGCAGCGGCCTGAAATTCAATACCGTGACGCTCACGGCAAAAGAGAAGATCTGTCTGATGGAAAGCTGCGAGTGCAATCCCGAGGCCTGCCCCTATGCCAAGGGCCATTTTGACCGGATTCTTGCAGCGCTGTATGACCTGATCACCGGGGAGGAGCATTACCCGCGCGAGGTGATTCTCGCATACGCGAAAAAGCACACGGTCTGCCCCTTTGAGCTCTCCCTGGACGCCTCGCTCTTTGCGGACGGCATCATCTGTGATTACAATTATGTCTATGACCCCTTTGTGTACCTCAGGCGCTTCTTTGCGGAGGACGAAAAGGGTGCCCATATTTTCCTGACGGACGAGGCGCACAACCTCGTGGAGCGCGGCCGGGAGATGTACAGTGCCTCCCTGCCGGAAAAGGACCTGCTGAAGGCGCTCGGCGTCATCCAGAAGGCGAAGGGCTACGGGGACATCCGTGCCGCCCTGAAAAAGCTTCTGGACGCGACGGCGGACGCGCAGGGGGTGCTGAAGGGGGCGCCCTGCGCGCCGTATTACGGGATCGATCCCCTGATGACAAGGGTGAACGGCCTGTCCAATGCCCTGTCAAAGCTTTTGGAAAAGCCGCAGGGGACGGAGGAGCAGATGAAGGAAATGCGCGCCCTCTTCCTTTTGCTGTACCGCTTCCGCACGATCTATGAGCGCATGGACACGCGCTACCGGGCGCTTTCCCTTGCGGACACGGGCGGGGGCTTTTCGGTCGCCATCCGCTGCATTGATCCCTCCGGGGACCTTCGTTCCTGTACGGCGCGGGGGGTCGCGGGCATTTTCTTCTCCGCGACGCTTCTGCCGGTGCAGTATTATAAGCGCCTGCTCGGCGGGAGCGCGGAGGATTATGAGATCTACGCGAAGACGGCGTTTTCGCCGGAGCGCCTGGGCGTGTTTGTGGTCAGTGACGTGACCAGCCGCTACACGGCGCGGAATGAGGAGACCTACCGCCGGATTGCCCTGGCCATCGAAGAGAGCGTCCGGGCCAGGCGCGGCAATTATATGGTCTTTTTCCCCTCCTTCGCCTTTCTGGAGGAGGTCAGCGCCTGTTATACGCCGGCGCCGGACGGCTCCGAACGCCTGATCCTGCAGGGGCGGGAGATGGACGAGGAGGCCAGGGAGCATGTGCTTGCGCAGCTCCGGGGCGGGACGGGGGTCACGGAGCGCCCCGCGGACGGCCCCGACAGCCCCGCGGACGGCCCGCTCCGCCTGCCGGGCGTGGAATTTGACATCGAGGAGGTGGAGGACGTCGGCGTGACCCTCTTCGCGGTGCTGGGCGGCATCTTCAACGAGGGGGTGGATTTGCCCGGCGATGCGCTGATCGGCGTCTGTATCGTCGGCACCGGCCTCCCGCAGGTGGGAACGGAGCGTGACATCATCCGGGAGTGGTTCGATGAGACCTCCGGAGACGGCTTTGACTATGCCTACCGCTACCCCGGCATGAACCGCGTGCTGCAGGCGGCCGGCCGTGTGATCCGGACGGAGGAGGATCTGGGCGTGGTGGTGCTGCTGGACGACAGATTCCGCGAAACCCGCGCCAGGACGCTGTTTCCGCGGGAATGGCAGGGCATCAGGACGGTGGGGACCGGTGAGGTCAGACAGGCGTTATCGGATTTTTGGAAAGAGTGGGGGATGACGTCTTGAATTGTACGAGTTTTTGATAAAATTGTAAAATAGATGTTTCAGAAAACTAACAAAATACCGATTATGACAAAAACGTCATTGTGGATAACTCGGTGGAAAATGGGGATTTAATCCAATAACTGACGCGAAAGGCAGTAAAATGGGGAAAAAATGAAGACGAAAATTCGTCTATCGAAAAACCGTTTATGTCGCTGAAGAATAAAAACTGTCCGGGTCAATCATCATAAAACGAAATAAAATTGTCCGACAATAGCGTCAGAAACAGGCACTTTCTTCTATAAAGATGTGTTTTCGGTCTGTTTTTGACCGCCCGCAGGGGAGAGATATGGCAGAGAAGGAACAGAAAAACAGCATTTTTTTCCAAGGTGCGAAGGGCGGCATCCCGGTGGCCCTGGGATATTTTGCCGTTTCCTTCGCCTTCGGGGTGATGGCCGCGGAGGGAGGGCTCTCCGTTTTGCAGGCCGTGCTGCTGTCCCTCCTCAACGTGACGAGCGCCGGGCAGTTTGCGGGCTTAAACGTCATCCTCACGCAGGGGGCGCTGGCGGAGATCGCCCTGACGCAGGTCGTGATCAACCTGCGTTATTCCCTGATGAGCCTCACGATCTCGCAGCGGCTCCCGGAAGCAACCCCCGTCCCCGTGCGCCTCGGGATGGCCTATGCCGTCACGGATGAGATCTTCGCCCTGGATGCGGCTTATCCTGCGCCGCTCGATCCGCAGTATCACTTCGGCGCCATGTGCACGGCGGTGCCCGGCTGGGTGCTGGGGACGGCCCTCGGCGCCTTCGCGGGAAGCGTCCTGCCGGACAGCGTGCTGAACGCCCTGTCCGTCGCGCTGTATGGGATGTTCCTTGCGATCATCATCCCCCCGGCGCGGGAAAGCAGGGTACTGATGGGCGTGAGCCTGCTGGCAATGGGCGTGAGCGCGCTCTTTACCGTGCTGCCGGTCCTGAAGGACATTACCTCGGGCTTTTCCGTGGTGCTGATCACCGTTTCCGTTTCCGCGCTGGCGGCGCTGCTGTTCCCGCTGAAGGAGGTCGCCGCCGGGAGCGCGGCGGACGACGCGCCGGCAGGGAAAGGGGGTGCGCCGCGTGGATAAACAGTTTCTTACGTATCTCGCCGTGATGGCGGTCATCACCTATCTCATCCGCGCCCTGCCTTTGGTGCTTGCGCGGAAAAAGATCGGCGGCCGCTTCCTGAATTCGTTTCTGTATTACGTGCCCTACGTCTGTCTTGCGGCGATGACCTTTCCGGCCATCCTCACGGCCACGGGCTCTTATCTCAGCGGCGGCGCGGCCTTTGTCGTGGCGCTCGTTCTTGCCTGGTGCCGGCGCGGGATGTTCACCGTGGCACTCGCGGCCTGCCTTGTGGCGTATCTGACGGGTTTTGTTTGACAAGCGGACCACTTCTCATTATAATATTTAGGCGTGTGTGAAAAGATGTTTTGTTCCCGGTAAGACGAAGCATATTTTCGCGCGGATCAGGTGAAGGGTCTGCGCCCAGGCACACAAAGAAACAGGAGAAACAAGTCAACGGAGGTTTTTTATGAAGACATATATGCCGGGCGCAAAGACGATCGAGCGCAAATGGTATGTCGTGGACGCCGAAGGGAAGACCCTCGGCCGCCTTGCAACGCAGGTGGCGACGGTGCTGCGCGGCAAGCATAAGCCGATCTACACGCCCTATCTGGACACCGGGGATTATGTCATCGTGATCAACGCGGACAAAATCGTTGTCACCGGTAAGAAGCTGGAAGAGAAGATTTACTGGCACCACACGGGCTGGATCGGCGGCCAGAAGAAGGTCACGCTCAAGCGCCTTCTGCAGACGCATCCGGAACGTGTCGTGGAACACGCGGTGAAGGGCATGCTCCCGAAGGGACCGCTGGGCCGTGAGATGTACCGCAAGCTGCATGTCTATGCCGCGCCGGAGCATCCGCACGCCGCACAGAAGCCGGAAGTCATGGAGATCTGAGAAAGGACAGTTGAAAGATGGCGAAATCGACCAATTACTACGGAACAGGCAGGAGAAAGACCTCTGTCGCGCGTGTGTACCTGACGAGCGGCAAGGGCGAGATCACGATCAACAAACGGCCGATGGACGAATACTTCGGCCTTGAGACCTTGAAGGTGATTGTCAAGCAGCCGCTGGTGGCAACGGACACCCTCGGCAAGTTTGACGTCAACGTGATGGTGCACGGCGGCGGCACGACCGGCCAGGCAGGCGCCATCCGCCACGGCATCGCCAGAGCCCTCTTAAAGGCGGACGAAGAAGAATACCGCCCCATCTTAAAGAAGGGCGGCTTCCTCACCCGCGACGCCCGCATGAAAGAACGCAGAAAGTACGGTTTGAAGAAGGCACGCAAGGCGCCGCAGTTCTCGAAGAGATAAAAACTATTGCTTGAAATCTGCGGGTGATTGTGCTATTCTTAATACGAACGAAAAAGAATCGATTCTGATGCCATGCGCATCAAAAAAATCCGGAGGTTGCGGCCTCCGGATTTTTTGTGCTGGTTGCTGTTCATTTCCCGTCCAGCCACTTGCAAATGTAGTACGTAACCACACTTGCTGCGACAGAAATGCAAAACGAAAGAATCGATTCTGCCATGCGTATCACCTCCTTTCACATATGTGCAGAGGTAACAGCAACGCAGAAAGGATATCATAAAGAGATCAAAAAGTAAATAGAAACTTTATATAAAAATCAGAATTACAGCTTCCCTCACCCCCTCGCCATCTCCCCCACTCTCCGCAGCGAGTTCTTCACGGGCGGGAGCGAGATGATGATGAGCGTAATGACAGCCTCCGCGAGGATATAGGCATAGTTGTACAGGATGGGATACGCCGCGGCAAGCGAAGCCGGGAAGTTTTCGGGCATGTACTCCATCCAGTAGAGATAGCCGCCGATTGCATGGAGGAGCCCCCGCAACAGGACGGCGACGGTGTATCCGATCTGCAGGGAGTATTTCCCCTTGCGGAAAAATCCGGAGGCACCGAGCGCGGTAAAGGCGAAGACATAATCCAGGCAGACCTGCAGCGGGGAGAGGATGTAGCCGCCCCCGCCCTGCACAAACTGCAGCATGCCGTAGGTAAAAGCAGCCGTGAAGCCAACGGCGGGGCCGTACCAGAATCCGACAAGGGTGACAAACAGCATGGAAAGGAGCGTCACCGAGCCGCCCCAGGGCATACGGAACAGCTTCACATAGGAGAGCACAAAGGCGATGGCGATCGCAACGGCCGAAAAGACCAGCGTCTTCGGATGAAACTTTCGGTTCTTGCCCGTAAAAAAAGAAACCGCGAGCAGTGCGAGGATGCCGATGACAATAAATAAGATGTTTCCTGCTGTGGTGAGGGCGGCGACCCCGTCCTCGTCGAACGTGACAAACAGATTAAGCATAACTGCCTCCTTCCGCCGGTATTATCCGGATCAAGTGTTTAGGGTTGCGCCTTCGCGCTCTCAGCCGTACCTTAAGGCACAGCACCCCCGCATCAATATAGAATTGTATTCAATGGGATATGATACACCTTTTTCGCGGCGGATGCAAGCCCGGTTTGCCGGGCGGCTCCGGCGGCATCCGATGGCACTCCGGAAGTGCAAAAAAAGACGGAAAAACGCACCTGACGTTCCCGTCACAACATCCGTGACCGTACAGGTCAACAAACCCTATCAAAATAAGCGCGATCGAAAAAAACTAAAAGTAAAAATTTGATAAAAAATATTACATTTTTGAGTATACAAACGCCGAAAAATGTGGTATCATGTCCTTCTGGTATGCATGAAATGACCAAAGTCATTTTATCTTCCAATATATGGTATAGCGGTGTTTCGGCACAACAACCTGGCGAATCACCGGCATTAGAGAGGGAAAATGTAACATAGACGGTAACTGTAAACACACACACGTTAGAAGAAACCGGAGGAGAACAGAGATGAGGAATCTCAAAAGAACGCTTGCAAAGCTGCTCGCAACAGTCATGATCGTAAGCTCGGTCATGGGGAGCAACGTGAACGCTGTGACGGCGTACGCGCAGACGTCCGATGAGACGGAGGAAGTCGTTACGGTCGTCAATGAGGAGACCGTGGAGGAAGTAAAGGAAGAAGTAAAGGAAGAGGTAAAGGAAGAAGTAAAGGAAGAGGTAAAGGAAGAAGTAAAGGAAGAAGTAAAGGAAGAAACCCCCGCCGGGGAGCCGACAGAAACACCTGCCGGGGAGCCGACAGAAACACCTGCCGGGGAGCAGCCGGAAGAGGGAATCAATCCTGTACCGAAGGCAAAGGTACTGCAGAACGCAGCTCCGGCACCGGCCATGCGCGCGATGGGCGCGGGCGTTGTTGAAAAACAGGTCCGGCATACATACATATTTATGAACGGAGACAAGGAAGTTGACAGGCAGATCGTTGTGGACGACGAAATGCTTGAAGCGCCTACGGTTCCGGGAGCACCGGACGGTCAGGTATTCACCGGATGGGAGATCGGCGGGACACCCCTTGACTTGACCCAACCGGTCAATGTCGAGGGCGACGAGGACAAAGATATTATCGTCAATGCGGCGTTTTCAGATTTGGTCAAAGCCACTTTCTACAAAGACGTCGATAGGTCAGAAGAACTGCGGACCAAAGTGGGCATCAAAGGCGAGGTCATTTCGACAAATGATGTTACCTTTGAGTTTGGAAACGGTGAAGCCATCATCGGCTGGAAAGTTTTCGGTGGAAATGGAGATCAGGTGGAAACCGTCGCATTGAACGGCAACGTGGAACTGATTCCGGTGATTAAGAGCGCGGCACAGGTCAGCTTTGAATCCAACGGAGGATCGCCGGTAGCGCCGGTCTTTGTGGTAGCGGGCGACAAGCTGGCAGCCCCCGCGGACCCCGCCCGCAGCGGCTACAACTTCGTGGGATGGTACACAGATCAGGAGTGCACGGCGAAATATGATTTTGAAACGCCCGTGACGGAAGCCTTCAAGCTGTATGCCAAGTGGAACAGTACGGAGAAGGTATCCTATAAAGTTGTTTATTGGAAGCAGAATGCCAATGACGACAAATACACCTTTGTGGAAATGGTGACCCGGTCGGATTTTGCCGGCAATACCGCAACCTTTGAAGAAAAAACCTATGAAGGCTTCACGCTGAATGCGGAGAAGACCAATAAGGCGGTCACCATCAAGGGCGACGGCACGACAATTAAGAACGTGTATTACGACAGGAATACATATGACCTGAAGTTCTATGTGAAGAAAGGCGGTAAGTGGGATGTTGTAAATACCTACTCATTCAAATATGAGCAGGACACAAGTTCCGCGTGGGAGGATATTGAAAAAACACATAGCGGCTATAGTTGGTATACAAAAAAAGATAATGATACCTCTTGGTCATATGCACCTGCAATGCAGATGGGGGGTATTGAAACATATGGAAAAAAGGATAAAGGTACGTCAGATATCTATTATTACGAATACATAAACGGGGAAAAAACAACTACTGAAGTAAGATCCAAATTCACTGTCAATGGAATGGGATGGCATTTCACAAAAGAAGATTATGAATATGTCTTAATTCCCGGCTTCACCTATGCCAACGTCAAAGAAGAACCTGTGTGGAATTATAATTTCTGGGGAACAACAGTTACAAGCCAGAGAACCCCGGGAAAGCTTTACTACACCCGCAACACCTACGGCCTGAAACTGATTCCGAACAATGGTGTTAAACCGATTGAAAAGAGCGGGATTGCATATAATGCGTCTCTTAATAGTTATGAGCCCGGCGAATACACGATCGGCAAGACCACATGGAATGACAACGGTATCACAAAGACCTTTGCGGGTTGGTATGACAACGAGGCTTTTGCAGGTGCTCCCTTCAATTTCAAGAGCAAGATGCCTGCGCTTGAAGTTGTGCTACAGGGTGAGGGTGACAAGTCGACGCTTGTGCTCTACGGCAAGTGGACAGCCGGCATGCATACGGTGAGATTTGATCTGGATGGCGGAACGATCGACAGTGTACCCGTTATTGAGGATAAGACAATTGAGTCCGGTAAGCAGGTGGATCAACCTGCGGGCAAACTGGAAAAGAATGGATATTTATTCGGCGGCTGGGTGATTGCAGAAACAGGAGAACGCTTCATCTTTGATACCCGCATCGTCCAGAATACAAATCTGAAAGCAAAATGGGTCAGCAACAGCCAGGCGATGCTTAAAGTGAAATATGACATAAATGGCGGCGCAGGCGAATGCAGCGATGTCAACGAATACACTTCCGGTTCGACGGCAATCGTGGCGGAACCGCCCACAGCCCCGGAAGGGATGTACTTTGTCGGCTGGAAGATCGGCACAAGTAACAGACATGTGTATAGCGGCACATTTATTGTGCGCGCAGAAGATGCTGTAAACGATGTTGTTACGCTGACAGCCCAATACGCGCAGAAGCAGATGGTCTCCGTGACCTATCATTCGAACTACGGAGAAGGACAGGAAGAGGCGTCGCATACAGACACGGTACCGGCCAACGCGACTTATATAATCAAATCCGCGGAAGCGGTTGGATTTTCGAAGGCAAATCACACATTTATTGGCTGGAAGTCGCAGTCTGACGGAGACGTCGTCGTGTTTAAAGAGGGTGTGGAAGCCATCGCAGCCCTGAAGGACGGATTCTCCGATCTCTACGCCATGTGGATGCCGAATACCTACACGGTGACGTGGAAGAATTGGGACGGCGAAGTCCTTAAGACAGACGAGAACGTTGCGTATGGTACGACGCCGACTTATGACGGTGCAACGCCTACAAAGGCAGCAACGGCACAGTACACGTACACGTTTGACAAGTGGACGCCTACTATCGAAGCGGTGACCGGCAATGCGGAATACACAGCGACATACACGCAGACCGTGAACACGTACACTGTGACTTGGAAGAACGACGACGGCACAGTCCTTGAGACGGATACCGGGGTAGAATACGGTGCAACGCCGAGTTATGACGGCACAACGCCGACAAAGGAAGCGGACGCACAGAACACCTACACCTTCGCAGGCTGGACACCGGAAGTCAAAGCAGTGACCGGCGATGCGACCTACACGGCGACGTACACGGAAACTGTTAACATGTACACCGTGACCTACACGGACGGTGTGGACGGTGAAGTATTTGCGGATCAGGAGACGGAGGTTGCGTATGGAACCTGAACTTTCAAATGAGTTATAACCAAAACAAGATAGAAAGGGGGTGAGATCTCCCGAAACGCCTGAAAAAACAAGCAAAAATGCGATTTCTATGCTTGCAAAATAAGGCTCTCGATGATATAATTAGTTATAATTATAA
>JAFSPF010000003.1 GCA_017443065.1 Lachnospiraceae bacterium
GACAAGACCTGCGAGGGCTTTGCGAAGAAGACAAACAACCCGCGCTTTGCGCGTGACTCGTATCGCCGTTTCATCCAGATGTTTTCGGATGTTGTCATGGAGATCGACAAGCAGAAATTTGAAAAGGTCTTAGACGACATCAAGAAAAAGAAGGGCGTCAAATACGATCTCGATCTCGATGCCGATGACATGGCGGAGGTCATCCGCCGCTACAAGCGCATCTACAAAAAGGAGATGGGCGTCGAGTTTCCGCAGGATCCCAAGATCCAGCTCATGGAATCCGTCAAGGCCGTCTTCCGTTCCTGGAACAATGACCGCGCGATCTACTACCGCCGCATGAATGACATCCCCTCCGACTGGGGCACCGCCGTCAACGTGCAGACGATGGTCTTCGGCAATATGGGCATGACGAGCGGCACGGGTGTTGCCTTTACGAGAGATCCCGCGACCGGAAAGAAGGGGATCTTCGGTGAGTATCTGATCAACGCGCAGGGCGAGGACGTCGTCGCCGGTATCCGCACGCCCGCACCGATTGCGCAGTTAAAGAAGGATCTGCCCAAGTGCTATGAAGAGTTTATGGCGCTTGCCAACAAGCTCGAAAAGCATTACAAGGATATGCAGGACATGGAATTCACGATCCAGGAAGGCAAGCTCTACTTCCTGCAGACGAGAAACGGCAAGCGCACCGCGCAGGCGGCGATCCAGATCGCCTGTGACCTGGTTGACGAGAGGATGATCTCGCAGGATGAGGCGGTCATGCGCATCGAGCCCAAGTCCCTCGATCAGCTCCTGCATCCCGTCTTTGATGCCGCCGCCTTAAAGGCCGCAAAGGAAATCGGTTCTGCGCTTCCGGCGTCTCCCGGTGCCGCCGCCGGCCGTGTCTATTACACGGCGGATGCCGCGGTCGAGCACGCAAAGAAGGGCGAGCGTGTCATTTTGGTCAGACAGGAAACGAGCCCCGAGGATATCGAGGGCATGCATGCATCGCAGGGGATTTTGACCGCCAGAGGCGGCATGACGAGCCACGCGGCGGTCGTGGCCAGGGGCATGGGCACCTGCTGTGTGTCCGGCTGCGGAGAGATCACCTTCCAGGAGGCGCAGGGCACCTTTACGCTCGGCGGCGTCACGGTACATGAAGGCGACTATATTTCCCTCGACGGCTCGACCGGCAAGATCTATCTGGGCGATGTCAAAACGGTGGACGCTTCGATCGACAAGAATTTCGGCCGCATCATGAAGTGGGCGGACGCGAAGAGACGCTTAAAGGTCCGCACCAACGCGGATACGCCTGTCGATGCGCAGCAGGCGGTCAAATTCGGCGCGGAGGGCATCGGCCTTTGCCGCACGGAGCACATGTTCTTTGAACCGGAGCGCATCCCCAAGATCCGCAAGATGATCCTTTCGACGACGCAGGAGCAGAGGAAGGCCGCGCTCGAGGAACTGATTCCCTTCCAGAGAGACGACTTTATCGGCATCTACGAGGCGATGGGCGCACGTCCCGTGACCATCCGCTTCCTCGATCCGCCGCTGCACGAATTTGTCCCGACCGAAAAGGAGGACATCATCGCGCTTGCAAAGGAGATGAAGCTCTCCGTCAAAAAGGTACAGGCGACCTGCGACGCGCTGCATGAATTCAATCCGATGATGGGTCACCGCGGCTGCCGTCTGGCGGTCACGTATCCGGAGATCGCCGAGATGCAGACACGCGCGATCATGGAAGCCGCGATCGACGTCAAAAAGCGCAAGGGCTACAACATCGTGCCGGAAATGATGATCCCCCTGACCGGCGAAGTGAAGGAATTCCGCTTCGTCAAGGAGATCGTGGTCCGCACGGCGGAGCAGGTCAAGAAGGAAAAGAACAGCAACATCAAATATCTTGTCGGCACGATGATCGAGATCCCGCGTGCGGCGCTGACGGCGGATGCCATCGGAAAAGAAGCGGACTTCTTCTCCTTCGGCACGAACGACCTCACGCAGATTACCTTCGGCTTCTCGCGTGATGATGCCGGCAAGTTCCTCGACAGCTATTACAAGACGGGCATTTACGAATCGGATCCCTTCGCGCACCTTGACCAGACGGGTGTGGGACAGCTTGTGGCGATGGCCTGCGAAAAGGGCCGCAGCACGAACAAGCAGCTGCACTTAGGCATCTGCGGCGAACACGGCGGAGATCCGTCCAGCGTCATGTTCTGCGACCGCACGGGCCTGGACTACGTGTCCTGCTCGCCCTTCCGCGTGCCGATCGCGCGTCTTGCCGCGGCACAGGCAGCGATCGAAAAGAAGCGTGCGCAGAAGGTCGTGAAGAAGGTCGCGAAGGCGGCGCAGACGAAGGTGAAGAAGATTGCCGCCGCGCAGAAGAAGGCCGCGAAGAAGACGACGGCCGCGAAGAAGGTGACCGCCGCAAAGAAGGCGGTGCCAAAGAAGGTGAAGACGGCCGCGAAGAAGCGGACAACCGGAAGGAAAAAGTAAGAGATGACACTTCAAACGGAGCCGGCGGAAATCCGCCGGCTCCGTAAGCAAAACATGATCCTCGCGGCGGTATCCGCGGCAGTCTTCTTTTTTCTGACCAACGGCTACCGTTTTTTCAATCCCCTGCTGAACGGGGATTCGATTATGATGCTTTATCAGAATGACGCGGCATGGCAGGTGGCGCTCGGGCGCTTCGTGCAGGTGCCGCTCATCCTTTTGCGCGGCGGATTCACCGCGCCCTTCCTTATCAGCATCCTGGCCATGCTCTGGATTTCGCTGGCGGCGGCGTTTACCGCGGACGTGCTCGGACTGAGACAAAGGCGCTCGCTTGTCCTGACAGGCGCGGTGCTTGCCTGCTGTCCTTCCGTCATCACGCTGGGCTCCGGCTATCTGCCCTGGCTGGATTTCTTTTCTCTGGCCCTGTTTCTTGCGGTGTTCTCCGTGTGGCTGATCACGGAGGGCGGTCGCATCAAGACCGCGGGCGGCATTCTCTGTCTGATGCTCTCGATCGGTATTTATCAGGCTTATCTCGGCGCCATGATTGCGCTGGTGATGATCCGGATGCTGCTGCGCACGTTCACGTCCGATCCGCATGAATGGAACCGCGATGCACTCCGCTACATCCTCTCCGCAGCCTGCGCCGCCGTATTGTGGTATGTCTGCTGGAGGGGCCTGCAGGCAGCCTTCGGCGTGTGGACGGCGGATACCTATAACGGTCTGGCCTCCGTGGGGGATTTTTCGGAGGTGTCCGTGCCGCAGGCGGCAGGCCTCGCCTATGGCAGCTTCTTTGATTATTTCCTGCATCCGGCACGGATGGTGACATATACCTTCCGCGGAACGGACATGAGCATGCTCTGGGAGATTCTTCTGAAGGTCTGCCATGTGTTGCTGGCGCTTGCGCTGGCATATGCGCTTTACCGGCTCTTCCGGAGGGAAGGAGCGAAGGCCGGGGAAGGGCGGACGCTTTTTTCGGTTTACCGTGTGCTGATTCTTGTGCTGTTTCCCTTTGGCGCAAACATCGTCTGCTTCTTTTCCAAGGGCATGGAGCACACGCTGATGCAGCATGCGCTGCAGTTCGCCTATGTGCTGGTGATTGCGCTGTGCGAGGCGGCGGACGAACCGGAGGGGACACCGTCCGCGACGGCGGAAGCGCAACGAGCGCCCGGGACAAGGCTCGCGGGAGTGCTTCCCGTCCTTTTGCTTTTGCCGCTGCTCTGGAACGGCTTTGTTTTTTCCAATCAGACCTATCTGAAAAAGGACGTTCAGGAACGCGCGATACAGTCCCTGATGACAAGGATCGTCACTTCCGTGGAATCCATGGAGGGTTATATACCGGGGGAAACAGCCGTCGGGATTGCGGGGAGCTTCGAAATGAATCCTTATTTCGGCGGGCCGGCGCATATGGAAGACATCGAGCCCTGGGGAACGGGAAAGACCGCCTTCACCTATTTCGGACCGGATGAAATCTGGCTGTCCTTTTTCGAAAGCGCACAGATTCCCTTTGTCCGTCCGGACGAATCACGGGAGGAAATCCGTTCCATGCCGTTGTACCCGGCAAAGGGTTCCGTTGCGTGGGTGGACGGCATGATTGTGGTCAAAATCTCCGGCGAGCGAAACGCCGTGGAACAGTAATGTGACATGGAGAGGGAACGGACGGACAACAAAGGGGCGTATCGTTTTCTGCACGGGGCGGAGCTTGCGCTCTACGCCGTGATGATGCTTGCAACGGCGGCGGTTGCGCTGACCTCCGTGGTTCATCCGGACGATACGCTGCTGATGCTTACGGCCTCCCTTGCGGGAACGGCGGTTTTTTTTCTGGCGGTTCATTTCCTTGCAGGCAGGCTGCGCCCGCTGCCGGGACGCGCGCTGTTTGTTCTGCTGATCCTGTACGGCATTCTGCTGTATGCGGCGGCGCTGTCTTACGGAAACCGCTGGGAAGGCGTCATGCAGGCGGATTACAGTGAGGTGTATCTCGGCGCTTCGGAGCTGGCGCTGGGGGAGGCGCTGTCACAGGAAGGGTATTTTCTGTATTATTCCAACAACATCAAGCCGATGATTCTTCTTTCGGTACTGATGCGTGTCTCGAATGCGCTCGGCTTCCCGGACCCCTATTATATTCTGCTGTTGCTTTCCTGCCTGCTGGTGGCGGGTTCCTTATATGCCGCCTGGGTGCTGGCCGGAGAGCAGCGGTTTCGCCTGATGCTGCTGCTTCAGTTCGCGCTCTGCCTGCCCGTCTGGCTGATGACGGACATGTTTTACACGGACGCCCTAAGCTTTGGCACTGGTCTGATGGCGGTCGCGCTGCTGCACTGTGCGGGGAACCTCAGGGGAGAGGATGCCGGACGCCGCGTGCGCTCCGTCCTCCGGCTTGCCGCGGGGGCGCTGCTGCTCGGGATCGGCATGACGGTGAAGATCACGGCGCTCTTTCCGCTGATCGCATATGTGCTCACCCTTCTGTTTGCGGCGGGAAAAGGAAGAGCGCCTTTCCGGCCATACAAAATGCTGTTGTTTGCCGCCCTGCTGGTGATCACGCTGCTTGTGACCAATGCCCGCATGGCGGGGTATGATATTTCCCGAAAGGCGGCCGATTCGGCAAATCCCGCCATCAGCTGGATTGCGCTGGGGCTGCACGGGGACGGCAGCTGGACGGCGGGATATGATTTCATCCATGAGATCAATGCCATGGAGACAACGGAGGAGAAGCGGGCCGCTTCCGCGGAATACATCCGGACGCATGCGGCGGATTTTTTTGATCCCGTGCATCTGTTCCAAAAGATGCAGACCAATTTCAACAGCGGAACGCTCGGGGTAAAGAGCTTTCTCCGGGAGGATCCGGAAACGCGGGAGCATCCCTTTTACCGGATGTTTGCGAATGGCGGCAGTCTGTACTGGCCGGTCACGGGCTTTTGCATGATCTATATCTTTTCCGTGTATCTGTCCCTGTTTCTCGGGATGCTGGCATGCTTTGTGCGCCTGCTGCGGAATCGGGACATTCCGCCGGTGACGGAATGCTGTCACATCTGTTTTTTCGGCCTCTTCGTGTTTCTGATGCTCTGGGAGGCGAACAACCTGCAGCTGTATAACCAGATTCCCGTGCTGACGCTGGGGGCGCTGCTCAGTGCGGATTGTTTTCTGAAAACGTTTTTTGCGGGAAAGGAGCAGGCATGAATATTCTGGTAATTGACGCACAGGGCGGAGGCCTTGGCAGACAACTGATTAAGGCGGTCAGGGAAAAACTGCCGGAGGCGCGGATCACCGCGGTCGGCACGAATTCCGTCGCGACGGCCGCGATGTTAAAGGAAGGCGCGGACATGGCCGCCACGGGCGAAAATGCCGTGAAGGTGGCCGCGGAAGAGGCGGACGTCATTATGGGACCCGTCGGCATCTGCATCGCGGACGCGATGGGCGGCGAGATCACGAAGAAGATGGCGGTCGCGGTGGGGCGTTCGCGCGCCAGGCGCATCCTCATTCCCTTCCAGAACTGCAACACCTACATTGCGGGCGTCGGCAGCGGGAAGACGGCGCAGCTCATCGCCGACGCGGTGGGGGAACTGACGCGGCAGCAGGTGTGAGTCGCCTGCCTGCGTGCTGCATGATTCCGTCTCGCTCTGGTTTCGCCGGGCACTCCGCCGAGCCTGTAGTCTCGGCTCCGTGGCGAAAAAGCCGCTCGTCGGAATCCATGACATCACGCGGCGCGGCGACAGCGCATGGTCTTGACACATCTTCCCCGCGCGCGGTAAAATGTAGAACGGCTTTAAGAAGGAGCCGCGCGGTGCTGAAGCGCCGGTACGGGAAACGTTAACCATGTACGAAGAACAGGGTACCTTCGAAGGTGCCCGGGTCCCGGAAGGGATCCCGGACCTGAGGAGGTATTTTTTTATGAAAGAACTGACGAACATCAGAAGACTCACGACAACCGCCGTCTGCATCGCACTCTGCGTCGTGCTGCCGATGGCCTTCCACGCGATTCCCAACGCGGGCAGTGTCCTCGCGCCGATGCACATCCCGGTGCTGGTCTGCGGCCTGGCCTGCGGTCCGGTGCATGGCCTTGTCTGCGGCATTTTCGGACCGCTCCTTTCGAGCCTGCTCACGGGGATGCCCGGCATGGGATATCTGCCGGTGATGATGGTGGAGCTGGCGGCCTACGGCCTTTTGACGGGGCTGTGCATGAAGCTCATTCGCACGGGCAGGCTTTACATCGATCTGTATCTCAGCCTGATCCTTGCGATGCTGATCGGCCGCGTGATCGCGGGTGCCTTCCGTGCGCTGCTCTGGACGCCCGGCGAATACGCCTTTGCGGCATGGACGGCGGGATACTTTGTGACGTCGCTGCCGGGGATCCTGATCCAGCTGGCCATCGTGCCGACGATCGTCTTCGCGCTGATGAAGGCAAGGCTGATTCCGGCACGCACGGTGCGGGCACGCACGGCCGTGTAGCGGGACACCGTTTGCGCAGGCAGGCGCAACACGATACGAAGACGTGTCAACACAAGACAAGCATGAACACGGAAAAAGTCATCGACTTCTTTAACAAACTGGCACCGTCCTGGGACGCGGAGATGATTCGTAACGAAGAGATCATTTCGCGCATCCTGGACGGTGCGCGCGTTTCGGAAGGGGACAGCGTGCTGGACGTCGCCTGTGGGACGGGCGTGCTGATTCCGGATTATCTGTCGCGCGGCGTTTTCCGTGTGACGGGCATCGACATTTCCCCCGCCATGGCGGAGATCGCGAAGGAAAAGTTCGCGGCGGAGGAGCGCGTGACGATTCTCTGCGTGGATGCGGCCGCATTTGAAACGCAAAACAGATTTGACCGCATCATGATCTACAACGCGCTGCCGCACTTCGTTTCGCCGAAGGAACTGTTCCGGCATCTGGTCACGCTTCTTGCGCCGCAGGGTACGCTGACCATCGCCCACGGCTTTGGCAGAAAGAAGCTGGACGATCATCACAAAAACACGGCAAGCGATGTCTCTGTGCCGCTGCCCTCCACGGAGGAGCTGCGTGCTTATCTGGAAGAGAAGCTGGAGATCATCGTTTCGGTCGACACGGAGGAAATGTTCCAATTGACAGGACAGGCGCCGGCTGCAAAGTAATCCCTGCGACCGAAGGGAGCAGGGATGGACAATAGACAAATAATGATATATAATGTCTATGAGACACTCAGGTGAAATAACAGGAGGCACAGAGATGTATGCACTGAAAGAGTCCATCCGTCCATCCGCGGATCTGCGCAATCATTACAACGAGATTTCAAAAACATGCCGTGAGCAGAATGAGGCTGTCGTCATTACGGTCAACGGCAGAGGGGATACGGTCTCCCTCGGTTATGAAGCATATAGCCGAATGAAAGCACGAATGCATCTGCTGGAAACACTGGCCGAAGCGGAAGAAGACGTCATGAGCGGCCGTGTTGCGCCGATGAAAGAATCATTCAACGAATTAAAAAAGAAATTGCGGGAAATGAAATGAAAAAATACCGCGTCATTCGGACAGACACGGCGGATACACTGCTGCATAGAATCATATTGTATGTTGCCGAAAACTTCGGGGCGGAGGTTGCGTTGGAGAAACTGGAGGAGATCGAGTCCGCGGTTGATCTTCTTGCAACACAGCCGGAAATGGGCGTGGTTCCGAAATATAGCGTCTTGCGACGGCAGGGATATCGCGTTCTGATTCTGAAAAAAGACCTGGTTTTTTATAAGGTGAATCATGAAAAACGTATTGTGACGGTGTATGCGGTCTTTGACGCAAGGCAGGATTATCTTGATATTCTGACGGGGTTGTAAGGATGACATTGAATGCTTTTTTCAAAGATCATCCGAAGGTTGCTGTCGCATTCTCCGGCGGCGTGGATTCCTCCTATTTGCTTTGGGCGGCAAAGGATGCCGGCGCGGACGTACAGGCATATTATGTCAAGGCACAGTTCCAGCCGGCCTTTGAGCTTGCGGATGCAAAGGAAGTGGCGGCATATGCGGGCGTGGCGATGCGCGTGCTTCCCGTGGATGTGCTGTCCGTTCCGCATGTGGCGGAGAATCCTTCCGACAGATGTTATTATTGTAAACAGGCCATCTTCGGCACCATTCTCGCGGCCGCAAAGGAAGAAGGTTATACGGAGATCCTCGACGGCACGAATGCTTCGGATGACGCGGCGGACCGCCCGGGGATGCGTGCGCTTTCCGAGATGAATGTTTACTCGCCGCTGCGCATCTGCGGACTGACAAAGGATGAAATCCGACGTCTTTCCAAAGAGGCCGGATTAAAGACATGGGACAAACCGGCATATGCCTGTCTCGCCACACGGATGCCGACCGGCATGCGCATTACGGAAGAAAGTCTTGCGCGCACGGAACGCGCGGAAAGCGCACTTTTTGAAATGGGCTTTACGGATTTCCGCGTGCGTACCACGGAGGGCGGCGGTGCACTGGTACAGGTGACTGCCGCGCAGACAAAGAAGGCGCGGGACGCATGGCCGGAGATAGAAGCGGCACTTTCGGCGGCGTATCGAAGCGTATCGCTCGACGCGACACCGCGCTGAGGAGGAGTATATGAACACCGAAATCAGGCAATTACTGGAAGAAGTGAAGGAGGGGCGCGTCAGCGTGGACGACGCCCTCCTGAAAATCAAGACGGCACCCTTTGAGGACATCGGTTACGCCAAGGTGGATCTGCACCGCAAAATGCGGCAGGGCGCAACGGAGGTGATTTTCGGAAGCGGCAAGACGCCGGAGCAGATCACGGGGATTGTGGATGTCCTGAAAAAGAACGGGCAGAAGACGATCCTCGTCACAAGAATGTCCGAAGAAAAGGCTGCCGAGGTGATGAAGACGCATTCGATGCGCTACGACAAGGCGGCGCAGGTCGGCGTGATCGGCGAAATCCCCGCGCCCTCGGGCATCGGAAGAATTGTTGTCGCGACCGGCGGCACCAGCGATCTTCCCGTCGCGGAGGAGGCGGCGCTGACGGCGGAAACGCTCGGCAACGAGGTGACGCGTCTGTACGATGTGGGCGTTGCGGGCCTGCACAGGCTGCTGGCGCATATGGAAGAGATCATGAGCGCCTCCGTCATCATCGTGCTGGCGGGAATGGAAGGGGCGCTGGCCTCCGTTGTCGGCGGCCTTGCGGACTGTCCCGTGATCGCCGTGCCGACCTCCATCGGCTACGGCGCGTCCTTTCACGGCCTGTCCGCCCTGCTCTCGATGCTCAATTCCTGCGCGTCGGGGGTCTCCGTTGTGAATATCGATAACGGCTTCGGCGCGGGGTACCTCGCAAGCATGATCAATCACATGGGGGAGAGAACCGTGCGTGAGATACCGGAAACAGGGCGAAGCACCTGCTGCTGAGCCCGTATGAACAGGTGGATTGTGCCAAGAGGCGGCGAAGGACTATCGCGTAAGCGATTGGGAATGTCCGAGCCGCAATCATGGCACGACCGAAGGGAGGGCCATGAAAATAATTTACATCGACTGCGGGATGGGCTGTGCCGGTGACATGCTGGGCGCGGCGCTGTATGAACTGCTCCCGGAGGAACGGCAGCGGGAAGTGCTGGAAAAAATGAACGCGCTGGGGCTCGGAGATGTCAGCATCAGCGCGGAGAAGGTGCAGCGTGCGGGCATTGCCGGGACGCAGATGCATGTTGTGATTGCGGGCGAGGAAGAAGAGAGCGTGGACGTGCATGAGCACGATCACCATCACAATCACGAGCACGGGCATCATCACGGACACGGACATGAGCACGACGACCATGAGCATCACCATCACCATGAACACGAGCACGACGATCACGGGCACGATCACGAATATCACCACGATCACGACCATCACCACGATCATGAGCATCATCATCACCATCACCATCACACCGCCCTCGCGGACATCGAGAAGACGATCTCCGCGATGCCGCTGGAGGACAGCGTGAAGGAAGATGTCCTTGCCGTTTACCGCCTGCTTGCGGAGGCGGAGGCGCATGCGCACGGGACGGATACGGGAAGCGTACATTTCCATGAGGTCGGCACGAAGGACGCGATCGCGGACATCACCTTCGTCTGCCTGCTCCTGCGGGAACTGCGGCCGGAGCGCATCACCGCCTCGCCCGTGCATGTGGGCAGCGGCAAGGTGCGCTGTGCGCACGGGATTCTTCCGGTGCCCGCACCCGCGACCGCGCATCTGCTCACAGGCATCCCCTCCTACGGCGGGGAACTGAAGGCGGAGCTCTGCACGCCGACGGGTGCCGCACTCTTAAAGCATTTCGTGACGGAATTCGGCCCCATGCCCGTCCTGCGCGTGGAGAAAACGGGCTATGGCTGCGGCAAAAAAGAATTCGAGGGCTACGCGAATCTCCTGCGCGTGATGATCGGCGAAGCGGAAGACAAAAAGGACATGGTGATCGAGTTTGTCACTAATGTCGATGATATGACGCCGGAGGATGCGGGCTTTGCCTCTGAGCAGCTTTTTGCCGCCGGCGCGATTGAAGTTTACACGCAGACGGTTTATATGAAAAAGAACCGCCCGGGCCTGCTGCTTTCCGTCATGTGCAGAGAAGAGAACCGTGATGCGGTCTTACACGCGCTCTTTCGGCACACCACGACGATCGGCGTGCGCGAATACCGCAGTGTGCGGCATGTCCTGGAACGCAGTATCGAAACGAGGGAAACGCCTTACGGCGAAGTACGCGTAAAGAAGAGCACGGGCTTCGGCGTGACGCGGGAGAAGATCGAGCACGATGACCTCGCCCGGATTGCAAAAGAACAGGGGATGAGCATCGCGGACATCCGCGCAAAGATACAAGCCTGACACGGACCAAAAACGAAACGGGGGGACGAAAGAACCGTCCCCCTGTTCCGTATCATAAGAGAAACCCGCATCATGCCTTTCCGGATAACTTCCTCACCAGGTAGT
Organism: Lachnospiraceae bacterium; assembly: GCA_017443065.1. GTDB lineage: Bacteria > Bacillota > Clostridia > Lachnospirales > Lachnospiraceae > Butyrivibrio. The sequence continues at coordinate 11,368 of JAFSPF010000003.1, forward strand.
AAAACTCATTCTTATATTCATCGTCGCCGGTGTCGATCGTCTTGTACGCCTCCAGAATCCCGTCCAGCGTCGCCGTGCCCTTGTGCTGCGAATTGGAGAGCACCATCGCGAACTCCGCGGCGAGGGAAGCGAAGCGCAGGTTTTCCCCCGCATCCGCCATCAGGATGCTTTCGTCCAGCACCTGCTCCACCAGCTTCGATGCGCTCTCGCCGGGCTCCTTGTAGCGGATCTTCACCAGCGCGTATTCATTCGCAAACTCCGTCGCATCCGCGGCCGCTTCCCCCTGCTGTCCGTAGCGCAGTTCGATCTCATCTTCCGCGCCCTTTTCGATGATCTCATAGAGCGCCACCACGCTGTGTCCCGCGCCGATCTCGCCGGCGTCCTTGGTATCGTCGTTGAAATCCGTCGCCTCCAGCATCCGGTTTTCGTAGCCGACGAGGCGGTAGGCATTGACCTTTTCCGGATTGAATTCGACCTGCAGCTTCACATCCTCCGCCACGGTCACGAGCGTCGCGCCCATTTCCTCGACGAGCACGCGCTTCGCCTCTAAGAGCGAATCGATGTAGGCGTAGTTGCCGCTGCCGTACTGCGAAAGCCGCTGCATCATATCGTCGCGGTAGTTGCCCATGCCGAAGCCCAGAACCGAAAGGTAAACACCGCTGTCACGCTTAGACTCGATCAGGCGCTGCAGCGCGTCCGGATCGGAGATGCCGATGTTGAAGTCGCCGTCCGTCGCCAGGATCACGCGGTTGATGCCGCCGTCGATAAAACTCGACTCCGCAAGCTCATAGGCCTTCTGGATGCCGCCCTCGCCGCCGGTGCCGCCGGATGCCTCGAGGGAATCCAGGGCGTCGAAGATTTCCTGTCTGTCGCTGCCCTTTGCACCGTTCAACACCGTCTCCACGCCGTTCGCGTAGGTCACGATGGAGACGCGGTCTTTCTCCGTGAGATTCTCCGTCAGCTGCTTAAAGCTCTTCACCAGCAGCGGCAGCTTGTTGTCCTCATCCATGGAGCCGGAGACGTCGATCAGGAAGACGAGGTTGCTGTCGCCCTTGTCGGAAAAATCGATGTCCTGCGTGCGCATCCCGACGAAGAGAAGCTTGTGCTTTTCGTTCCAGGGGCAGGCCGCCATTTCCGTTGTCAGACCGAACTTCTCGCCCTTCGCGGGTGCGTTCAGATTGTAACGGAAGTAGTTGATGAACTCCTCCGCACGCACGGCGTCCGCCGGGATCTCCGAGAGGCTGTAGCCGTTTTCGATCATGCGGCGCACGTTCGCGTAGGACGCGGTGTCGACGCTCGCGCTGAAGGTGGAAAGCGGGGAAGCGGCCGTGATATAGAATCCGTTCTCCGGCGCCTTCTCGTAGGTCTCGGCATTCGGTGCGGGCTGGTAAAACCAGTCATAGGCTTCCGCGGATGCCGGTGCCATCGCGGAGCCGCTCCCCTTGCGGGAACCGTAGACCATATCGGGTGCAGAGGCGTCATACGTCGCCTCGGTCTCCATGGTGACCGGCATGTCCACGGGGGCATTTCCCTGCGCCGTCCCGCCCGACAGCTCCGTCGTGCCGCCTTGTCCGGTCGTTGTGCCGCCCGTCTGCGCCGTGGAAAGCCCGCATCCGGTAAGCAGTGCCGCCGCGAGTGTCATGGCCGTGAGTTTCTTTGCAACGCTGAATCTTTTCTTCATGGTTTTATTCCTCCCTCATGTCTTGTATGCTTTGTCGTCAGGAAACGTTGTTTGCCTGTTTTTTGCGCGCTCATCCATACAGACAACGGCAGGGAGCCGATCTTACAATTCTTTTCAAAAAATTTTTGTGGTATAATCAAATCTATGGACATCGCCGTATTTTCCGACATTCATGCGAATCACGTTGCCTTGCAGGCCTGCTTTGACTACTGCGTGGCCAAAGGCATCACGCGCTTTATTCTTCTGGGCGATCACATCACGGAATGCCCGTATCCCGAAAAGACGCTGGAACAGATTTATATGCTGAAGCAGTATTTCAACTGCGTCTTTCTGCGCGGCAACCGCGAACAGATGCTCCTGAATTACCGCAAGAAGGGGGCAAAGGGCTGGAAGAACGGCTCCGCCTCCGGGGCGCTGCTCTATACCTTTGAGGCGCTCTCGCTCCGGGACCTGAACTTCTTCCAGACGCTGAAGACGACGGAAAACGTGGAGGAAGCGGGGTATCCGCCCTTCACGATCTGCCACGGCTCCCCCACCTCCACCACCGAGATGCTCTTCAAGGACCGGCGTAATGCCAGAAAGGCGCTCTCGCAGCTGGAAACCTCCTTCCTCGTGCACGGCAATACGCACCGGCAGGATGCCTTCAAGTATCATGACCGGCTGTGCCTTGACCCCGGAAGCGTGGGTCTGCCCAGAAGCGCGGACGGACAGGCACAGTTCCTGCTTTTGCACGCGGAGGGCGGGGAGTGGATCTATGAGCATGTCCGCATCCCCTATGACCGGGAGGCGCTGTATAAGGACTTTGCGGACTCCGGCCTGATGGAGCGCGCGCCCGCCTGGTGTGCCCTGACACTTCATACCCTGCGCACGGGCGTGGATTTATCCGAGGCCGTGACGCTCCGTGCGATGCAGCTTTGCAGGGAGGAGCGCGGCAAGGCGGAGTGGCCTAACATCCCGGAAATCTACTGGGCCTTTGCCCTGAGGGAGATGCGGATTGACTTAAACGGCCGCGACATCCCGAAGCCGCCCGAAAAAAAGAAGGACGGGGCGTAGAAAAGCGGCGTAAAGCGTGCTATGATATCAGAGGAACAAGGCTTTTGCAACGAAATCGCATGTCCATGACACAGGAACTTTCAAAGCAGCTGCAACAGTATATCGACAACACCTTACAGATCAGGGAACTGTCCTCGCCGCAGATTGAGGAGGTCGAGGATCCGGAGGATTACCGTCTGGTACTTCTGGAAAACTTCCGCCGCATCGGCACGCTCGCGCTGGAAAACAACCGCATCCTGCAGACGGTGTATTATCCGCTGCTCGAAAGAAAGGAACTGCTGACGGAAGAAGAGACGGAAGCGCTCAAAGAATTCCGCAAGGCGCATCTCAATGCCTACAGCATGGAAAATCTGGATCTGCCGCTGATGTGGCGGCAGACGAAAAAGCTCCTCGCGGACGCAAAGGAACGGGGCAGTGATCATGACATCATCGGGATGATCGACCGGTTCATCGAGGTTTGCTTTGCAATGCTGCATCAGACGGAGCGCGTTCAGCCGGTGAATCCCGCGGGCATTCGCTACCGTAATGAAGGCCTGGCGGAGGGGGAAGTGCTCCTTTCTTATCTGCCGAAGGAAGCCTTTGCGAAGCTCTCCGAAGCGGACAGGGAGACGGTTCTTGTGAACGCGCGCTATATCAGCGCTCTTTTTGCCAGAAATGCAGAGGTCGGCGATGACATGGAACGGGTCAACGAAGAGGACCTGGCCTTCCTGAGGCGGGCGCTCGCACTCGCGGATGACCCCTTTTACCGCGAGGCGGTGCCGGAATACAACTGGGTCTATCATACCTTCCGGACATTGCAGTACCTTTCACAGCTGGTACACAACGGCAACGAACGCGGTTATTCCGAAGCGCAGTGCAAAGAGATCTATGACTATACCGCGCGGCTCTATGCATTCTGGGACAAGGAGCGCAGCGCCCTGCAGAAATACACGACGGACGCGATGATGACCTTTGCGTATGCAAGGGCGGCGTATTGTGCAGGCGCCTCGGATGCGGAAAGCTACCGCCGGGCACTGATCGGTCTGTACGAAAATATCGACGACCGCAACTACTCCTTCTTCAACAATTCCCGCATCACCCTGATCCCGATGGAGCTGACAAAGCTGGCGGAGAAGGAAGGACTTCGCCCGCAGGATGCCGGGGAGGTGGAAACGTATTATGAGCGGCTGATCACCTATCTCCACCGTATTCCCAAGAAGGGCAGTTTTTCCTTCCTTCTGAGTTATCTGACGATCCTGCTCTCCCATTATATTGAGGTGCCGGGCGGCATGGATTTCGAAACCTTCTGCCTGCGCTTAACGGCGGCACTCCATCCGCCGACCTACGTGCATGTGAGATCGGTCGCGGCCTTTTCCGTCTGTCTGGTGCGTCATCTGATCCGGAAAGACCCCGCGCAGCTGACCGGTGTTCTGGACTGCGAGACGGCGGAGGACGTGAAACGGAATGAACAGAAGATCATCGACTTTACGGAGCATGCGGCGCTGTGCCATGACATCGGAAAGCTCTTTGTGACGGAGGTCATCATGACCTACGGCCGCACGCTTCTGGATGAGGAGTTCGAGCTGATCAAGACGCATCCGGGCATGGGCGCGCTGATGCTGGAAAAGCATGAGGATACGAAGCCTTATGTGAACGTGGCGCTCATGCATCACAAATGGTATGACAATACGGGCGGCTATCCTGCGGAGCACAGCTTCGAGGGCATGAAGGACAAGGCGGTGATCTCCGTGGTCACGGTGGCGGACTGCCTGGATGCGTCCACGGATGCGGTCGGCCGCAGCTACAAGACGGGAAAGACGCTGGAGGATTATATCGGAGAACTGAGGGAAGGCAGAGGCACCCGGTATGCGCCCTATGTCGTGGACCTCTTCGAGGACGAGGCGGTGCAGGCGGATTTGACGCGCATTCTGACGGAAGGCCGCGATGAAAACTACCGCGAGGCCTACCGGATCTTAAAATCCTATCGCGCTCCGGAATCCTGAAAAAAGGGAGCATTCCGGAATCCTTGTAAAAAACTTGAAAAAAGGCTTGACGCAGGAAAAAGAAAGTGCTAAGATTGCTTTTGTTAGCACTCATGGCGAGTGAGTGCTAATTCAAAAAAGGGGAGTTCTTTTTTACACAATACAGAAAGAGGAGGCAAAGCAAAATGAAATTACAACCCTTGGCAGACAGAGTTGTGTTAAAGCAGCTCGAAGCAGAAGAGACGACGAAATCCGGTATCGTGCTCCCGGGCAAGGAAAAGGAAAAGCCGCAGCAGGCGGAAGTCATTGCGGTGGGCCCCGGCGGCATCGTGGACGGCAAAGAGATCAGGATGGAAGTCAAGAAGGGCGACCACGTGATTTATTCCAAATACTCCGGCACGGAAGTGAAGCTGGATGACGATGTGACGTATATTATCGTGAAGCAAAGCGACATACTGGCCGTTATCAAATGAGTCAAAGTCTTCTGACGCCTTGCTTGCAAGAGCGGCAGAAAGACCTTGACGAATGATCGTCATGAGGAACGAAGCGATGCAGGGCAGCGCGAAAGTTCCGAATGGCGAGGCCTGGTAAAGCCGCGACAGCGGCGTCAGGCCGGGATAACGGCATACAAATATGAGAGGAGAGAACACAATGGCAAAAACAATTAAAACAGGTGCGGATGCACGCACCGCAATGGTAGCAGGCGTCAACCAGCTCGCGGATACCGTCCGCATCACCCTGGGACCGAAGGGCCGCAACGTCGTTCTGGACAAATCCTACGGCGCGCCGACGATCACCAACGACGGTGTCACGATCGCAAAGGAGATCGAGCTCGCGGATAATTTCGAAAACATGGGCGCACAGCTCGTGAAGGAAGTCGCCACGAAGACGAACGATGTCGCCGGTGACGGCACGACAACCGCAACCGTCCTCGCGCAGGCGATGATCAACGAAGGCTTAAAGAACCTGGCAGCAGGAGCCAATCCGATCGAGCTGCGCAAGGGCATGAAGAAGGCGACGGACGCCGCGGTTGCTTCCATCGCGAAGATGAGCACCAAGGTCAAGGGCAAGGAGCAGATCGAGCGCGTCGCGGCGGTTTCCTCCGGCGATGACGAAGTCGGCCGCATGATCGCGGACGCGATGGAGAAGGTCTCCAATGACGGCGTCATCACGATCGAGGAGTCCAAGACGATGCTCACGGAGCTGGACCTCGTGGAAGGCATGCAGTTCGACCGCGGTTACATCTCCGCTTACATGGCAACGGATATGGACAAGATGGAGGCGAATTTAGAGGATCCCTTCATCCTGATCACGGATAAGAAGATCTCCAACATTCAGGAGATCCTGCCCCTGCTGGAGCAGGTGGTGAAGACGAGCGCGAAGCTCCTCATCATCGCGGAGGATGTCGAGGGCGAAGCGCTGACGACTCTCATCGTCAACAAACTGCGCGGCACCTTCAACGTTGTCGCGGTGAAGGCACCGGGCTACGGCGACCGCAGAAAGGACATGCTGCAGGATATCGCCATCCTCACGGGCGGCCGCGTGATCTCCTCCGACCTGGGTCTGGAGCTTGCGGACGTGCAGATGGATGACCTCGGCCGCGCGAAGAGCGTCAAGGTTGAGAAGGAGAACACGACGATCATCGACGGCCTCGGCGCGAAGAAGGAGATTCAGGCACGCATCACGCAGATCAAAAAGCAGATCGAAGAGACCACCTCTGATTTCGACCGCGAGAAGCTGCAGGAGCGTCTGGCGAAGCTCGCCGGCGGTGTCGCTGTGGTGCGCGTCGGCGCTGCCACGGAGACGGAGATGAAGGAAGCCAAGTATCGCATGGAGGACGCGCTCAACGCGACGCGCGCGGCGGTCGAGGAAGGCATCATCTTCGGCGGCGGCGCGGCCTACATCCACGCGATGAAGGACGTGAAGAAGGCGGTCGACGAGCTCAAGGGTGATGTGCACACCGGCGGCATGATCGTGCTGAAGGCTCTGGAGAGCCCGCTCTGGCAGATCGCGGTGAACGCCGGTCTTGACGGCAGCGTCATCGTCAACAAGGTCATGGAATCCAAGCAGGGCATCGGCTTCAACGCCCAGACGGAAGAATATGTCGACATGGTCAAGGATGGCATCCTGGATCCGGCGAAGGTCACGCGCAGCGCACTGCAGAACGCGACCAGCGTCGCCTCCAGCTTCCTCACCACGGAAGCCGCCGTCGCCATCGTCAAAGAACCCCCGGCCCCCATGCCTGCGGGTGGTGGAATGGATGGAATGATGTAACGAAAGTGAGGAGAGCACCTCAGGGAAGATAAAGAGAGGGTGCGAAGCACCCATGTAAAAGTGAAAGCGCCTGTTGCAAGCTTGCTTGCGGACAGGCGCTTTTGCTTTTGCAGAAGGGCTCGAAGAGCCTCTCTTTATCTGGTGCAGAGGTATTCTCCGAGAAACGATAGCGAGGAAACGCGAAGCGTTTTCGAGCTGCCGGTGATGTCATGTAAAGGTCCCCACCCCATTCTGGAAAACGCCCTCATTTTCTGCTATCCTATAAGGGAACAGCAATCGTAATCAACAAAACGGAGGGATCCATTACATGCCAAAATCAGAATTGCTGCACGAGTTCTATAAAACCTGTCAGGATATCGAGCTTGGTGAGGCGTTTGATTTGATCTCTGATGCAAAGACAGCTGAAGAGGCTGATTTTATCAGGGTGGTGACAGACTATGTGCTGCAACAAAAGCAGGAAAAAGCGGTTGCAGAAAAGAGGTTTTAATGCCAAAGCGCTACATTCTATGACTTGCGGCATATGAAGAGGCATCATATAATAAGGCTGTAGAAATGATTCCAAGTTCATTTATACCGGAGAGGATTGTCATGATGCAGGTTAAAATAGTCATGGATGAGAAGAAAATCATTCAGGATAATGAATACGAAGCGGAAAGCATTTATGAATGTGTCAGACAGCATTTTTATTCTTATAACAATCTCAGAGAAGTTCCGCAGAAGAAGGCAAATGTTATTGTATTCGAAGATTCCGGGACAGAGGATGATTTCGGTTGTCTGTGGGCTGTGAATATGGAGCTGCTTGACGAAGAGTGGTTTGCCAAATATGTAAAACTGTGGAAGTGGTATGATGAGGACGGCGAGGAGGATATTTTATCTCAGGCCATGAAGAGACGTGACGGGGCATTCGCATATGCCTGACGTCAGGAATATCGGAAAACAGATGCATCTATGCCCAGTTTTCAGTTTTTAATCCGTCAATTCTTTCGAACTCGCGCAGATTGTTTGTCACCAGTGTGACATTCAGCGCTTTTGCATGTGCCGCTATGAGCATGTCATTTGCGCCGATCAGCGAACCGCGCTTCTTCAGTGCAGAACGAATGGAGCCGTATTCCCTTGCGGCATTTGCGTCGAAGGGCGCGACCTCAATCCCCGACAGGAGAATCATCAGCGCTGTGCGGTTTTGTGCGGGAACGGAACTGTTACAGATACCGTATTCCAGTTCCGCCAGCGTGATTGCAGAGATGCACAGATCCTCCGGCTTGTATTTGCGAAACATTTTTCTGACATGTTCCGGACGGTCATTTCTGATATATGCAATGATGTTGGTATCCAGCATATATTTCATCATGATTCCCGTTCCTGCAGGGGCAGATCCTCAATCTCATCACGAAGAAAATCATCCGTGAACATCGACAGACTGTTCATCATGGCAGCCCAGGGATCATCCTTCGGTATCAGCATGACAATACCGCCGATCCGGTTGACCAGAACCTCATTGCCCTCAAAACGACAGTTTCTGGGAAGACGAACAGCCTGGGAACCGCCGTTGATAAATAGTTTTGCTGTTTCCATTCCGAGACCTCCTTGCTGCCTCATAGTATATACACCCATATATACAATGTCAAGCAGCAGAATCTGAAAAACCTGTTTCCGGAGAGTATCAGCAGATTGCGGGGACACTGATCCCACAATCTCAAGGGCATCAAAGCGACAGGAAACATGTGCATGTTCCCCAAAACGAACAATTTGTTACTGTACAACAGGAATAATACAAGAGAGAATAACATTGGGGCATTTTGTGCCTCTTTTAAAGGATAAAGCAATGGAACGCAAAGGGGTTTACGATGTCCAAAACCTCCTTGGAGCATGGATAGCTAGCGTAAAGTTTTATTCGGAAATGGAAAAATAGAAAGAGAACACCACTTTGTGATAAAGTATTCAGGCGCCAACCAAAATACCTAAACAAAGGAGGTGTTCTCTATGACAAAAAGTATACCGCATTTTGCGGAGATCAGCACGAAGAGTTTTGAAAAGGCGATAAATGAGTTTATCAGAACCCCCTCC
>JAFSPF010000035.1 GCA_017443065.1 Lachnospiraceae bacterium
CTGCTTGGTCAAATCGCGGGCGGAACGGGAGCCGGTGCCGGTGCAGGCCGCGGTGCCGCGACTGCCGGCGCTGCCGGAACGGGTTGCGGTGCCGGCGGGATCTCCGGACGCGCTGCCTGTGCGGCCTGTGCGCTGCCCGTCTGCATGATGCGCTGCTCCAGCAGTGCATGCAGGTTATCCAGCTTGGCCTCGATCAGGGAGGGCTCCTGCGCCGGGGCGGCTGCGCCCGCGGGCGGTGCTGCCGCTGCCGGAACGGGCTGCGGTACCGCGTTCTCTCCCACCTTTAAGGGCGGAATCTGGCCGGAGGCCGCCGCTCTTGCAAGGCCTGCCGTCGAAGGCATCGGCGGCTGCTTTGCCTTGCCGTTCTCCGGCTTCACCTGTCCCTGCCTTGCGGGGCGTTCCTCCTCTTCCAGCGCAACCGTCACCTCATAACGCTGCGGCTTCATAAACGAAAAAAAACCGGAGCGCTTTAAGGGTCTGGTATTCATGATGACAACGTTCTCGCCCAATTCCTTTTTGGCGAGTGCGGTGGCTTCCTCTTCTGTTTTTCCCGTAAACTTCTTAATTACCATTTTATGCCGTAATCATCCCGACGGATTGTAATTCAATATTCGGTTCGACTTCGTTATACGAAACAACAATCAGGTCCTTGAAATAATCCTGCGTCATGCGCTTGAAGTACATGCGCACGATCGGGCTCGTCATGACGATGGACGGCTTGCCCGCCTGCTCCAGCTTCTCCGTCTCCGCGCGGACGCTGTTTAAGACCGCGCGCGTCTTCTCCGGCGACAGCGTGATGTAGGCGCCGTTCTCCGTCTGCTTGACGGAATCCATGATCTCCTGCTCCAGCTTCGGATCCAGCGTCACGACGGTCGTCGTGTCCTCCTGCATGAAGTACTTTGTGGAGATCGCGCGCTTCAGGGACTGTCTGACGTACTCCGTCAGGATGTCCGTGTCATGCGTGCCCGGCGCATAATCCGCAAGGGTTTCGAAGATCGTCACAAGGTCGCGGATGGAGATGCCCTCGCGCAGCAGGTTCTGCAGCACCTTTTCGATCTCGCCGAGGCTCATGAGCTTCGGTGTCAGTTCGTCCACGAGTGCGCCGTGGTTTTCCTTTAAGTTGTTGACGAGGTTCTGGACATCCTGTCTTGTCAGGAGCTCCGCGATGTGTTCGCGGATGACCTCGGTTAAGTGCGTCGCAATGATGGACGGCGGATCCACGACCGTGTAGCCGTAGGACTCCGCACGCTCACGCTGCGATTCCGTGATCCAGATCGCGGGCAGATGGAAGGACGGCTCGAAGGTCGGGATGCCGGTGATCTCCTCCTCGACATGTCCCGGGTTCATGGCCATGTAGTGATCGAACAGAATCTCTCCCTCCGAAATCTGGATGCCCTTGATCTTGATGATGTACTGGTTCGGATTCAGCTGGATGTTGTCGCGCAGGCGGATGATCGGCACGACGGTACCGAGCTCCAGCGCGATCTGGCGTCTGATCATGACAACGCGGTCTAAGAGATCTCCGCCCTGGTTGACATCCGCGAGCGGGATGATGCCGTAGCCGAATTCCAATTCGATCGGATCCACTTGCAGGAGCGTGTTGACGTTTTCGGGCTTGCGCACCTCTTCCGCCTCCATGACCTCTTCCTCCGCGACCTCCTGTTCCACCTCCGCCACCACCATGGACTTCTGCATCGCACGGCCGGCCAGAAGGAACATGGCACCGATCAGCAGGTACAGCAGATCGGGCAGCGGACTAAACAACCCGATGCCCGCAATGACGCCGCCGACCAGGTACAGCGCCTTCGGGATGCCGAAGACCTGGCCGATGATGGCCTGGCCGAAGTCCGCTTCCCCCGCGCCCTTGGTGACAAGGATACCGGAGGATAAGGCGATACAAAGCGAAGGGATGGACGAAACCAGGCCGTCACCCATCGTCAGGATGACGTACTGGTCCACCGCCTCACTGAATTCCAGCCCCATCATCAATACGCCCAGCGCGATACCGCCGATCAGGTTGACCGCAGTGATGATGAGTCCCGCCGTCGCGTCTCCCTTGACGTATTTTGTGGCACCGTCCATGGCGCCGAAGAAGCTTGCCTCGTCCTGAATCTTCTGTCTGCGTTCCGCCGCCTGCGCGTCCGTGATGGCGCCGGTATTCAAGTCCGCGTCGATCGCCATCTGTTTACCGGGCATGGCATCCAGGGTGAAACGCGCGCTGACCTCGGAGACACGCTCCGAGCCCTTGTTGATGACCATCATCTGCACGATCACGAGGATGATGTAGATGATGCCGCCGACGATGAGATTACCGCCGCCGACGAAGGTACCGAAGACCCGGATGACCTCACCCGGATCACCGGTCGTTAAAATCAGTCTGGTGGAGGAAACGTTCAATGCGATACGGAAGACCGTCGTAAACAGGAGCAGTGTCGGGAAGTTGGACATGTCCAGCACTTCCCTCGCAAACATGCAGGTGAACATGATCGTGAACGAGAGCGCCATGTCAAAGGCGAGGAGCGTATCCATCAGAAGGGGCGGGATCGGGATGATGAGCATCACGATCGCCGCGACCAGATAGAGCGCCACGCCGTAATCAAAAAATCTGGATTTGAATTTTCCTGCTGTCATGAGTTTTTACACCTTCCCCTGCAGGTGATACACAAATGCCAGCACCTCCGCAACTGCCTGATACAGTTCCGGCGGTACCATTTCCCCGATATCCACATTGGCGTATAACATCCGCGCAAGCGGCTTGTTCTCCACGATCTCAATCTGATGCTCCGCAGCCACATCCTTGATGCGCTGCGCAAGATGACCCGCGCCCTTCGCCAGAACGACAGGTGCAACAAACCGCTCCGCGTCGTACTGGATGGCGACGGCGAAGTGGTCCGGGTTGGTGATGACGACATCCGCCTGCGGCAGCTGCTGCATCATGCGGCGCATGCTCGCTTCGCGCATCCGCTGGCGCTGCTTGGCCTTGATCTGCGGATCGCCTTCATCACTTTTCATTTCGTCCTTGACTTCCTGCTTGGTCATCTTCATGTCTTCCGCGAACTTGCGTTTCTGATAAATATAATCAATGATCGCAACGATGACGTAGACCACCGAAATCTGAATGCCCAGCCCGATCACAATGTCTCCCATGAGCTCCATGGCCTGGCGCAGGGGCATGTCATATAACAGGAAGATGGACTCTTCTCTCCCTGATAAATAATTATACACAACAACCGATATGATTACAATCTTTATCATGGAAAGAAGAAGATTAAAGAGGGACTGTTTGGAGAAGATTTTTTTGATCCCGCTTAAGGGATTCATCTTGGAAAACTTCGGCTTGAAGGGCTCCGTCACGATCTGCCATTTCACCTGCGCGATATCGCAGACGATGGCCACAAGCGTACCGACAATCAGAAACGGCGCCATCCAGATGATCGCGTTGATCAGCATCTGGCGGAAGACGCCCTGGAACTGCATCTGCGGCACCTCACCGCCCGTCAGTGTGGTCACCTCGTTCATCCGGTTGTAAACGGTCGGGAAGAAGGATTCCGCGCGGAAGGCCAGGGAGGAAATCCAGACCTGCAGCAGCACGAAGAACGCCAGCAGGGACGCCGCCTGGCTGACCTCCTTGGATTTTGCGACCTGCCCCTTCTTGCGCGCCTCGTTCAGGCGCTTGGGTGTGGCGGGCTCCGTCTTTTCGCCGCCGGGGCCTTCCTTCGCGAAGAACTGCAGGTCATATGCGATTATCAGTGCTTTTTGTAATTCCATCCCTACACGCTGCTCATCGCCCTGATAAACTGCTCCATTAATGTCCGCATGTTACGTAAGATAAAGTCCGCGGCGCTGCCGAGCATCCCGGCGGTCATGAAAAGGATCCCCAGGCCCGTCAGGACCTTGATCTGGATGCCGACCGCAAACATGTTCATCTGCGGCGCCACCTTGGCCAGCACGCCCAGCACGATGTTCAACACAAAGGTCACGATAAACACCGGCAGGGCCACGCGGAAGCCGATCACAAAAAAGTTGCGCAGAAAGGCGGTGATCGTTACCACAAAGGAATCCTCCCGGAGAACGATCCCGTTCAGCGGAATCCAGTGGTAGGAATCCGCAAGCGCCATAAACAGGTAGCGGTACATGCCGCTGACGATCATCATCGTCATGAAGACCTGGCTGTAGATCGTGCCGGTGATCGTCACCTGGGAACCGGTCGTCGGATCGAACATCGTCATCATGGAGAGCCCGGACATCATGTCCACCACCTGTCCCGCGATCGCCGTGACCTGCAGACAGATCTGTGCCGCAAAGCCGATGATCAGGCCGCAGACCACCTCCTTGATGACAATCACGGCATAGCCCGCGACGGAGGAATACACCAGCTCCTCCCGCGGAACGGTGCCGACGAGGAGGACCGACAGCAGGACGGAGAAGCCGACCTTTACGGTATTGGTCACGCCCGTATTCTGTCCGCCGATCAAAGGCGCCACTGCCACAAAGGCCGTGATGCGCGCAAACACCAGCAGCAGGTGCAGCAGGTTTTCGTAAGTAAAGGTATACGAAATCATCGGATGTAAACGCTAAGGTTTCCCCAGAGACCGTTGATATAATCCGTGATCTCCGTTGCCATCCAGTTGCCGAGCACGATGATCGCCAGGAAGATGGAAAGCACCTTCGGCACAAAGGTCAGCGTCTGTTCCTGGATGGAGGTGGCCGTCTGGAAGACCGAGACCACAAGGCCCACCACCAGGGAAATCAAAAGCACCGGCGCGCCGACCTTGATGATCAGCCACAGGGCCTCCGAAACGATTTGGCTTACGTCTCCTGAAGTCATGATTTAATCCCCCTAATAAAACGTCCTTACCAGATTCCCCACAATCAGATTCCAGCCGTCCGCGAGAATGAAGAGCAGAATCTTGAACGGCATGGAGATCGTCGTCGGCGGCAGCATCATCATACCCATACTCATCAGCACGGAAGCCACCACCATGTCAATGACGATGAAGGGCACGTATATCACGAAGCCGATGATGAAGGCCGTACGCAGCTCACTCACGATAAAGCTCGGGATCAGCACCTCTAACGGCACGCTCTCCGGATCCCCGTCCCAGGTGTAGCCGCCGATCTCCATGAACATCACGACATCCTTTTCCTGTGTCTGCGATGCCATGAAGGTGCGGAAGGGCGCTACCGCCTCCTCAAAGGCCTCCGCCTGATCGATCCGTCCCTCATCCAGCGGCACCACCGCGTTCGCCCAGGCCTCGCTTAAGGTCGGACGCATGATGAAAAAGGTCAGAAACAGCGCCACCGCCATCAGCACCATGTTGGGCGGCGCGGTCTGCGTATTCAGCGCGGCCCTTGTGAAATGCAGCACGATCACGATGCGGACAAAGCTCGTGAGCATCACGAGCAGCATCGGCAGGATCATGATGATCGTGAGGGTGATCATGATGCGCAGGGCGCCGTTTAAGGTTCCGTTGCCCTCGCCCCATGTCACCGTCACCATATTGGCGATGTTGAGATCTGTCAGATCCTCATCCTCACCCGCGGGCTCGATCGGCGTGCGTTCGTCCTCCGTGCCCGTCGGCGGCACATCGTCCGCCGCATATGAGGATGTGGCCGGATAAAAAAAGAGAAGAAAGGTCACCATCAGCGCCAGAAGCAATGCACTGACGAACGCTTGCCGAACAAGCGCCGGTAACCGATTCTCCCCCTCAAACTTTTTCAATTATTTCCCCTGTCTTTTCCGCCCGGCAGAAAGCGCCTGAAAAGCCCCGAAATTCCTTTCCCGGCCGTCTCTCCCGGCGCGTGGATAATCACTTCGTCTTTGTCCAGCTCCGTCAGCACATGGACCTCATCCTTGCCGACGGCGATCGCAAGATACTTTTCCCCGACCCTTACGATGGAGATAAACTTGGACGGTGCAATGCGGCAGCTTTCGATCACCTCCACGTTGGCCCCGAAGTTTTTCGCCTTCTGGTAGCCTGCCAGCCACTTCGACACAAAGTACGCCATCGCGATAACAATGACGAAGAGGATCAGCACAGTGACCAGCTGAAGCGTGGACTGCCACTCCTGCGGCATTATCCGATAACCTTTTTCACCGCCTCAAGAACACGATCCGCCTGGAAGGGCTTGACGATAAAGTCTTTGGCGCCTGCCTGGATCGCCTCGATAACCATGGCCTGCTGACCCATCGCGGAGCACATGATGACGCACGCATTGGCGTCGCCCGCCTTGATGTTCTTCAGGGCCTGGATGCCGTCCATTTCCGGCATCGTGATGTCCATGAGCACCAGATCAGGCTTGAGTTCGTTGTACTTTTCCACCGCCTTGGCGCCGTTCTCCGCTTCTCCCGCAACGTTGTATCCGTTCTTGGACAGGATGTCTTTGATCATCATCCGCATGAACGCCGCGTCGTCGCAAATCAACACATTCTTTGCCATCTTCCTTCTCCTTTGGTTATTTGATGATCTCGGTTACCCTCACGCCGAAGCTTTCCTCGATCACAACTACCTCTCCCTTTGCAACATATTTGCCGTTGACCAGCACATCGACCGGTTCGCCGGCGATTTTGTCCAGCTCGATGATCGTGCCGGGCGAAAAATCCAAAATGTCCGAAATCGGTTTGATGGTGCGGCCGAGCTCCACGGTCACATCCAGCGGTACGTCGTGAATCAGCTGGATGTTGGCGCCGCCGGCCAGAGCGCTCATGTCCACTCCGAAGGACTGGAACTGCGCCGGCTGCACGTTCATGTTCGCCATGGGCTGCCCCATCATCGGCATCGGCATACCGTAGCCTGCCTGCGGCATCGGCCCCGCCATCGGCGGCGGTGCGCCTCCCATATCTGCTGCGGGCGGCGGCGGTACCATGCCCACGCCCTCCGCGGGCGGCGGTGCTGCCGCGGGTGCCGGTGCCGGTTCCGGCGCGGAAGACGCTGCCGAATCCGATGAAGCACCCGTATTAAAAGTATCGTACAAACTCTTCGCAAAGTCAATCGGATATAATTGCATCAGGACAGAATCCACCAGATCCCCGATTTTCATCTGGAAGGAGATTTTGACGAAGGTGCCCGTCAAAAACTCCGCAATCTTGCCCGGATCCTGGTCCGCAAAGTCCTCCAGCGTGGCGACGGGCGGCGAAATATCCACCTTTTCGCCGATCATCGTGGAAAGCGACGTGGCCGCGGCGCCCATCACCTGGTTCATGGCCTCGGAGATGGCGGACAGCTGAAGCTCCCCGACCTCCCCTTCGGTATTCGTGCCGTCACCGCCCATCATGAGGTCGGTGATGACCATGACGTCATGCTCCTTTAAGATCAGGACGTTGGAGCCGTCGACGCCGATCGTGTACTTGATCGTGATGAAGACGCACGGGCGCTCGTAAGCGCTGACCACACCCTGCCAGTTGGACAGCTCCACATTCGGTGTCGTGATGTCCACCTTGTGGTTGACCAGAGAGAACAGCGTCGTCGCGCTCGATCCCATGTTGATGTTGGCAATCTCGCCGATTGCGTCCTTCTCGACGTCTGTCAGCAGCGTATCATCGATATCGCCGCCTCCCCCCGAGGCCGCAGGACCTGCATCAGCCGCAGGGGCATCGCCACCGCCGCCGCCGTCATCCGTCGTCATCCCTGCCAGTAGGGCGTTAATTTCGTCCTGTGACAGTTGTCCGTCCATACGGTTACTCCTCCTCTCTGATCACCGACGTGATCTGCACGGCATACTTGTCATGCGAAGTGCCGGGCAACGCGGTGAACTTGTTGATATTGCCCACGTAAACGTGCATTTCCGATTCCACCGAATCATCCAGGCGGATAATATCCCCCAACTGCAGCTGCAGGAAATCCCAGACATAAACCTTGCAATTTCCCAGCACCGCCTTGACCGGCACGTCCACGCGTTTGACGAGGCTCTCTAACTTCATCGTGTAGTCCTCGTCCGTGTTCTCCTCCATGGTGGAGAACCAGAACTTCGTATTGAGCTTGTCCATGATCGGCTCCAATGTGAAGAAGGGAAGACAGAAGTTCATCAGCCCTTCCACATCACCGATCGTCATATTGAGCGTGATCAGCGCCACCATGTCCGTCGGCGAGATCACCTGTGCAAACTGCGGATTTGTCTCCACGCGGTCCACGATCGGGTCAATCTCCAGAACGTTTTCCCAGGGCTCCGGCAACAGGTTTAAGCACAGCGCCACGAATTTCTCGATCAGCGGCATCTCAATGTCCGTAAAGTTGCGCACCTTTTCGATCGCCTTGCCTTCGCCGCCGAGCATCCGGTCGATGAAGGTGAAGCCTAAGCCCGCCTGCATTTCCATGATGATTGTGCCCTGCAGCGGCAGGAAATTCACGATCCCTAAGATCGACGGGTTGGCGAGCGAGTTCGAAAACTCGTTGAACGTCAGCGTCTCGGAGTTGGCCACCTCGACGACCACGTTCTTGCGCAGGTAAATCGGGAGGTTGTTGGAGAGCAGTCTCCCGTAGTGCTCAAAAATCATTTCCAGCGTGCGCAGATGCTCTTTGGAGAATTTGGCCGGCCTTGCGAAATCATAATCCTTGACCTTCTTCTCCTCGGTTTTCGACATCTCCTCGACATCGACTTCACCGCTTGAGATTCCCTGTAAGAGGGCATCTATTTCGCTTTGTGATAATACATCTGCCATCTGCGTTACGCCGGTGTAATCAAAATGTTCACGTTGTAGATAAAGGTCGTGTTGTCAAACATGCCCCAGAGCTGCTTCAAAATCTCCTGCCGGATGGCCTCCCTGCTGTCCATGATATTGTCGATCGTATAAACGCCGATGACGTTGTGGACGATGTTGACGATGCTGGAATCCACGCCCGCGATCATCGGCTGATACTGCGCATAGGCTTCGTTGGTCTTGTCCATCAAAAGGTCCACCGTCACCTGCGCGTAGTGCTGACGGCCGTCGCCGCCGTTCGCCGTCGGGTTGACGGCAAGCGTCACGGTGAGCGTCCCGCCCTCGGAGACGTGGTAAATGTCCTGATCCGCGATCGCGACATTCGTGTTGACGGCATTCGGGTCCACGCCGCCGCCGAGGCCCCCGGCCTGCTCCAGCTCGATCGCGGCCGTGATGTCACTGATCAGGGCGCTGGTCTGGTTGACGGTGCCCATGACGGAAAACATCATGATGCCGACCATGGCCAGCGTCACGATATTCGTCGCAAGAATGAGGATGGTGAGTAGATTTTTTTTCATGTTTCCTCCCGGTTAGTAACTCGGTGACATCGGATTGTAAATCCGTATCTCCACGCGGCGGTTGCGCGCGCGTCCCTCCGGTGTCGCGTTGTCCGCGATCGGCGACCATTCGCCGCGGCCGGAGTTTTTGATCTTCGCGGGATCCAGCGTCGTGTTCTCCATGAAGTAATTGAAGATCGACAAGGCGCGTCCCGCGGAGAGCTCATCATTGTTTGCATACTTGCCGCCGCCGTGCGGGGCGTTGTCCGTATGTCCTTCGATTTCGATCGTGCCGCCGGCGTAGGTTTCGAGGATCTGCCCGACCTTGTTTAAGATCGGCACGGCCTCCTGCTTGACGGCCACCTGGCCGGAATCAAAGAGGATGGCGCCCTGCACCGTCAGCTGCACGTACTGGCTGGTATAGTTTAACTCGACCGTCTGCATGACTGCCGGGTCTTCGTTCATCATCTCAAGGATCTTTTCGGCCAGCTCCTCGCTCGCTTCCATCTGCTCTTCCAGCGCGGCTTTCTGGATGTCGGACGCTTCTTTTTCCTGCTCCGCTTCCACCTCCGCATCCTGCATCGTGCCCATGGACTGCACCATCGTGGATAGGGCATTTAACTGCGTCGCGCCGTCACCGACGAGAGCGCCCTGCCCGAAGGCCATCTCGCCGCCGGCGAAAATACCGAAGGCGCTCGAGAAGGATGCCGCGATCGCTTCGAACTTGGCCGCGTCCACGGAGGACATCGAGAACAGCAGCACGAAGAAGCACAGCAGCAGGTTCATCAGATCGCCAAAGGTCGCCGTCCAGGCCGGCGCGCCCATAATGATGGGCGGTTCCTGCTTCGCCATATCTTATTCCCCTCCTCCGCCGGAGCCGGCATTCGCGGCTTCGTAGGCCTCACGCTGCTTGGGCGCGAGGAAGGACTTCAGTTTTTCCTCGGTCACGCGCGGGTTTTCGCCCGCCTGTATCGACAACAGCCCTTCGATCACGATGCTGCGAAGGGTGTATTCGTCATCATTACGCTTTTTCAGTTTTGTCGATGCCGGGAAGCAGATCCAGTTGGCGATCAGCGAACCGTAGAAGGTTGTCAACAGGGCGACCGCCATGGCCGGGCCGATGGCGGAAGGGTCATCCATGTTCTGTAACATGTTCACCAGACCGATCAGGGTACCGATCATACCCCAGGCAGGTCCCTGCGCCGCCCAGTCCTCCCAGACCGCGATACGGGAATTGTGCCGGGAGCTCGTCGCGTCGATCTCCGCTTCCAGCACGCTCTTGACCAGCTCCGGCTCCGTACCGTCGACGATCAGCAGAAGGCCCTTCTGCATGAACTGGTCTTCCATGGAGCGCGCCTGTTCTTCCAGCGCCAGCAGGCCTTCCTTACGCGCGGTGTTCGAGAGCTGGATGATCTGCTGGATCACTGCGCCCGTGTCATTCGTCGGCTGCTTGATGATCTGCGTGTAAGCGGTCAGGCCGGCGATGAAATCCTCGATCGATTTCGACGCGAAGACGCACATCATGGAACCGCCGACGGTGATCAGCACCGACGGGATATCGACGAAGGAGCCCAGCGCGCCGAAGTTGATACCGACGCTGGCATCAAAGACGATACCGAAGAGCATCAGGATCAGACATAAGACAACGCCTATGAGTGTTGCAATATCCAATGAACGTCCTCCCTACAACTGCATCTCTATGATTTCCGTATCATCTGCTGATACGCAAAAATCTTTTCCAGGATGTCCTTCGCCTTTTCCTTGACAATGTATTTATTGCCGTTCGTCAGGCGCACGACGGTGTCCGGCGTCTCTTCCACGGACTCGATCACCGCCTCGTTCAGGAGCATTTTTCTGGAATCCATTTTGGTCAGTTCAATCATAATAAACTATATCTTGTGTTTCTATAAAAGTTCTGACACAATACATACGGTATTATTTTACCACAAATTTGCGCATGTGTATACTTTTTTTCGTATTTCTTATACAATTTCCACAAACGTAAAAAAACAGAAATGACCGCCCATCTGCCCAGGTGACGGTCATTTCCTTATTTGACTCATAAACCGGGCTAACCGCCTATCGGTAGCACCGTATTTACTTTAGCATACCCGGGTCTGCTATGTCAATTACCTCTTCAGGTTCGTGAGTTCCTCGAGGAGCGTGTCGGACACGGTGATGATACGCGAGTTGGCCTGGAAGCCGCGCTGCGCGGTGATCATCGAGGTGAACTCGTTGGAGAGGTCGACGTTCGACATTTCCAGCACACCGGTTGACATCTTGCCGCCGTCCTCGGAGACGTCCATGACGACCGCGTCGCCGGAGTTCATCGTGGCGGCGTAGAGGTTTTCGCCCTGCTTCTCCAGACCGGAGGCGTTGGCAAACTGTGCCGCCGCGATCTGGCCCATGAGGCGTGTCTGGCCGTTCGTGTAGGAGGCCGTCACCTTGCCGTCAAGCGCGACCTGGATGCCGGAGAGGGTACCGACCTTGCGGCCCGTCTCACCGGAGCGGATGTTACCCTTCGCGGTCTTGATCGTCGCACGGCCGTCCGTGTTGTTGTTCGTGATGGTCGAGAAGTCGAACTCGATGTGGCGGGGCGTGGGATCCGAGCCGGCAGGTTCCGGTGTGTAGTATCCCGCTTTGAAGGTGCCCATGGATTCGAGCAACGCGGATTTCGCATCGGCGGTTGTCTGCGTGGCACCTTTTACCCCGGTGAGTCCGGTTCTTGCGGTTTCTTCATTGAAGGTTAAAAGCTGTTTCATATAACCCGTTTCCGATGCGATGGTCGCTTGCCCGTTCACCTCATTTCTGTCCTTGGTGATGAGCTGTGCTCCTGTCGGAACCGTGAAGCCCCCGGACGAGCTCCCGTCCACCGATGTGTACATGCCTTCATAAGCCCCTGTCGTGTCATTGAACTTCAGGATGATTGCGTTTTTGTCATTCGGCGTGATCGTAACCGCCGTTGAAGCAGGCGGCGTAGCGGCCTGCGGTGTATAATCATTTCCGCCGAAGTTGATGCCGAGTTCCTGGAACGTGAACGGATTGGCCGGATCATCAGGATTGTATTTAATGGACTGGCCCGTGTTGGAATCCACGATATCATACAGTTCCAGGGAATAAAGACCCGGCTGTATATTGCCCGCTGCATCGCGCACATCCCTGATTTTGAAATCCACCGTGTAGATGTAGCCCTTGTCATCATAGTACTCATACTGCACGGTCTTGCCGGCGGAGCTCGTCACGTCGATGTCATTGCGGTCGATGTTGCCGGACCAGGTGCCGGCACCCGTCGCTTCCGCGGGATAGGTCTGCACTTCCACGGTGTTCAGCGCCATGCGTCCGATGCCGCCGTTTTTGTCCACCTGCAAAGCACCGTCTTCGTCTTCGTAGGTGCCCCAGCCCATGACATAGTAGCCGGTACTCTGCATCGCGAGGTTGCCTTCGCCGTCGATGTAGAAGGAACCGTCTCTCGTGTACTTCGGACCCGCGCCGTCGTTGACGATAAAGAAGCTGGATCCGGAAATCTGCATATCGAAAGGATTGTTCGTCGTCTGCGTCGCGCCCTGCTGGTCGATCGCGGTGGAGATCGCCGCGTTGATCGCACCAAGACCGACCTGGCGGGCGTTGACACCGCCGGTGGTGGCCGTAGCGCCCGATGCGCGCTGCGAGGTCTGGTACATGACGTCCGAGAAGTTGATCGACTGATACTTGTACGCTGTGGTGTTGACGTTGGCAATGTTGTTACCGATGACGTCCATACGCGTCTGGTGCACCTTCAAACCTGCCACGCCCGAATACATAGATCTTAACATGATTTGCCTCCTTTTGCTGTGAGCACTTAGCGAGGTGTTCCTCAAGCTTAGTGCGAACGTACACCGGGACACTTAATGAGGTTCTGTCGAATTTAGTGTCGCGGTGATTCCTCTTGAACCCTTCTGTCAATCCGGGTTCATCGCAGCCCCCTCCAGGAGGTCCGGCTGCTGTTCCTTTGTTTCCTCTACTGCCCTTTACGCAATCACTGCGCCGTCAATGTTGGTAAAAATACTGCTTTCGTTCTCTTCCCTGCCCATCGCGGTGACGACGGTGTTGTTCTTCACATTCACGATGAAGGCCATGTCGTCCATCAGGATCAGGGATTCATTGATGCCTTTCTCCTTCGCCTGTGTCTTTGCGTTCTGAAGCCGTTCGATCATCTCCTCGTTCATTTCGATTCCCCGCGTCTGTAAGCGGTTCGTCGCGTGTCTGGAAAATCTCAAAGGGTGCTGCTCATTCTGTACTTTCTGTAATACCGCTTTGAAACTTCCCGCGTCCGGCTGTGTGGTGCCCTGTACTCTTGCCGGTTCTTTTCCGAGGTAATCCCGGACTTCGGTGATTGACTGTGAAGGATAAGGCGCGTTCTGAATGTTCATATGCGACTCCCTTCGCTGTGCTGTCCCTTACGTGTTCATCGGCTCGTCCGTTCCCTTGATCGACTCCTCTTCTTCACCGGTGCTGTTCTCTTCCTTCTTTTCTTCCGGCGTCACGGCCTTTTCCGCTTCGGTAGTGTCGGACGTATTCGTCGTATCCGTCGTCGGTGCGACCGGCTGCGTGCCGCTGTCCGTGCCCTTCGTCTCCGAAGCCTTCGCGCCGATCCATCCCGCGTCCGTGCAGCGTGTCACGTACTGCATCAGTGTCGTCACGATGTTGGAATCGATCAGGCTCTTCGTCGTCGTATCCAGCTGGTCGTAGCTGTTCGCGAGGTTCTCGATCTTCGCCGCATCCGACTGCTTGAGATCATAGAGCTTCGGCAGTTCGTTCACGGACTTCGTGAAGCTCTCCGCCAGCTCCGCCTTCTTCGTGTAGCTGTCGTCCATGACCGCGTAGACCTCGTCGACATCGTAAGCCGAACCGCCCACGTACACCTTCGCCTTGTTGTTCTCAAAAGTCACGTAATCGACGACGCCTTCGATCTCCTGCGTGGCGCCCGTTGCCGTCTCCTTGTGGTGGATCACGACGCTCTTGCCCGCCATCTCGTTCGCGCGGGACATCGTCATCGTCGCGGACATGTTCTGCATCTGCTCCAGGGAGGAGAGGGTGGCGTACTGTGAGATGTACTCGGTGTTCGACGTCGGCTGCAGCGGATCCTGGTACTTCATCTGTGCGACGAGCAGCTGCAGGAACTGGTCCTTCGAAGCGGTCGAGTTATTCGTGGCCTTGTCCTGGCGTTCCTTTTCCGCCTTCTGTTCCGGCGTCGTCTGGTTGACGATCTTACCGTTTTCGATGATGGCGTTTGCACCGCTGGTTGCGCTTGCTACTGCTGCCATTGTGTTTGCTCCTTTGTTTATGCTCTGTAGTTTACGGTGTTTCCTTCCGCGGCCATCATTTCCGCTTCGACGCGCGCGTCGTCATCGAGCGCCGCGATCTCTTCCGCGCCCATCTGCGAAAGATCCAGCTGCACCCTGCGCAGCCTCGACATGCGGCCGATGGCTTTTTCCTGCTCCGCCTGCTGGTCCTCGCGGCCCATGTTGTCGCGATTGGAATCAAAGGCGTGCTGTTCCACGGTGACCTGCACCTCGCTCACGCGGATGCCCTGCTCCTCAAAACGCTGTAAGAGCTGCGGCATCTGGGAGGCCAGTGCGTCACGCGCGGCATCGGTCTGTGCGGTAAAGCGGGCGACCATTTCGCCGCCGTCCTGCGCCGTGAGATTCACGTGCACGCGGCCGAGCGACTGCGGGTTCAGCTGCATTTCCAGCTCCGTCGTGTTCGCGGTCACCTGTGTCCGCATGAATTCCAGTACCTGGCGGACCACCTCCGCACCCTGCGTCTGTCCCGCGGGAAGCTGTGCGTTGTTCTCCACACCGAGCGCTTCGTTCACCGCCTGGAAGAAGTTCTGCGTCGGATTCACTCCGGCGTTTGCCGCAGTCTCCGTATTCGTCTCCGCCGTGCGTGCGCTGCGGGAGGAGGTCTCCGTACCGGTCTGCTGCTGCTGCTGTGAGCCGTTCGCATTCTGCTGCGTTTCCTGCGTGTCATTCACCGTGCGGACGGTTTCCTGCGCCTGCGCCTTCGGCTCTTCCTGCGTCCCTTCCGTGCGGACTTCCCTTGTTTCCTCGCGGCGGAAGGTGATCACTTCCTCACCGTCCGTTGCGCCTTCCGCGATTTCCGCCGCTTCCGCGAAGGTCACGGTCTCATCCGCTTCCGGTGCCTGCTCCGCGATGATGGCCACCGCATCCTCGATGCCCTCGACCGTCATCCCGAAAGATTCCGCAAGGTCCGCCTTGAGTGTGTCCGCGGTTTCGATCAGTGCCTGCAGGTCTTCGTACAGTGCGCCGTCGGTGAGCAGTGCGGTTTCGTCTTCTCCGGAAATGGCCGTGACCAGGCTGGTCAAGCCTTCCTCCGTCAGAAGCTCCGGTGCCTCGATGCCGTTCAGGTTCATCAGATTCAGTACCTCGTCCGTGGTGATCCCGAAGCGGGCGGCCGTCTCTTCTTCCATCTGTCCCGCCGCGGAGTCCAGTGCGGTCTGCAGGCCCGAATCAAAGCCTTCGCCGCCCTCGCCCTGCACGCCGTTTTCGATGCGTTCGGAGGTTTCGGACATCTGCGTCGGCCGCGAATAGTCATTCGGGCGGGTCTGCATCGTGCGGACGGTGACTTCCACCGCGCTGAGCCCGCGCTCGTTTCCGGAGGATACCGGAAGCTGCACCGCCGCCGGTGCCACCTGCGTCGCAACGGCCGCCGATGCCATAATGCTCATCGCGGTCGTGTCAATCACGGTACCGAAGTCCTGTCCGGTCCCGTTCTGTCGGTTCGCTGTGCGGTTGACATTGTTGGATAAAAGAGACATCGCATCATTGGTGGTGCCAAGCCCCATAATGCTCATTCCTGTCATATCCGGCATGTTTGCTGTTTCTCCTTTCCCGTTGTCCGTTCCCTGCGCCGGCGCATCCCTGCGGCGGTAACAAAGCAAGTCCCGGAGCCCGTATTTTGCTTCAGCCTCCATGCCGAAATCGGATTTTTCCACAAACTATATCGGCCGCAGGGGTCTTTTTCATAACCCTTGCGGCCGAATCCGTTGCGGTATCATACGGGTATTAAATTTTCATAAATTTACGGGTAGGGGAGGGTGTCCGGCTCCATGATGTCCGTGAGGACGGCGGCGTTCGCCTGGTCCATGCGGCCCATGATGAGACCGCGGTCGTCTGCGGTCATCTGCAGGAGAATGCGCGCGGCCAGTGTCGTCTCGTGCTCCGTGCCGTTTTCCACCATCTCATCGAAGATGGCGGCGGCCTGCTTGGGCTTCATGGAGGAATAGGTTCTGGCGTAGGTCTCCACGTCCTCCTCCGAAACCTCGTTGCGCACGGCGTCACGGTAGAGCTGCGCGGCGTAGGTGGGTTCGATCATCTCATAGTACTGAATATAGTTCGCGGGATCCGGCGCGTTGTCATTGTAAACGACGTCATTGTAAAAGCGCGTGCGCTGGTCCTCGATCGCGTTCCACTGCTCCTCAAAGGTGCGGAGCCTTGAAATCTCCGCGTTCTGCTGCTCGATCGTCTGGGCGTTTTCCACGTTGCGGGCCTGCGCCTGCGCCAGCTGCGCCTCCAGCTGCTGCACGTATTCGGCATCCGTCGCGGCCGTGCCCGTCCCCGTGCCGGAAGGAACGGTTCCGTCCGTGGCGGCGGTGCCTGTCGCCGTGCCGTCCGTGGCGGCCGCGGTCCCGTCCGCCGCAGTGCCGTCTGTGCTGAGGCTCCCGGGCACATGCGAGGCCGGCGCGGTGCGCGCGCTCTCCGGCAGGATGCGGTTGAGGTAAGGAACGTCACGTAAGATCGGCGCCATGACGGAGGAGCCGAAGCCCCCCACATCCAGGCGGATCAGAAGCGCCATGATGAGCAGCCACATCACGACGATCGCGACCGTCAGGAAGAAGCTCGTGACGCCGCCGCCCGTCTGGTCCAGCTCGCCCTCGCGTTCGTCCAGATCACGGTTTTTTTGCTTCAGCTCTTTATACTGCTGCTTTTCCTGCGCCTTGAGCTTTTTGCGCTCCGCCTTGATCTGCGCACGGGCCTTTTTCGGGTCTTCGTAGATGTTGATCTGTTGTTCTGCCATGACCTTGTTTCTCCCCATCGTCCGAAGGACGATGTTCTCCCGCTACTCTTCTTTCTGTCCGTATACGAAGGCCGAGCGTTCATCGTTTTCCTTGAACTCGGCTAACTTTTCATCCGCCAGGAACTGTTCATACGCGCGCTCGCGCAGGCGTTCCTGCATCTTGCGCTCTTGCACCTCCCGCGTGAGGATCTCGCGTTTTTCCTCCACCACGGACTCCGCGTACTGCACGTTCTTGATCTGCTGCTCGATCATGTCATCCATGCGCTCCAGAAACGCATCGTTCACCATGATCTCCTGCACCGGCAGCGCCTGCGATTCCCGCATGGCGCGCCCCTCCTGGAAATACGCCTCCTTGCGGGCGTAAAGCGCATTCAGTTTATCGATCTCTTCGTTGAGCTCGCGCTGGGCGATACCGAATTCGGTCTTCGCCTGGCCCTCCGTTTTGTACTTGAGATCGAGGATGCTCTGCATCCGGTATCGGAACCGCGCCATTAATCATCCCCTTCAAAAATCCCCTGCAGCAGGGCAAGCTCCTCTTCGAAGGTGAATTTCTCGTCCGTCTCCTGCTCTAAAAAGGCGTTGACCTTGTCGATCTTGGAGATCGCGAAGTCAATATTCTTATTCGCGCCCGCCTTATACGCGCCGATGTTGATCAGGTCCTCGGCGTCGTTATAGGTCGCCAAAATATTTTTCAGCTTTCCCGCGAGCTTCTTCTGCTCCGGCGAGGTGATCGCGGACATGCACCTGGAGATGGAGGCCAGGACATCGATCGCCGGGTAATGATTCTTTTGCGCAAGCTTGCGGTTTAAGAAAATATGCCCGTCCAGGATACCGCGCGCCGTGTCGGTGATCGGTTCGTTGGTGTCATCGCCGTCCACCAGCACCGCGTAGAGGCCGGTGATGGAGCCCTTGGGATTGCGCCCCGCACGCTCCAAAAGCTTTGGCATCTCCGCATAGACGCTCGGCGGATAGCCGCGCGACACGGGCGGTTCGCCGGAGGCTAAGCCGATCTCCCGCTGCGCCATCGAAAAACGCGTGAGGTTATCCATCATCAGCAGCACGTCCTTGCCCTTGTCACGGAAGTATTCCGCGATGGAGGTCGCGGTCTTCGCGGCCTTCACGCGTTCGAGCGCCGGCTTGTCCGAGGTCGCACAGACGACAACACTGCGCTCCATGCCCTCTGCACCGAGGTCACGCTCGATGAATTCACGCACCTCCCTGCCGCGCTCGCCGATCAGGGCGATCACGTTGATGTCCGCCTTGGTGTTGCGCGCAAACATGCCCATCAGCGTGGATTTGCCGACACCGGAGCCGGCAAAGATGCCGATGCGCTGTCCCTTGCCGACGGTGAGCAGCGCGTCCACAGCCTTTACGCCCAGCGGCAGCACATCCGAAATCAGGTCACGCGTCATCGGATCCGGCGGCTGGTTCTCCACCGAATACGCGATGCCGCCCTCAAGCTCATGGCCCTTGCCCCAGCTCATGCCGTCGATGCGTCCGAAGCCGTCCAGGGTCTTTCCGATCAGGCCGTCGCCCACATACACGCGCAGCGGCGATTCCGTGTTTTCCACAACCGATCCCGCGCCGATGCCGGAGGTGTTTTCATACGGCATCAGCTGCACATGGCCTTCCTTGAAGCCGATCACTTCCGCCATTGTGGCGCGGCCGGAGACCTTGAGCGCACTCGAACCGTCCTTGGACTTCGGGTAGATCAGGCAGATGTCGCCCATCTTCGCCTTGGGTCCCGCGGATTCGATCGTTAAGCCCACGACGTTCACCACCTTCCCGCGCGTGCGGAAGAAGGTGTTCGCTTCCATCGCCTTGTAACGCTCGAAATCGACCTTGTGTTGCAACACGGTTTAATTCCTCCGGCGGTCAAACGCCAGCAGTTTCAGCTTCCGCGCAAGCTCCGACAGCTCCGTGCCGAGGCTGCAGTCAAAGATGCCGCCCTCCGTTTCGATCATGCACTCGTTTTCGTTTAGGAGCGGATCCTCGATCAGCTCCAGCGTCGCGTTCGGGTTAATGATGTATTCGCGCAGGCGCTCCTTTTCGTCCTCCATATGCTCAAAATCCGCGCTCGATACGTGGATGATGTAATCATCTCCCGGCTCAATGCGGGAAAGCGTCGTCTGCAGCAGATGCAGGATGATCTTTTTTTCGCCGCGCAGATTCACGTCAAAGACGTGCTCGTAAATCCGCGTGAGCGTATCCACCATCTCCGGCTCCAGCTTGTCCACCATCGCCTGATATTCGTTATCCAGATCACGCAGACGCTGCTTGTGCTCCGCCTCCATCTCCGCGGCCGCTTCCTCCTTGCCCTGCGTGCGCCCTTCGGTAAAGCCCGCGTCATAGCCTTCCTGATGTGCGGCATCGCGGATCTGCGCGGTCTCTTCCTGCGCCTGCGCCATGATCTGTGCGGCCTGCTCCTGTGCGTCCTGCACAATCTGCGCCGCTTCCTCCTGCGCCTTCGCGATCTGCTCGTTCGTCAGCGCGGCGATGTTCTGCGCCGGACGGGGCGGGGGCGGAGGGGCTTCCTCTCCCTCCACACTTTCGTAAGCGCCGCCTTCCTCGCCTTCGTAGATGGCCTCTCCCTCCGGCTCCATGCCGTATTCGCCGGGCTCTCCCGTGAGCTGTTCGAGCTGCTCCGCGTTTAAGCCCTCCACAAACTCATCCCCGTAATCCTCATACGGCTGATCGTATTCCGGCATCATCTGCTGCCGCCGCTGCTCCTCCTCGCGTGCGGCGGCGATGCGCTCGGCCAGGCGCGCGTTGTTGTCGATCACGCGCACGTTCTTTTTTTCTTCCTGTGTGTAGAAGCTTTTTACGAGGGTCGGGTTTGCCATATATTACACCACGATTTCGTCTCCGCCGCCGCGGCTGATGACGATCTCACCGCTGTCCTCAAGCCTGCGGATGATGTTGACGATCTTCTGCTGCGCTTCCTCGACGTCCTTCATGCGGACCGGCCCCATGAACTCCATGTCTTCCTTGATCATGACGGCCAGGCGGCTGGAGAGGTTCTTGAAGATCGCGTTCTGCACCTGCTCGTTGGCGTTCTTACAGGCCATCGCCAGATCGTTGTTATCCACGTCACGCAGCACGCGCTGGATGGAGCGGTCGTCGAGCAGGAGGATGTCTTCGAAGACGAACATCTTCTTGCGGATTTCGTCCGCCAGCTCCGGATCCTCGATTTCCAGCGTTTCGATGATGTGACGCTCCGTCGCACGATCCACCGTGTTGAGGATTTCGACCACGGCATCCACGCCGCCGACGAGCGTAAAGTCCTGATTGACCAGGCTTGCGAGTTTCGTTTCCAAGATGCTCTCCACGTCCTTGATGGTGTCCGGCGAGGTGCGGTCCATGGTGGCGATACGTCTCGCGACGTCCGTCTGCCGGTCGGGCGGCAGCGCGGAGAGCACCATGGCGGACTGCGCCGCCGGCACATACGACAGAATCAATGCGATTGTCTGCGGGTGTTCGTCCTGAATGAAGGTCAGCAGCTGCTGCGGCTCTGTTCTGCGGATGAACTCGAACGGACGGACCTGCAGCGAAGAGGTCAGACGCGAGATCACGTCGATCGCCTTGTCCTCGCCCAGCGCCTTTTCCAGCAGTTCCTTCGCGTAGTTGATACCGCCTTCCGCGATGTATTGCTGCGCAAGACAGACGCCGTAGAACTCCTCGATCACGGCTTCCTTGATCTGTGTGGTCACGCTTCTGGTGTTGGCGATCTCCAGTGTCAGCTCCTCGATCTCTTCTTCCTTGAGGTGCTGGAACAGCTGGGAGCTCTTCTCCGGACCAAGAGAGATCAGGAGGATCGCTGCCTTTTGCATGCCGTTATAACCCTTGAGCAATTCGCTCGGGGGTGCTTTGCCCTCTGCCGGTGCTGCTGCCATATTGTATTATCCCCCGTAAAAAACAACTACATGTTGTGTTTTCTTTATTATATAAGGAAAGGCGCCGGAATGCAAGCATTCCGGCGCCTTTTGTTTCGTCTGTTTTTTACATGTATCCTTCATTTAACCAATTACGCAGCAGCGCGGCCGCGGCCTCCGGATTCTCGTCGATGAACTTCTCGATGAGGCGCTTCGTCTCGCTGCCGCCGTCCATCTCGATGTTCTCCAGATCACTGTCGATCGGCTGCGATTCGAGGAGCGATTCCACGGAGAGTTCCTGTTCCTCCTCGCCCTCGTCCTCGCGTGCCGTCCGCATGCTGCGCAGGATCACGAAGCCGAGTAAGAGCAGGATCACGATGATCAGGATGACCTGCAGGATGTCCGTGATGCCGACCGCAAGTCCCGTCCGGTCCACAAAATAGTTTTCGTTGTAAAGCGCCAGCGCCACGTTATCCGTGGAGATGCCGCTGGCGTTTGCCACCAGCACGCGCATCTGCGCGGTCAGCTCATCATCCAGCACCGGGATGGGCGCGGCATTCGCCGCCTTGAACTCCGCCCAGCTCATGCCGTCATGGTCATCGGCATTGTAATCCGATTCGTTCTGCATGATGTAGTTCGTCGCGGTCACGGAGATGGTGGAGTTCGTCATGTCGATCCTGCCCCAGCTCGTGGACTCCGTCACACGTTCGTTCGGCAGATAGTCATAGGAGTTTTCCTCCACGCTCGAAGAGGAGGTCTGGTTGTCCTGCATGACATAGGTCGTCGTCTCGTCGTTCGTGTCCGTGCCCGGAACGCCCGAAACGCCCGCGAGGTTCGTCGCCTCGTAGTTGTCCTGATGCGCGAGCACGCCCTGCGTCTGTCCGTCCGGCGCGAAGTAAAGATGCTCCACAACCTTGGAATCCGAAAAATCAATATCCAGATTCAGGCCGACCTCCACCTTGGAGAAGTGGCCGGTGGCCAGCAGCACTTCCTTCACCTTGCTCCGCACCGCCTGCTCTTCCTTGGAACGGAAGGAGGCCTGCGTGTTGATGGCGCCGGTGCTTCCCGCCTCGGACCCGCCCGAATACAGCATGCGGCCGTCCGTCGCCATGATCTGGATCCGGTCGGTCGTGTTGTTGCCGAGCGCCGTCGCAACCGCGCGCGCAAGGTAGGCCGCGTTGTCTTCCGTGAATTCATCCGCGTTCGGAATTTCCAGAAGGATGGCGGCGCTGCTTTCCTGGCCCCTCGAAAGGAGCGTGCCGTCGTTGTCCGGAATGTTCAGCGTGACGCGTGCGGATTTGATCGCATCGAAGACCTCGATGAAATCCCCCGCGATTTTCTTTTCGAGGAAATCCACATACAGTCTGTTTTTGTCGGATTCGGTCGTGGAAAAGCCGCCCGTGGTCACATCCGTGATGGACCAGTCCGCGCTCCGGATGCTGTTGGCATTGAGCGCGAGATTTGCCTGCGCGAGCTGTGTTTTGTTGATGTTGAAGGTGCGGCCGTCGTCCGTGACCTGGTAATCCAGTCCCTCTTCGTCGAGGATGTCACGCACCTGCGCCACCTCCGTACCGGTGACCGCCGTGTACAGATGTGTGTACTGCGTGCGCGTTAACACCATCGCAAGGATGGCAACCGTCAGAACGACGGCGGTTGCGCCGATGATGATATAGGTCTTTTGTCTTCGTGTGAACTTATTCCACCAACCCTGGATCCGCTCCAACAACGCCCTCATACGTGCCGGCATCCTTTTTTCCTCCCTCTCTCAGTGCGCCCCTCTCCCCAGGGGTTATAACATTTAGATCTGCATTTGAATGATTTCCCGATACGCGGCGATCACCCTGTCGCGGATCGCGATCGTGTACTGCAGCGCGGTCTGCGCCTTCTGCATCGCGATCGACAAATCATGCGTGCTGGTCGTTTCCCCTAACGCCCAGCGGATCTCCTCGTTTTCCCAGTCCGACAGGTAGTTGTTGGTCGTGTCGATCTGCTGCACCACCTTGTCGAAGATGCTCGAAAACGATTCGCTGTCTTCGCCGTAAAGCGCGAGCGTGTTCGCCGTGCGCGTGGCACGGTAGCGGTCATACTCCGCCTGTACGGCATTGGATGAAATGTTTCTGAGTGCTGTTACATCAGGCATAACTGTTTATCCCCGTCGGGGTTCCCCGCCCCCGCGTGTTACCGTTTTATGCGCCGCCGCCGAGGTTTAAGCCCCTTGTGGCGATGGCCTTGGACGCCTCAAATGCCGTGGCGTTCGCCGTGTAGGCATTCTGCGCGTCGATCAGGTTCGTCATTTCCGTGATCGTGTTGACGTTCGGATAGGTCACGTAGCCGTTCTCATCCGCATCCGGATGGGAAGGATCATACACGATGTTCATCTGCGTCCAGGTGTCCTCCGAAACGCGGTCCACCTTGACGCCCTTGCTCGTCCAGTTGTCGCGGTAGGTCGGGCCGGAGAAGCGGCTGATGGAATTACGCAGCACGCGGGAAAAGGGCGTCCGCGTTTCCTTCTCCGCAAAGGTCACGACCTTGCGCCGGTAAGGCTCACCGTCCAGCGTGCGCGTGGTGTTTGCGTTCGCTAAGTTTTCCGCGATCGTATCCATGCGGAAACGCTGGGCCGTCATACCGGATGCATTGATGTTCCAACTATCAAAGATGCTCATTTCGCTTCGCTCCATGATCGGCTCCGGCATTTAAGACCGCTTCGCGGTGGCCGTCGCCGACTCTCATATGCTCATCGTGTTCTTACGACGCCCTGCAGCAGGTGCATGGCGTCTGTTATTTACGAAGACCGCATCGCGGTCTGCAGGTTCTGGAATTCCGCGTTAATGCTCGTCATCAGACCGTTGTACCGCAACTGGTTCGCCGCCAGCATCACGTTCTCCGTGTCAATGTCCACGTTGTTGCCGTCCAGGCGGTAGCTGTAATTCTCATGGTCCGTGATCTTGCGGGGCTTCAGCTCCAGTCTCGTCAGACGCGACACCTTGGCGTCCATCGAAAGATATCTGCGGTGTCCGAGCGCACGCTCCAGCTCCGACTCGAAGCTGATGTCCTGCCGCTTATAGCCCGGCGTTGTCGCGTTGGCGATGTTGTTGGCAATCGCGTCATTGCGCAGCCATGCGGCATCCGCGGCCTTATCCAGGGCATTGATATAATCAAAGGCGTTGCTTCTGAACATGTTGCGCTCTCCGATTCCGAACCTACAATATATAGTGTACTACAGTTGACGAAAAAACACAATACCTTGTTTGATTTTTAGTATAACTTTGTTACTCGTAATTCCGTATGCCGTAAACGGCATTTTGTATAGCCCCGCCGGAGGGCCAAAAAACCCTTAAATCTGGTCCTTCAGCTTCTCGATCTCCTCGAAAATCACGTCGTTCAGCACCTTGATGTAGGTGCCCTTCATGCCGGAGGACCGGGACTCCAGAACGCCCGCGCTCTCCAGCTTCCGGAGCGCATTCACGATCACGCTCCTTGTGATGCCCGCAGAATCCGCGATCTTGGATGCCACCAGCACCCCCTCCATGCCGTTCAGCTCGCTGAAGATGTGCACCATGGCCTCCAGCTCCGAATAGGACAGCGTGGAGATCGCGCTCTTCACAACGCTCTGCTTGCGGTGCTCCTCCGCCGTTTCCTCGGTGACGGCGCGCAGCATCTCCAGGCCCACGACCGAGGTGCCGTACTCCGCCAGGATAATGTCCTCAATGCTGTAGGACGAATCCTTCTTGTACAAAAACAGCGTACCGAGGCGTTCCCCCGCGATATCAATCGGGGTGATGATCGCCTCATACGCCTCCGTGCGCATACGCTCGAAACCCAGGGTTTCCAGGTTGACGTTCTCCTTCGTCGAAAGGATCGTCAAAAGCCTCTCATTCAGCATGGGATCCACAAAATCGCCCACCTTGTTGCTGATGAGCTCCTCTATGGTGTCGATCTCCGCGGATTTGCCGATGCCGAGCACCTTCCCCTTCCGGCTGATGACCAGCACATTGGAGGAAAGCGTCTCACAGAGCACCTTGCAGATGTCGTTAAAGATCACCTTGCCCTGGTTGCTGTTATGTAACAATTTGCCGATCTTTCTTGTCTTGTCCAGTAATTGTACTCCGCTCATACATCCGTGCCCCATATACACGCAAAAACAGCGATTCCGTCTTGGTATATCGGCAGAATCGCTGTCTTACTTTAGTGCTATTTTCAGATTATTTTGATATTTTGTGAAAATTATTGTAAATATTCAGCACTGAGGCGTAAAAAAGCCCTACATTCTTACGTTTACTCCTCTTCCTCCGGTTTGTCGCACACATAGCCGCAGGTCTCGTCGTAGCAGACGAGCTTGCCGCCCTTCTCCAGCATCAGCGCGCCGCACTGCGGGCACTTCGTCTTCGAAGGCTTCTGCCAGACCATGAAATCGCATTCCGGATTGTTCATGCAGCCGAAGTATCTGCGGCCCTTGCGGGTCTTGCGGACGACGATGTCCTGGCCGCATTTCGGACAGGCAACGCCCGTCTTCTCGTAATACGGCATGGTATTGCGGCACTCCGGGAATCCGGGGCAGGCCAGGAACTTGCCGTGCGGCCCGTACTTGATTACCATGTGCCTGCCGCAGTGCTCGCAGACCACATCCGTTTCCTCGTCCGCGATCGTCACCTTTTCCAGCACCTTCTCCGCCTTCGCGACGGCGGCATCCAGATCCGGATAGAAATCCTCGATCAGCTTCTTCCAGGGCGTGTCCCCGTCCGCGACGCTGTCGAGCTGCTGCTCCATCTGCGCCGTGAACTGCAGGTCCACGATGTCCGGGAAATTCTCCACCATGATCTTGTTGACCGCCTCGCCCAGCTCCGTCACGTACAGGTTTTTGTTTTCCTTCGTGACATAGTGTCTGGCGAGGATCGTCGTGATCGTGGGGGCGTAGGTGGACGGCCGCCCGATGCCCTGCGCCTCTAAGTCACGCACCAGCGTCGCCTCCGTGAAGTGCGCGGGCGGCGCGGTGAAGTGCTGCTTTTCCTCAAAGGCATCGAAGGTCAGCTTTGTGTCATGCTTTAAGCCCTTCATCAGCACGTTCTTTTCCGGTACGTTCTCCTCATCCGTATATACGTTCATGAAGCCGTCAAAGACGGTGCGGGTGGCGGAGACATGGAAGATGTGCCGGCCGGCGGAGATGTCCACGCCCGTCGTCTCATAGCGCGCCGCCTCCATGCGGCTGGCGACAAAGCGCTTCCAGATCAGCTGGTAGAGCTTGTACTGTTCCCTCGTCAGGGAATCCTTGACGAGGGCCGGGGTTCTGGTGACATCCGTCGGACGGATCGCTTCATGCGCGTCCTGGATGCGTTCCTTTTTCTCTCCGGGCGCCGCAAGCGTCCCGACGTATTTGTCCCCGTACTGGTCCGCGATATAGATGCGCACTGCGTTCTCCGCCTCGTCCGAAATGCGGGTGGAGTCCGTACGCAGATAGGTGATGAGACCGACGGTCCCCTGTCCCTTTAAGTCAATGCCTTCGTATAACTGCTGCGCGACACGCATCGTCTTCTGCGTGGAGAAGTTCAGTGCGCTCGCGCCCTGCTGCTGCAGGGTGGAGGTCGTAAAGGGCAGCGGCGGCTTCTTTGTGCGCTCCGTCGTCTTGATTTCTTTGATCTCAAAAGGAACGCCCGCGAGTTCCGTCGTGATCGCGTCCAGCTCCTTCTTGTTGTGAATCTCCTTCTTGCCGGTCTCATCGCCCCAGTAACGTGCGACAAGCGGCTTCTTTTCGCCGGCGACGTTTAAGGAAGCGTCCAGCGTCCAGTATTCCTCCGGGATGAAGGCCGCGATCTCGTCCTCGCGGTCGCAGATCATGCGCAGCGCCACGCTCTGCACGCGTCCCGCGGAAAGGCCGCGCTTGATCTTGTCCCAGAGGAGCGGAGAGATGCGGTAGCCCACGACGCGGTCCAGGACACGGCGCGCCTGCTGCGCGTCCACTAAGTGCATATCAATGTCCCGCGCATGCTTTAAGGATTCCTTCACCGCGGTCTTCGTGATCTCGTTGAAGGTGATGCGCGAGCACTTTTTGATCTGGTCATTCAGCTTCAGTGCGGTAATCAGATGCCAGGAAATGGCTTCGCCCTCACGGTCCGGGTCAGTCGCAAGGAAAACGCGGTCGGCCCTGGCCGCCTGCTTGCGGAGCGAGGCCAGCAGATCGCCCTTGCCGCGGATCGTGATGTACTGCGGCTCATAATCATGCTCCGTATCGATGCCCATGCGGCTCTTGGGAAGATCCCGCACATGTCCGTTGGACGCCGCGACCTCATAGCCGCTTCCTAAGAATTTCTTGATAGCCTTGACCTTGGTCGGCGATTCGACGATCACCAGATTCTTTTTTGACGCTGTTGCCATAATGATATCCTCCTCTTCGGCGCGTCGGTGGGAGAAGTCACACCGCGGATTTCGCCGTAATGTCCTTTAAGATAATACAAAAAGTGAAAACTTGCAAGAGGAATTTTTTTTGAGTGAATTTTTTGACACTTTTCTGTAAATACTATATATTGTAGACGCACGACATCATCATCGCACTCAAGATTACGAAAGGAACGATCAGGGTATCACTTACTATGATAAAGAACATTATTTTTGACATGGGATCCGTGCTGATCCGCTTTGACCGCAATCTCTTTATCGAGCGGACGGGGATCACGGATCCCGCGGACAAGGAGCTGCTGATGCGGGAGGTCTTTTTGTCCCTGGAATGGGCCAGGATGGACCGGGGCTCGCTCACCGATGAAGAGGCCTTTCAGATCATGTGCAAACGCCTGCCGGAGCGTCTGCATGATGCGGCGCATAAGCTGGTCGCCTTCTGGGACCGGCCGATTCTGGAAATCGAGGGGATGTATGAACTGATCGAGGAGCTCAAGGGGAAGGGCTACGGCATCTATCTGCTGTCCAACGCCTCTTACCGCCAGCATGAATACTGGCCCCGGATTCCCGCGAGCAAATTCTTCGATGACAAGCTGGTCTCCTGCGACGTGCATCTGGTCAAGCCGCAGCCGGAGATCTACCGTCTCATGCTGGAGAAGTTTTCGCTGCAGGCGGAGGAATGCTTCTTCATCGATGATGTGCCGATGAACATCGAGGGCGCTTTCTTCTGCGGGATCGCCGGCGCGGTCTTCCACGACGATGTGCAGGAGCTGCGGCGGAAGATGCGGGAGGCGGGGGTGGATGTCGAATGCAACTGACATACATTCATCACTCGGGATTCTTACTGGAAACACCGGCCTGCACCCTGCTCTTTGATTTTGTGGAAGGGCGGCTGCCGCAGATTCCTGCAGGCAAGCCTCTCTATGTCTTCGTCTCGCATACGCATCACGATCACTACACGAAAAAGGTTTTTGACGTGGCCGACACGGCGAAAAAGCAGGG
Source organism: Lachnospiraceae bacterium (assembly GCA_017443065.1). GTDB lineage: Bacteria > Bacillota > Clostridia > Lachnospirales > Lachnospiraceae > Butyrivibrio. The sequence continues at coordinate 28,533 of JAFSPF010000035.1, forward strand.
CGAGACGGAGGTCTGCTTCATCGTCTCGGATGACGTGCCGCGCAGGGATGTTCCCGCAGCGCTGAAAGAAAAAACCGTCTTCCTCAAACCGCATCAGGAATGGGAGGACGGCCGCGTCCATGTGGAGACGCTCGTCTCCAATGACACAGGCGTGGCCTTTGTGCTCGCCGTGCCCGCGGAGGCCGCCGCTCCTGCTGCCGGAGACCGGGCTGCGGCCGCTGCCGGCAGTTCTTCCGCTGCCCGCACGGACGATGCGGCGGACGGCGTTGCGACGCATGAACCCTCCCTGCAGATTTACTTTGCGGGCGATCTCAACGCCTGGAACTGGGACGGCGACGAGGAGGATATGGCGCTCATCAAAATCTATCACGAGGAGCTCGCACGCATCAGCGACCGCATCTTCGATCTCGCCTTCATTCCCCTCGACCCGCGCCTGGGCGAAGATTACAGCCAGGGCATCACGGATTTCTTCGATGTCTGCGGCTGTGAGGCGCGTGTCATCGCGCCCATGCACATGTGGGGACAGTACGAGGTCACAACAAAAGCACGCGCCCTGACGAACCGATATCCGTACATGGACCGCGTGCTGCCGATTTCCCGCGAGGGGGAGTGCTTTACGCTGTAGGGCTGTCAAAATACCACATTTACTCCCGTTTTTACTGACCGGAAGAAAAGGTGGAAACCGGACAGCCGTTCATCCGCGCCCATCGGATGACCGCGTTCAGGCGTGCCTGATATCCTTTTTCCGTCCTTTTTCAACCATGCAAGATTGTCTACATCAATCTGCGTGTGAATGTCCTTTTTGGGAATTTTCAGCGAACGGTAGTAATAAAACTGACCGTCCCTTATGGGTATGTGTCAGTCCGTATGCTGTTTTTCATATCCCTGAATCTCATACCCGTAGCCGTTGTCCGCAGGCTTTACATAGAGATAAACATAACCGACGTCTTCAGAGCTATATTCATAATTATCGTTTTCATCTGCTCCTGCAGGTTCATGCTTCACCAGGCGGTAGCGCAGAATGATCCGATCCTGTTCCGTATCTTTGCCTTCATATTCGCATGACGTATATGATGAACGGTGCCCCAAACCATCTATCGGACAAAAATACAGATGGACACCGCCGTTCTCATAATACGCGCCAGCATAGTCCATTCCATTAACCGCTGTTGTCTGTACCGGCAAACGTGCATACTCGAATCTCAGATCAAGCCAGGCTTCCATGATACGATCAAGGGTTTCTGTTTCGATCTCATCAGACACAAAATAATTAACACCATAGTCATCCTGAACAACCGGCTCCTGATAAGTCCACACGTACGGAATATAGTTAAGAATCAGGCTGCTGACTGTTTGCGGATTCTCTTCCAACGCCTGCCGGATATCCGCCGCAGTTCCCCTTCCGTTTGGCAGGACATCCCACACCAATGGTGTGAATGGTTTCAACATCCTGGTGTTTTCCGGATGCTTTTGTACGGAAATCACCGACCAGTAGGCTGTACCGTCCTCTTCCTTTTCGCTAAGATATGCGGTAAAGATGTTGTCGTCTTCCTCCAGACCCGCTGCCCGTTCATCCTCTGTCGCCGCCCGGTAGGTCACCCGATAGATCGCGCCGTCGGTCTCCGCGGATAGATAATCGATGCTGACATTTCTCTCCCCACGCACGTAATGAATTTGTTGCTCATTGAAATAGTATTTTCCGTCGAGGTAGTATGCCGCCGCATACAACTGTGTGTCGATTCCCTCACGGAAGCGCATAATATCCGCTTCCGTTGCGTTTAGTACGTTTCGTGCAACCCATTCTATGTTTTCCGCAGGATAAACAAGCCAGTTAAAATAGCGTTTCTCCATCGTCCCGTTGGAGAAGGCGACTGTATAATAAAACCGGGCCAGGGGATCCGCTTCCTCCTGATGTACCTCCGGCGCTTCATATCCGGGATAGTTGCTCAGATCGATAAAACCTGGGTCAGCGACAAGATACCGCAGCAGTTGTCCGTCCATATCCGATATGGCTGAACTGTCAAAGTTTCCCGGATAGTAATAAAAATCCCTCAGAAACTCCGTCATGGATACCGGGAGAAGTGCTGTATCCACATCCGAAAAAGCCATGTCTTCTGCGTCTGCGCCCGCGGTCATCAAATCGCCCGCCTCGTCGCCGGGCATGCCGTCCGCAATTGCGGCGTCGGCATCCTGTGCCGCATCTGCCGCGCCGAACAGAACCCCGTCAGACGTTGACGTGTCCGCCGCCGCGATCTGTGCACGCTCCTCCTGTGCGTTGCGGTACGCGAGGATGCCCGCCGTCGTGCCGCCGCCGACAATGGCAACGGCGCCGATGACGATCGCTGCAATCTTGGCGGCACCGAGACCGCCGCCCGCAGCCGCTGCCGCCCCCGCGGCCGACCCTGTTGCGAAGGATGCGGGTGCCGTGCCCTGTGCCGCGGCCGTTGCAGAGGCGTTTGCCGTATGTCCGGCTGCCTGTGTGCCGCCCTGCGCAGCGTTTTGTGCCGTCTGTCCGGCAGCCTCCCTGCCCGCCTCCTGCGCGGACATTTGCAGGGTCTGCCCCGTCTGCCGCAGAATCTGTGTAAGAGACGCGGATGCGGCGACGTCCGCCATGGCATGTGCTTCGTTTTTGCGCAGTAAGAACAACAGGAACGGAAGCGGCGCAAGACCGTACAGTTTCGTGCCTCTCTTCTCCAGTTCCAGCACCTGCGTTTTGATCTTGTTTCTTCCGTAGATCAGGCGGCTCGACACCGTCTTTTCGTTCAGTCCCAGGGCGGATGCGATTTCCTTCACGCTCATCTGCCCGTAGTAAAACATTGAGATCACGCCCCGCTGGTCATCGGGCAGCGAATCCAAAATCTCCGCCAAAAGCCTCGCCGTTTCCTGCCGGTCCATCACCACATCCGGCATGGCATCCGGATTCGTGTCTTCAAATTCCGCAGACGCGTCTTCGTCATCGAGCGGTGTCATGTCCGAGAACAGTACCTGTTTGCGTTCCCGGAAATAATCCATGGTACGGTTTTTGGCGATCGTCTTTAGCCACGGACGGAATTTGTTTGCCTCCTGCAGCTGGTGTAGGCTGCGGAAGGCCTTGACATAACTGTCCTGCAGGAGGTCAAGGACGGTGTCCTCATCCTTTATCATGGACTTGATCAGCGCATAGACGTGATTGTACGTCGCATTGTAGAGTTTTGTCTCCGCCTGCGTGTCACCACGCATCGCACCGTCGATCAGTGTTTTGTTAAACTCCTGCCGTTCCCCGCAGCTGGTACAAAAGTCCGCGTCGTCCGGGATCTGCGCCCCGCAGCTCATACATTTCATAACGTACACTCCTTCGTGAATGTGATACGGACGGCTCCGTTTCCGTCAAGCTTCCGCATTTGTGTCTTTGTTATCTGCCTTCTCACTTTAGCATTTCATACGGGGATGGTGTCAAGCCCCGGCGGATCACCATCTCCGCCACGCTGTGCCGCGTGCAGGATGGCAAGAATCCGCTCCAGCAGTTTTCTTGCCGTTTCGGGGCTGAGACGGTAGATGTCTTCCACCTGCCGGATCAATGCGCGGAAATCCTGTTCGTTCATGGCCGTCCCTCCCTCCTGCCGTCACGCGGACGCATCCGTCTGCGTCCGCGCATCCTCACCGTCTGATACCGCCACGTTCTCATGCCCCGGTATAGGCGCTGCTTGCCGCTTTGTCCGCTTTCATGTTCATGATCGCGCCGGCCAGAACCGCGACCGTTGCAATCATAAAGAACCAGAACCCGACGGAGCGGCTCACCGCGCCCATCCCCATCGAAGACACGGACATGGACGAAAAGAGAAGTGTCAGAACGCTCCAGACCGTCTGGACAATCGCCAGTACCAGGAGTGCGACCCTTCCTCCCTTCAGCAGGGAAAGTGCCGCGACCGCGAGACCCGCAAGCCCCAGCAGGAATGAAATCTTCCCGATGTAGGGAATGCTGAAGTGGGAAACCGATTCCGAGAATCCAAAGGCGGATGCCGTCAGATACGGCATAAACAGGGAGATGACAAGGAGCAAATATCCGCCCGCCGCCGTAAGTAATCCCGGTTTCATCATTGCTGTGTTTTTCATGTTCTTTTCCTCCGTTTTTCTGTTGGTGTTGCCGCTTTTTAGGCCTTGCTTGCCGGGCGGCTTTTTTCGCATCTGTCCCTTAGACGGAAAAACGGAGGGAAAAACTTTAGCTTTTTTGCGGAAAATTATAAAAAAAATATAAAGACGTGTTTCTTCTCATTTATCCCAGGCGGGTCATCAGATCGGCGTAAATCTCTGCGCTTTGTTTTTTCCAAGAATCAATCAGGTGCAGTGCCGCTTCTTCCGTGGGCGCTTCAAAGATGAGGCCGTAGAGGCGTCTGCCGTTTTCGTAGGCGTCGCAGCGTACTTCGTAGGAGCCGTCGGGAAGCCGCGTATAGTCTCCGCGAAGAGAGGATTCGTCCCGCAGTTGTAAACGGTTTTTCGTTAGGAATTCATCGATTTGTTGTTTGATGTCGGCGCGCAGCGTTTCCCCCACCGCGTCGATCGTCTCCGCTCCCGTCTTCGTCAGATGCAGGAAGGTGCGCCCGCCTTCCGTTTCCTCGCGCACAAGACCCTGCGCGGAGAGCTCCGCAAAGGTCTCCTGCAGGGTCATGTAATTCGTATAGCCGCTCGTCAGAATAAAGTCCATCACCTGCGCACGCGTGAGCGTCACCTCCGCCCTGCGCAGCATGGTGAGGACGATGGTTTTGTAGAGCGGAAGGTAGGCGGAAGCCATTACTGCCCCGCCTCCGCTGTGAGCTCGCCGCCGTAGACATCGAAGGTGATCGTGTCATGCGGCTTTACCTTGTCTTCCAGAATCAGCTTCGCGGAGAGGGTCTCCACGTACTTCTGGATGTAGCGCTTCAAGGGACGCGCGCCGTAGGCCGGATCATAGGCGTGATCGACGACGTATTTCTTCGCCTCCTCCGTGAGCGCGATCGTCACCTCGCGGTCTTCGAGCCTGCGGTTCAGGTCCGCAAGGATGAGATCGACGATGCCCGTGATGTTGTCCTTGGACAGCGGGTTGAACATGATGATCTCGTCCAGGCGGTTCAAAAACTCCGGACGGAAATGTCCGCGCAGCTCCTCCATCACGATTTCCTTTTCGTGATCGTCGATCGTGCCGTCATCCTTTAAGGCATCCAGCAGGTTCTGTGCGCCGATGTTTGAGGTCATGATCAAAATCGTGTTTTTGAAGTCCACAGTCCTGCCCTGCGAATCCGTGATGCGGCCGTCATCGAGCACCTGCAAGAGTGTATTGAACACGTC
>JAFSPF010000004.1 GCA_017443065.1 Lachnospiraceae bacterium
ACCATCCGGAGGACACGGTCGATGTGGTGATGCTGGGCTCCAGCCACATCCATTGTAATATTGATCCGGGACTGCTTTATCATGATTACGGCATTGCGGCGTACAACTACAGCGCGGCCGCACAGCCGCTCTGGAACACCTATCATTATCTGATCGAATTCTGCAAATACCAGAAGCCGAAGCTGGTCGTGCTGGACCTGTATTCGCCGGCCGTCCTGAAGGAGGACTTCCAGTATGAATGGCTGCGGCAGAATCTGTACGGGGTGCGGTTTTCGCCGAATAAGCTCCGCATGCTTTTTGTCAGTACGGAGCAGGAGGTCCGCGCGGATTACTTTCCCTCGTTTTTCTTTTATCACGACAGGCTCGGCGAACTGAAGAAGGAGGATTTTCTCTTTCCGTTCACAAAATACCGCACGCTTCCGGTCTATAAGGGCTTTGCGCCGTATTTTGAAACGAGGCCGCAGGAACGTCCGCAGGAGAAGGTGAGCGAAAGCGGCGGCCTGACGCCGAAATCGGAGCTGTACCTGAAGAAAATCATTGATTATACGAAGCAGAACGATATCCCCCTGCTTCTGATTGTGGCGCCGTACGCGGCCCCGCCGGAGCATGAGATGGTTTACAACCGGATCCGGGAGATTGCGGAGGCGGAGGGGATCGAATATCTCTCCTGCAATGAGCACACGGACGCGATCGGACTTGATTATGCCACGGATTTTCATGATCTGGATCACCTGAATTACAAGGGCGCGGAGAAGTTTACGCATTATCTTGCGGGGGAGCTGCGCCGCCGCTATGATTTGCCGGACAGAAGAGGAGACGGGCGTTACGCCGGCTGGGAGGCGTATTATCATGAGATGCGGGAGCATATCAGGGAGAATGCACCGGCGGAATAAGGAAGGAAGCATCTTCCGGATGAGGGCTTGCCGGGCAGGTTGCTATTTATGACGAAATTCGATATAATCTAAGATTGTAATTACGGAACAAAAACAGCACATTTAGTATAAGAAGAAAGTGGCAGACACAAGATGATGCAGCGGCATGTGCTTGACGATCTGAAGAAGACGGCGGCGGAAAAGCCGGACAAAATTGCCTTCTCCGACGGGGAAAAGGGGCTGACCTTTGCGGAGGTGGACGCCGTCCGGGACAGCATCGGCTCTTACCTGCATGCGCAGGGGATTTACAACAAACCGGTGGTGGTCTTTATGCAGAAGTCACCGGAGGAGGTGGCGGCCTTTTTCGGTGTCATCACCGGCGGCTGTTATTATGTGCCGATCGATGAGGAGATGCCGGAGGGCCGCATCCGTCTGATTCTGCGCCATGTGAAATCCCCGCTGCTCATCTGTGACGAAACCACACGCCCGCGTGCGGAGGAGATGGTGAAGGCGGAGGAGCTGTCCGCCGACATCGTGCTGTATGAGGAGATCAGGGCGCATGAGATCCGCCCCGAGACGCTGGAGGACATCCGCGCAAGGGCGCTGGACACGGATCCGATCTACATCGTCTTCACCTCCGGTTCCACCGGCATCCCGAAGGGCGTCGTCGCCTGTCACCGGAGCGTCATTGATTATGTGGAGCAGCTTTCGGAGATCCTTGCCTTTGACGAAAACACGGTCTTCGGGAACCAGTCGCCGCTGTATTTTGACGCCTGTCTGAAGGAACTTTATCCGACGATCAAATTCGGCGCGACGACCTACCTCATCCCGCGCACGGCCTTTGCCATGCCGACGGTGCTGGTGGAGTATCTGAATACGCACAGGATTAACACGATCTGCTGGGTGGTGAGCGCGCTCACGATGATCAGCGCCTTCAACACCTTTGATGTGGTGAAGCCGGTATATCTCCGGACGGTTGCCTTCGGCTCCGAGGTCTTTCCGGTCCGGCAGTTCAACCTCTGGAAGGAGGCGCTGCCGGAGGCGACGTTTACCAATCTCTACGGCCCGACGGAAACAACGGGCATGTGCTGTTACTACCGTGCGGAGCATACCTTTGCCGATGACGAGGTGATTCCGGTCGGAAGGCCCTTCCCGAACCGGGAGATCATTTTATTAAAGGAAGACAATACCCGTGCGGCGGCGGGCGAAGAGGGCGAGATCTGCATCCGCGGCAATGCCGTGACGCTTGGCTATTACGATGATCCGGAGCGCACCGCCGCGGCCTTTGTGCAGAATCCTTTGCAGAGCCTGTATCCGGAGACGATCTATCGCACCGGCGATATCGGGCGCTTCGGCGAGGACGGCAATCTGTATTTCGTTTCCCGCAAGGATTACCAGATCAAGCACATGGGACACCGCGTGGAGCTGGGGGAGATCGAGGTCAATGTCGATCTGCTGGAAACGGTGAAGATGAGCGCCTGCGTTTATGACGCGGAGCGCAAGAAGATTGTGTTGTTTTATGTCGGCGACACGGAGGAAAAGGAGCTGCTGAAGACCCTGAAGGGGAAGCTGCCACGCTATATGCTGCCGAACGTGATCCGCAAGACGGAGGCGCTGCCCTTTACGGCCAACGGCAAGATCGACCGCCGCGCGGTGATGGAACAGTATCAAAGCAAAAATTGATTTGGATGAGAGGAAAATGGTATGGAAGAACTGTTGGAGATTTTAGGGGAGCTGCATCCGGATGTGGATTTCGAAAACGAAACACAGCTCGTGGATGACGGGATACTGGATTCGCTCGATATCGTGTCCCTGATCGGGGAGATTAAGCGCGTCTTTGACGTGACGGTCACGGCCGGCGATATCATTCCGGACAATTTCAATACCGTGCAGGCGATGATGGCACTGATCGAACGCTTAGAGGAAGAGGCGTAAGCGTCAGATGCTGTTCACGTCCTATCTGTTCCTGGGATTTCTGGCACTTGTCCTGATCCTGTATTATGTGCTGCCGAAAAAGACGCAGTGGCCGCTGTTGCTTTGCGCAAGCTATTTGTTTTACTTTGCGGCCGGCGCGCATTTTTTGCTGTACCTTCTTTCCACCACGGTGACGATCTGGGGCGCCGCGGTACTGATCGACAAAAACCATCAGGCGCAGAAGACCTACATCAAAGAGCATAAAGAGGAGATGGACCGCGAGGCGCAGAAGACCTACCGCGCCGCGCAGAAAAAGATCCGTTTCCGTTATTTCCTTGCCGCGCTGCTGATCAATCTTCTGGTGCTGGCCGTGGTGAAATACGCAAACTTCTTCATCGATAATTTCAACGGGGTGCTGCGCGCCTTCGGCAACGCGGAGGGCTTGTCCTTTGTCAACATCGCGCTGCCGATGGGCATTTCCTTTTACACCTTTCAGACGATCGGCTATCTCGTGGATGTGTACCGCGGCAACACCGCGGCGGAGAAGAGCATCTTCCGTTTTGCGCTCTTCGTGTCCTTCTTTCCGCAGGTGGTGCAGGGCCCGATCAACCGCTTCGGCGAAATGGCGCCTTCGCTGTACGCACAGAAGCGGTTTGACGGACGGCAGGTGAGCTTCGGTCTGCAGCGCATCCTCTGGGGCTATTTCAAAAAGCTGGTGATCGCGGACCGAATCCTTGTCGCGGTGACGGCGATCTTCGGTGACCCGGCGAACCAGGGCGCTTACGTTTTTGTCGGTATGATCTTTTACCGCCTGCAGCTTTACGCGGATTTTTCCGGCGGCATCGACATCACGATCGGCATCGCGGAAGCGCTGGGCATCACACTTCGCGAAAACTTCAACCGTCCGTATTTCTCAAAATCGCTGCCGGAGTACTGGCGCAGATGGCATATGTCCATGAACGCCTGGTTCCGCGATTATATCTTTTATCCGCTTTCAACCTCACCGGCGCTGGTGTCCTTGACGAAAAAGGTCAGGGCGCGCTTCGGCCCCGGTGCCGGCAAGCGCGTGCCGCTCTATATCTCGTCCTTTGCGGCCTGGGCGGCGACCGGCATCTGGCACGGCGCGAGCTGGAACTTCGTCGTCTGGGGCCTGACGAACTGGCTGATTCTGATGCTGTCCGAGGAGTTTACGCCGCTGTATGAACGGTTCCGCAGGGCAACGCATACGGAGCAGAGCCGCGCCTATGATGTTTTTCAGATTGTGCGCACCTTCCTTTTGATCGGCTGTGTTAATCTCTTTGACTGTCATGCCACGCTCGGGGCGACCTTCCGCAGCTTTGCCTCCATGTTTACGAGCGCCAATTATCATGTGCTGACGGACGGCTCCCTTCTGGAGCTCGGCCTGACGGGCCTGGATTACGGGATTCTGGCGGTTGCCTGGCTGATCGTTCTGACGGTGAGCCTTGTGCAGCGGAAGGGAAGCGTCCGGGAGCAGATCGAGCCGCTGCCCTATGCGGTGAAATACGTGCTGTTTTTCGGACTGTTTCTGATCGTACTGCTGATGGGGGCGTACGGTGTGGGCTACGATGCATCCCAATTCATTTACAACAGGTTTTAAACCATGAAGAAGAAGATACTGAAATACGGCCTTACCGCCGTCATATCGATCGCGATTCTCTTTCTCCTGCAGCGGCTGCTGATGCCGAAATACGTGGACGGCATCGTGGAGGGCGCCTTTGTCGCGGAATACTATGAAGAGGAAAAGGACCATGACGTGATCTTCGTCGGCGACTGCGAGGTTTATGAGACCTTTTCGCCGCTCGTGCTGTGGGAGGAATACGGCATCAATGCCTACATCCGCGGCAGCGCACAGCAGTATATCTTCCAGTCCTATTACATGGTGGAGGACACGCTGCGTTATGAGACGCCGGATGTCGTCGTCTTCAACATCCAGTCCCTGCAGTATGACGAGGCGCAGTCCGAGGCCTATAACCGCATGACGCTGGAGGGCATGAAGTGGTCGAAGACCAAGGTCGATGCGATCAACGCCTCCATGAAGGAGGGAGAGCAGTTTCTGGATTATGTCTTCCCGATTCTTCGCTATCACACGCGCTGGAGCGAGCTGACGGAGACGGATGTGCAGTACATGTTTGACAAAAAGAAGGTCTCGCATAACGGCTACTATATGCGCGTCGATGTGAAGCCCGCGGAGAACGTGCCGGAGGGGAGACCCTTAGGCAATTATGATTTCGGGGAAAATGCCTGGAAGTATCTGGACATGATGCGGGAGCTCTGTGCGGAGAAGGGCGTGACGCTGCTGCTGGTGAAGGCGCCGTCGCTTTATCCCTACTGGTATCCGGAGTATGAGGCGCAGGTGGAGGCCTATGCGGAGGAACACGGTCTTCGTTATATCAATCTCCTGGAGGACGCGGAGGCGATCGGTCTGGATTATACGACGGATACCTATGATGCCGGCCTGCACATGAATCTTTCCGGCGCGGAGAAATGCGCAAGGTTCCTGGGGCACGTGCTTTCCGTGGAGTACGGTTTGGAAGACCGCAGGGGGGAGGCGGCGCTGGACGAAGCCTGGCGCGGCAAGAAGGAAGCCTATGAGGCGGAGATTGCGGAACAGAAGGTCAAATACGGCATCAAGGACGAATAGCGGACGGAATTGAAGAAATCCCCCGGATAAGGTATACTATAAATTTGTGGTACGAACGGATTTACAATGGGAGGAGTGAAGATGAAAAAGAGTTTTGTTGCGTTGACGACAGCGCTTGTACTGTTACTGACGGCCTGCGGCGGCGGAAGTTCTTCGGGGAACACATCCGCGCCGGTTGCGGCATCTTCTTCGCAGGGGACGGAGACGCAGGCAGCGGCGGATGATGGCTATCTCTTCTTCCCGAGAGGGGTTGCCGTCAGTGCGAACAACGCTCCGATCCGCATGGATATGAAAATGGAGGAACTGTTGACCGTACTCGGGGAGCCGAACAGTTATTTTGAAGCGCCGAGCTGCGCCTTCGACGGCGTGGACAAGACCTATACCTATCCCAACTTTGTCATTGACACTTATCCCGTCGATGGCGTGGATCTGGTCTCCCGCGTCTTTTTGTCCAATGATCTGGTGGAGACCGCGGAGGGGCTGGCCATCGGTCAGACAAAGCAGGACATGATTGACATTTACGGCAGTGACTACACGGAAAACGGAACGGAATGTATCTATACAAAAGGAAACATGAAGCTGAGAGTGATTGTAGAGGATGACCGCGTGAAAACAATCACCTATACCTCCATCGCGGCAGAGAGTGAGTTTTAATCCATGACGACAAAACAACCCGTAAAACACAAATCCGGAACCGCTTCCGGAGGCACACGGACAGGTGCGCCCAAAAAGCGGCCTCCTTCCGCCGGCGGAACCAAAAGTCATTCCGGGCAGAAGAAAGGGAGCGCCACACGCTCCGCGCAGATGTCCGGAAGCGGCGTGCGTTCCGCGCAGATGACCAGAAGCGGCGGTCATCCCGCTTCCCACAAAAAGCATAAGAAATCCTCCCGGCGCAGGCAGCGCATGATCCGCCGGATGATTATCCTGATTTCCGTGCTCGTGGTGCTGATCATCGCCGCTGTTTTCGGCGGGCTGTATTTCTACGGAAGATCGGCGCTGAACACCGAGGTCACCGTGGAGATGGGCACGCCGATCAACGCCATGACCTTTGCGAAGAGTCCGGAACGGCCGGTCACCTTTGCGGATCTGGAGGAAGGCCAGACCTATGACACAAACATCGATCCCGGAGAATACATCATCCGGATCAAGAGCGGCATGTACACGTATAAGTGCAAGCTGATTATCGTGGACACGACACCGCCGAATCTGGATGTGAAGGGCGTCACCTTCTTTGGAGAAAGGGAGGTGACGCCCGAGGATTTTGTCGTTTCCGCGACGGATTATTCCGAGGTGACGCTTTCTTTTGTCGCACAGCCGGCACCGGACAGGGAAGGGGAACAGACCGTGCAGATTCGTGCGACAGACGAAAGCGGCAACGAGACCGTCAAGGATGCGACACTGACGCTGATCGTGGATACGGAGCCGCCGGTCATGGAGGGCGTTCGTGACGAGCTTTACGCTTATGTGAATGAAACGGTCAGCTACAAGGAAAACGTGGTGATCACGGACGACAAGGATCCCGATGCCTCTTTTGATGTGGACGCTTCCTCCGTGGACATGACGAAGGCGGGCACCTATCCCGTCACCTATACGGCAAAGGATACGGCGGGAAATGTCACGACGATTGCCACACAGCTGAAGGTGATGGAGCGCCTGTATGACGAGGAACAGATCCGGCAGATGGCGCGCGACGTCCTTCAGCAGATCGTGAATGACAACATGTCCGACCGGGAAAAGCTGAGCGCCGTGTACGTCTGGTGCCGTGGCAATATCGGTTATACCAACATGACCGATGACGGCGACTGGATGAAGGCGGCCCACCAGGGCTTTACCGCCCACCAGGGGGACTGCTTTGTTTACTGTGCCTGCGCCAAAACACTTCTGGACGAGCTCGGCATCACGAACATGATCATCGGCAAAATCCCGAACACGCTGGATCATACGAAGCATTTCTGGAATCTGGTGGACATCGGCGAGGGCTGGTATCACTTCGACACGACGCCGCGCCGTGCGGGCGGGGAGTTCTGCTATGTGGATGACGCAACGCTCATGGCTTATTCCGCCGCGCATGACCAGTCCCATAATTACGATCATGAGCAATACCCGAATGTGAGATAAACGGATGGACAGACTCGGCATCATCGGGGGCCTGGGTCCCATGGCCACCGCCTTTTTTCTGGAAAAGATGATCGCGATGACAGATGCTTCGACAGACCAGGAGCATGTCAACGCGATCGTTTATCATGAGCCCGCCACCCCGGACAGAACGGCCTTTATTCTGGACCGGAATGCGCCGGATCCCGGGCCTTTTCTGATCGAGACGGCAAAGCGCCTGGAAAAGGACGGCGTTTCCGCCATTGCTATTCCCTGCGTGACCGCGCATTACTTCCGGGACCGGATCGGTGAGGCCGTGAAGATTCCCGTATTCAACGGCGTGGCACAGACGGCGGCCTTTCTGGAGGAACGCAAGGTCAGCCGTGTCGGGATCATGGCGACCGACGGTACCGTTGCGAGCGGCCTTTTTCAGACGGAGTTTGATCCCTCCGGCATTTCCTGCATTTTTCCGGATGCCCTGATGCAGAAGAAGGTGATGGCCCTGATCTATGATTACGTGAAGGCCGGCAGGGAGGAGGACCTTTCGCTGTACCGGGAGGTTTCGGAGGCCCTGTATGCGGACGGCGCGGAGGTGGTGCTGCTCGGCTGCACGGAGCTCTCCGTGATCGGCGCAAGGCATACGCTTCCGGGCCGCTACGTGGATGTGCTGGATGTGCTGGCCATGCACTGCGTGGACCGCTTCGCCCGGCTGAAAAAGGGTGTTTCGGCCGCATTGCTGCAATGAAAATTGTTTGAAGTAGTGCTTTATTATTCAAAAATATGTGGTATAATGTAAAAAAAGAGAAATTGTCTATTAAATTTAGACTTTTTTCTGCCGATATTATTAAAGTACTATGGGATGCATGCGGTTCAACCGCGATTCTGACTGAGAGGTGAGCATAGTGGATTCAAACATCTTAATGGAAAGCGGCACAAACGAACTCGAAATACTGGAGTTCATGATCGATGATCATTGCTACGGCATCAACGTCGCGAAGATCAAGGAGATCATCACGTTTCAGGAAGTCACACCGGTTCCAAACGCACATCCGAGCATCGAAGGCATTTTCATGCCGCGTGATACGATGATCACGGCCATCGATCTTCGGAACTGCCTGCAGAGGGGCGCGTCCGAACCGCACGGCCTGTTCATCATCACCAATTTCAACAAACTGGATATTGCCTTCCATGTGGACAGCGTCACCGGGATCCACCGCTTCAGCTGGGCGGACATCATCAAGCCGGACGCCACGATGTCCACGGTGGAAAAGAGTGTCACGACCGGTATCATCAAATATGATGAGCGTCTGATCATCATTCTTGACTTTGAAAAGATCGTTTCCGACATCAACCCGAGCACGGGCCTGAACATGGAGCAGTTAAAGATGTTCAAAGCGCGTCCGAGGAACGAGATCCCCATTGTGCTTGCGGAGGATTCGCAGCTGCTGAACAAGCTGATCGTCGATTCGCTGCATAAGTCCGGTTATAACAACGTCCGTAATTTTGAAAACGGCAAGCTTGCGTATGATTACATCAAGGCGGCGATGGATGCGGATGTGCTGGATGAAAAGGTCCGCTGCATCATCACCGATATCGAAATGCCGATCATGGACGGTCACCGTCTGACGAAGCTGATCAAAAACGACGACAAGACACGTCATATTCCGGTTGTCATTTTCTCCTCCCTGGTGAATGAGGAGATGCGCAGAAAGGGCGAACAGTTGGGAGCGGACAGACAGCTGTCCAAGCCGGAGATCGGCCATCTTGTCGCCACGATCGATGAACTGGTCAACGGCCTTGCACCGGAAGGCATTGAAGACAAATCCGGGGAATGACAGGCAACACAACTAAAGCACTGCACGAAAAGGGCGTGTATTGGAGCGAGGGGTCGGTCCGATGACGTCCTTTACTCTTTTCAGTATGAAAAAGGTTTTGGAAATACATTAATCAGGTATATGGAACATGGATGAACGATATCTTGACAGTCTGATGAATTCTGTCACCAATCAGAATAAGGCAGGCAGAGGCCCTTCCATGGAGCTGGACATGGATATGGAAGCCGCCGAGCGTGAGCTTGCCCGTCTGGATGAACTCCTGAAAATGGCGGACCAGAGCATTCTGGTGGACCAGAGTCTGGAGGACCGTTTGCGCGCCTTTGAAGAGGCGGCGAAGGTTGCCGCGTCGCGTCCGGCGCCGACGATGCAGGTGCAGGACGGCGGTGCCGCGCCGGATGCCTCCGCGGCGGATCTGCGGGATGACGAAGAACGCGCGCTGGATGAACAGCTTGCGGCGGTCGAGCAGTCGGTGGAGCAGGCGCAGCAGGAAATGGAGGCGCCGATGCCGGAAATGCCGGTGGAGGAGCCGATGCCTGAGATGCCTGTTGAAGAACCGGCTGCAGATATGATGCCGGAAATGCCTGCGGCAGAAGAGATTCCGATGCCGGAAGAAATGCCGGTGGAAGAACCGATGCCTGAACCTATGCCGGCTGAGGAAGCGATGCCCGAAATACCGGTAGAAGAACCGGCTGTAGATATGATGCCGGAGATGCCGGTAGCGGAAGAAGTCCAAATGCCTGAAATGCCGGTTGAAGAACCGGCTGCAGATATGATGCCGGAGATGCCGGTAGCAGAAGAAATTCCGGTACCTGAAGCAATGCCGGAAATGCCGATCGAAGAACCGGTTGCCGATATGATGCCGGAGATGGCTGTAGCGGAAGAGATTCCGGTACCTGAAGCCATGCCGGAGATGCCAATTGAGGAACCGGCTGCGGATGTAATGCCTGAGGCGATGCCGGAAGAGATTCCGATGCCCGAAATGCCGGCGGCAGAAGAGATTCCGATGTCGGAAGAAATGCCGGTCGAGGAGCCGATGCCCGAGATGCCGATCGAAGAGCCGATTGCGGACGTAATGCCTGAGGCAATGCCTGAAATGCCGGTGGAAGAACCGGTTGCGGATGTAATGCCTGAGGTCATGCCCGAAATGCCGGTGGAAGAAGTGATGCCGGAAATGGCGGCAGCGGAAGAGATTCCGGTACCTGAAGCAATGCCCGAGATGCCGGTCGAGGAGCCAATGCCGGAAATGTCGGTGGCAGAAGAAATCCCGATGCCTGAAGCAATGCCCGAAATGCCTGCAGCGGAAGAGATTCCGATGCCTGAAGCTGCACCGGAGCCGATGCCCGAGATGCCGATCGAAGAGCCGATTGCGGACGTAATGCCTGAAATGCCGGTGGAAGAACCGGTTGTGGAAGCAATGCCTGAAATGCCGGTGGCGGAAGAAATCCCGATGCCGGAGACTGCACCGGAGGCAATGCCCGAAATGCCGGTTGCAGACGTGATGCCTGAGGCAATGCCGGAGATGCCGGTCGAAGAGCCGATGCCGGAAATGCCTGCACCGGAAGAAGAAGTATTTACCCCGGAACAACTCGCGGCACTTGCCGAGGCCATTGAAACTGCACCGCCGGTTTCTGCCGGCGCTTCTCCGGAGCCGATGCCGGAAGAGACATTGGTTACGGAAGAATTTGCCATGGAGGATGATATTCCCGCACCGGAGCCGGAACCGGCACCCGCGCCCGCAGTTGAGATGCCCGACGACCCGAATGCAATGCTCACTCCTGAGCAGATTGCGGCATTGGCCGCTGCATCTGCCGGTGAGCCCCCGATGGAAGAACCCTCAGCGGAACCCATGCCCGAAATGCCGGTCATGGAGGAGATGCCCACAGCAGAGACTGCACCGGAACCGATGCCTGAGCCGATGCCGGAGCCGATGCCGGAGCCTGCGCCTGCCGTGGAATTACCTGACGACCCGAATGCCATTTTGACGCCTGAGCAGATCGCGGCGCTCGCCGCAACCGCCTCCACAGAAGAAGCGTCCGCGCCCGAACCCGCGCCGGAGCCTGAACCGGAGCCGGTACCGGAGGTGATGCCGGAAATGCCGGCAGTGGAAGAAGTACCGGCTGTCGAACTTCCAGACGATCCGAATGCGATATTGACGCCTGAACAGATTGCGGCGCTTGCTGCAGCGGCTTCCACAGAGGAAGCGCCTGCTGCAGAATCCTCGCAGGAGCCTGAACCGGCCCCTGCGCCTGCCGTTGAATTACCTGACGATCCGAATGCCATTTTGACGCCTGAGCAGATCGCGGCGCTCGCCGCAGCGGCTTCCGCAGATGAAGCGCCCGCAGCAGAGCCCGCGCCGGAACCTGCGCCGGAACCCGCGCCTGCCGTGGACTTGCCCGATGACCCGAATGCGATTCTCACACCGGAGCAGATCGCGGCCCTTGCCGCAGCGGCTTCCGCAGAAGAAGCGCCTGCGCCCGAACCCGCGCCGGAGCCGATGCCTGAACCGGCCCCCGCGCCTGCCGTGGAATTACCTGATGATCCGAATGCGATACTCACACCGGAGCAGATCGCGGCGCTCGCCGCAGCTGCCGGCGCAGAGGAGGCACCCGCACCCGAACCAGCGGTTGAGCTTCCGGATGATCCGAACGCGATGCTTACACCAGAGCAGATTGCAGCACTTACTGCAGCTGCATCAGCGGAACCCGAACCGGCGCCCGCGCCTGCCGTGGAACTGCCCGATGACCCGAATGCGATATTGACGCCGGAGCAGATCGCAGCTTTGGCCGCAGCGGCTTCCGCAGAAGAAGCGCCCGCGGACGGGGAGCAGATGCCCTCAGGGCATCTGGACGCTCCCGTTGAGTCTCCCCCGGAGACTCAACCAGAGCCTGAACCGGCACCCGCGCCTGCCGTGGAATTACCCGACGATCCGAATGCGATATTAACCCCGGAACAGATCGCGGCACGGGCTGCAGCCGCCGGCGCAGAAGAAGCGCCCGCAGCAGAGCCTGCGCCGGAGCCGATGCCTGAACCGGCCCCCGCGCCTGCCGTGGAATTACCGGATGATCCGAATGCGATATTAACACCTGAGCAGATCGCGGCGCTTGCCGCAGCAGCAGGTGCAGAAGAAGCACCCGCCGACGGGGAGCAGATGCCCTCAGGGCATCTGGACGCTCCCGTTGAGTCTCCCCCGGAGACTCAACCAGAGCCTGAACCGGCCCCCGCG
>JAFSPF010000036.1 GCA_017443065.1 Lachnospiraceae bacterium
ATATACGTTTATGCTATATTTGGTCAAGAAAAAAAGAACGGACTCATGATCCGCTCAATTTTCATGCGTAATCACTGTCTTCCGCTTTTGGTGTTGACATTCGGGCGCAAAAAAAATATAATAAGAAACGTTCTGTGCAGGAGTGGCGGAATTGGCAGACGCGCACGGTTCAGGTCCGTGTGATAGCAATATCATGAGGGTTCAAGTCCCTTCTCCTGCATCGTTCCGCGGAAGTGTCGGAACTGGCAGACGAGCTAGACTAAGGATCTAGTGACAGCAATGTCGTGAGGGTTCAAGTCCCTTCTTCCGCATTCAAGCAAGATGCCCCCTTTCAGGGGGCTTCTTGCTTGAAGCGGAGCAGAGGCCTTGAACAGGGTTCAAGGTCTCCGCTCCGCTTCGGTCCGCGCTGAACGGACGTCCCCCGGACGTCCAGCGCCCCTTCTTCCGCACAAGTCTGAGCGGAAGATGGGATGCAAACAGGGTTCAAGGCATAGAAGGAGGTGTTTTATGGTCTCACGGGAAATGCAGCGGAAATTCGCGAATCTTGCCATCCGGCAGGGGCTGAACCTGCAGGAGGGGCAATCCCTCATCATCGGCGCGAATGTGCGCGATGTTGAATTTGTGCGGCTCTGCGTGGAAGAAGCATATGATGCGGGTGCAAAACGGGTGTCTGTGGACTGGCGCGATGAGCTGGTGACACGGACGGATTTTCTGAGACAATCGAGGGAATCTCTTTGCGAGGTGCCGGACTGGGTTCTGGAACGCGAAAGATACCGTCAGGGCGAGGGCTGCTGTTTCTTAAGCATCAAGAGCGATATCCCCGGAGTGCATGATGATCTGGATCCGGAGAAGGTGCAGGCATCGGTGATCGCCAGGGTAAAACGCATGGGCGAGATGAGCCGCTTTTACATGACGAACCGTGCGCAGTGGTGCGTGATCAGCCTGCCGAGTGTCGAATGGGCGAAGATGGTTTATCCGGAGCTTCCGGAAGAGGAGGCCTTTGAAAAGCTTTCGGACACCCTCTATGCGGTCAGCCGCGTGCGCGAGGGAGAGGATGCCCTGCAGGAATGGGCGGAGCATAACAAGACCCTGAGAGAGCGGGCGCAGAAGATGAACGACTTCAATTTCCATGCCCTGCATTTTCAGAGCGCGCAGACGGGAACGGATCTCACCGTCGGTCTGGTGAAGGATCATATCTGGAGCGGCGGCGGCAGCGTATCCGCCGGCGGCGTGCGGTTCAACCCGAACATTCCGACGGAGGAGATTTTCACCATGCCCTCCCGTACCCGTGTGGAGGGGTATGTGAAGGCATCCCTGCCGCTGGATTACCAGGGCGGTCTGATCAAAGGCCTCTGGCTGAAGGTGAAGGACGGCCGCGTGACGGAGCACGGCGCGGACGAGGGGGAAGAGCGGCTGGCAAGGCTTCTGGATACGGACGAAGGGACGCGCTCCTTCGGGGAAGTGGCGCTGGTGCCCTATGATTCGCCGATTTCAAAAGAGGGGATCCTCTTTTACAAGACCCTGTATGACGAAAACGCCGCCTGTCATCTGGCCCTGGGAAGACCTTATCCGAAGAACCTGAAGGGCGGGGAGGCGATGAGCGTGGAGGAACTCAAAGAGCATGATGCCAATGATTCCGACCAGCACGTGGACTTCATGTTCGGCACGGCGGACATGCAGATCGACGGGATTGCGGAGGACGGGACCAGGACCGCGGTCTTCCGGGACGGCAACTTCGTGATCTGACAGCAAAGCATGAGAATGTCCGCATGAGAAGAATTCTGAAATAAAAGAAAATCGCAGTTATTGTCTGACAAAAATAAAAAACAGCGCATAACAGCGCTGTTTTTTATACTCCGGTCACCGATCAATTAATGATGATTATTACAATATGCGAAGCCAGAACGCGCTTATATCAGCGTGCTTTGCAAATATTGTATTTTTTTGAAATTATTTCGGAAATAGTCTAAATAATGCGGCTTTTGCCGCCGATAAATGAGTATCCGTTCCGATACAAGGTATATGGTTTGGATATTGCATTTCCGTTCAACGCACATCAAACATTCCACAGGAGGGAACACACATGGCAAAAGAGAAGAAGAAGAGCGCGGCTCCGGCAGGCGGCGGTGGCGGCTTTGGTATCAACGCGGCCCGTTTGCAGCACATGAAGGTGGAAAGAAAGTTTTCTTATGTTTTTAACCGCCTTCTGATCATGATGCTGGTGGCATCTCTGGCATTGATTTTTACGGTCATCTACTGTGTCGTCCAGTATCGCACGATGTACACGCATTATTATGAGACATCCGAGCTGGTGTCGGATGCGAGGGGCGGTATGCAGTCGCTTTCCAAGAACATTCTTTATATCATGGTTGCGGAGGAACCGAACGTTGTGCAGGAACGCATGAATGCCGCAACGGATGATTCCGCGCAGCTGACGGCGGCGATCGAAGGGCTGAAAGTGCTTTATCCGGACAGCGCGGTTGTAAAAAAGGTGGATGAGGAGTTTGCGGCGACCACGGCCGGTGCCCAGACATGGATCACGATGGTGAACGAGGGCGCGAGCAAACATGATCTTTATTTGGAATTTGAACACAGCATGCTGCAGCCGCTGACGAATCTGCGTGCCGGCCTGATTGAGGTTGCGGATACCGCGAGGAACAACGCGGACAGCGCGTATAATACGGCGCTCATCATTGCCATTGTTTTCAGTGTGATTGCGGTGATTCTTGTCGTGCTGCTCTTTATCACGGTGAACGACGGCAAGAAGAAACTGACCTACGGTATCGTCACGCCGGTCAACGAGGTGGCGAATGCCGCGGAGGAAATGTCGAAGGGCAATCTGAATCTGGAGATCAATTACGAGTCCGACGATGAGCTCGGACATCTGTCCAACAGCATGCGGACCTCCACCCATGTCCTGCACGGCATCGTGGCGGACCTGCAGGATGTCATGCACCGCTTAGGCGGCGGCGACCTGGTCCACGGCTCCAGGAATCCGGAATGCTACATCGGTGACTTCCTCCCTATCGCGCAGGAGATCCGTCATTTCCGTGACAGCCTGGCGGGCACGATGGGAGATATCAAGAACGCATCCGGACAGGTTTCGACCGGTGCAACGAACATGAGCCAGGGCGCACAGGACCTTGCGGAAGGCGCAACGGACCAGTCGGCCTCCGTCGAAGAGCTGACGGCCAGCGTCCAGACGGTTGTGGAACAGACAAAGGCACTTTCGGAATCCGTCGAAAACGGCGCACGTGTGGCGCGCGAAGTCAAGGCCTCCACGGACGAAGGCGCGGAGCACATGGAGCATGTGGTGCAGGCGATGGCGAAGATCACGGAGGCTTCCTCCCAGATCGCCGAGATTTCCAATACGATCGCGGACATCGCATCCCAGACGAACCTGCTGTCACTGAACGCATCGATTGAGGCGGCGAGAGCAGGGCAGTCCGGCAAGGGCTTTGCGGTTGTGGCGGATGAAATCCGGAAGCTGGCGGGCCAGAGCGCGGAAGCGGCCAGCCATACGAAGGAACTGATCGACATGACGATCGAAAACGTCAACGAAGGCAACACGGTCGTGGAAGAGACGAACCAGGCGCTGCAGAAGGTCATGGAAGGCATCAACGAGATTCAGGACATCATGAGCCAGAACTCGGAGGTGGCGCAGCAGCAGTCCGAAGCGATGAACGAGATCGACAAGGGCATCGAGCAGATCTCGCAGGTGGTGCAGTCGAATGCGGCGAGCGCCGAGGAATCCAGCGCGATCTCGCAGGAGCTGTCCTCGCAGTCGGATAGTCTGAACGAGTTGGTGGCAAAGTTCGTTATCGAGTGAGCCACGCACGAGTGAACAAAAGGCTCCCGGGAGTGCTTGCATTCCCGGGAGTTTTTTTGTGAGCGAGTATGCGGCGAGCCGCCCGAGCGAGGGATTTGCGAAGCAAATCTCGAGCTTCGGGTGCGTGGCTCACGCAGCGCGACGAGCCGTCGCACGTCGTTACGTTGCGTAGCAGAGCTTCGGGTGCGTGGCTCACACAACACGACAATTCAAATGTGCGAAGAATCAGCGCGGTTATTCAAACAATTCCCTATTATTTTTCTTTTTTTTAAAATTATTTTGGAAATAGTATAAGCAATCCGACCCGCGTCACCGATATAAAAGTATCGCTTTGATATGGATGTGTTGTTGTATCTTTTAAAAACCAAATCATACTTCCACAGGAGGGAAAACACATGGCAAAGGAAAAGGCAAAAAAGGCGGCTCCCGCTGCGGGCGGCGGAGGCTTGGGAATCAGTGCGGCCAAATTGCAGCACATGAAGGTGGAGCGGAAGTTCTCTTACGTATTTAACCGCCTTCTGATCATGATGCTGATTGCATCACTGGCATTGATTTTCACCGTGATCTACTGTGTCGTCCAGTACCGGACGATGTACACGCATTATTACGAGACCTCCGAGCAGGTGGCGGAGGCCAGGGGAGGGATGCAGTCACTGGCCAAGAACGTCTGTTACGTGATGGCGGCGGAAGAGCAAACGGTTGTTCTGGAACGCCTGGATGCGGCAACCAGCGATTCCGCGCAGCTGAAGGCGGCAATCGAAAAACTGGAAAGCATGTACCCTTCCAGCGCGGTCGTGCAGAAAACGAGAGCCACCTATGACAGTGTGGTCGCAGGCGCACAGACCTGGATCGGTATGGTAAACGAAGGCGCAGACAAACATGAGCTGTATGTCGAGTTTGAGCAAAACATCCTGCCGGGCCTGACGGAGCTCAAGAACAACATCCTCGAGGTCCAGGAAACGGCAGCGGGCAATGCGGGCAGTGCGTATTCCCTGGCGCTGGTCATCGCAATCGTCTGCAGCGTTGTCGCCGTAATCCTTGTGGTGATGCTCTTTATCACGGTGAACGACGGCAAGAAGAAGCTGACCTACTGCATTGTCACGCCGGTCAACGAGGTGGCGAATGCCGCGGAGGAAATGTCAAAGGGCAATCTGGATCTGCAGATCAATTATCACTCTGATGATGAACTCGGACATCTGTCCGACAGCATGAGGACCTCCACCGAGGTGCTGCACGGGATCGTTGCCGACCTGCAGGATGTCATGCACCGCTTAGGTGGCGGCGATCTGGTGCACGGTTCTAGGAACCCAGACTGCTACATCGGTGATTTCCTCCCGATCGCGCAGGAAATCCGCTCCTTCCGTGACAGCCTTGCGGGCACGATGGGAGATATCAAGAACGCATCCGGACAGGTTTCGACCGGTGCAACGAACATGAGCCAGGGCGCACAGGATCTTGCGGAAGGCGCAACGGACCAGTCGGCCTCCGTCGAAGAGCTGACGGCCAGCGTCCAGACGGTTGTGGAACAGACAAAGGCGCTTTCGGAATCCGTCGAAAACGGTGCGCGTGTGGCGCGTGAGGTCAAGGCCTCCACGGACGAAGGCGCGGAGCACATGTCCCATGTGGTACAGGCCATGGCGAAGATCACGGAGGCTTCCTCCCAGATCGCCGAGATTTCCAATACGATCGCGGATATCGCGTCGCAGACAAACCTGCTTTCCCTGAACGCTTCGATCGAGGCGGCGAGAGCGGGACAGTCAGGTAAAGGCTTTGCGGTTGTGGCGGATGAAATCCGGAAGCTGGCAGGCCAGTCCGCGGAGGCGGCCAGCCATACGAAGGAACTGATCGACATGACGATCGAAAACGTCAACGAAGGCAACACGGTCGTGGAAGAGACGAACCAGGCGCTGCAGAAGGTGATGGACGGCATCAACGAGATTCAGGACATCATGAGCCAGAACTCCGAGGTGGCGCAGCAGCAGTCCGAGGCGATGGAGGAAATCGACAAGGGCATCGAGCAGATCTCGCAGGTGGTGCAGTCGAACGCGGCCAGCGCAGAGGAATCCAGCGCGATCTCGCAGGAGCTGTCCTCGCAGTCGGATAACCTCAACGATTTGGTGGCGAAGTTCGTTATCGAGTGAGGCATATATAAGCGAAACAAAGCCCCCCGGTATGTGCAATCACACCGGGGGGCTTTTTCGTATAGGCGCGCTCACTGACCGAAGTCTAATTTTCTGACAATTCTAAAACCTCCAAAACACGCGACTTTATCATGTTTTGCCTCATTTTTAACACGTGAAAATTACCACATGCGAAGCATGCAAAAAAGTTTTTCAATTTCTCACAAATAATCGTTAAACTTTTTGAATTCTTGACGATATACAATGTGGCACGTTTTGTCAGGTGCTGTTTTTTCGTATCGTGACCCGTTCACAGAAGGAGGAAAATTGAGATGGCAAAGAAGGAAAAGCAAATGAAGCAACCAGCGCAGGGCGGCGGAGGCTTCGGTCTTGGCGTCAATGCGGAAAAACTAAAACACTTGAAGGTGGAAAAGAAGTTTACTTACGTGTTTAACCGGATGACCTTATCCATCGTGATCACGTCGGTGTTGCTGGTGGCGATCATGCTGTACGCAATGATCCAGTACAGCAACATGTACTCGCATTATTACGAGACAGAGTCGCTCTGCGGCACGGCAAAGGAAAGCATGCAGTCACTGTCCAAAAACTGCCTGTATATTGTTGCGGCGACGGAGCCGAATGTAAGGCTGGAGCGTCAGGGCATTGCAGTGGAGGATTCCGATAAACTGAAGGCGGCATTGACAACGCTGCAGGAGATGTATCCGACGAGCGAATTTGTGGCGAATGCCTGGACGGATCTGGACCAGCTGGATATTATCGCGCAGGATTTCATGGGACTCGTGGCAAACAATGCGAGCGAACTGGAGCTGTATACCTTCTTTGAGGAAAACATGTTAAATCCGCTGGCAAGTCTGAGAAGCCATATTGACAGCATGGGTGAAAGAGCACAGGAAAATGCAGCAAGCGCGTTTCGCCTGACGGTCATCATCGCGATTGTGCTGACCGTGATCGCGGTTCTGTTCCTGGTGCTTCTGTTCTATACCATCCACGATGCGAAGAAGAAGCTGACCTACGGGATCGTCACGCCGGTCAACGAGGTGACGAATGCCGCATTGCAGATGGAAGAAGGGCATCTTGACTTAGAGATCAATTACGAATCCGATGACGAGATGGGCGCGCTGGCGAACAGCATGCGCGGCACGACCAACGTCCTGCACGGCATCGTCGCGGACCTGCAGGATGTCATGCACCGCTTAGGCGGCGGCGACCTGGTCCACGGTTCCAAAAATCCGGACTGCTATATCGGTGACTTCCTGCCGATCGCACAGGAGATCCGTCATTTCCGTGACTCTCTTGCGGGCACGATGGGCGATATCAAGAACGCTTCGGGACAGGTTTCCACGGGCGCAACGAACATGAGCCAGGGCGCACAGGACTTAGCGGAAGGTGCAACGGACCAGTCGGCGAGCGTCGAGGAGCTGACCGCCTCCGTCGCGACGGTCGTCGAACAGACCAAGACGCTGTCGACCTCCGTGGAAGAGGGCGCGCGCGTGGCGCGTGAGGTCAAGGCCTCCACGGACGAAGGAGCGGAGCACATGCAGCATGTGGTGCAGGCCATGGCAAAGATCACGGAACAGTCCTCGCAGATTGCGGAGATTTCCAATACGATCGCGGACATCGCCTCGCAGACAAACCTGCTGTCCCTGAACGCTTCCATCGAGGCGGCGAGAGCGGGACAGAGCGGCAAGGGCTTTGCGGTTGTGGCGGATGAAATCCGGAAGCTGGCGGGATAGTCAGCGGAAGCGGCCAGCCATACGAAGGAGCTGATCGATGCGACGATCGAAAACGTCAACGAGGGCAACACGGTCGTGGAGGAGACGAACCAGGCGCTGCAGAAGGTCATGGACGGCATCAACGCGATCCAGGACATCATGACGCAGAACTCCGAAGTGGCGCAGCAGCAGGCCAGCGCCATGGACGAGATCGACAAGGGCATCGAGCAGATTTCGCAGGTGGTGCAGTCGAATGCGGCAAGCGCACAGGAGTCCAGCGCGATCTCGCAGGAGCTGTCCACGCAGTCGGACAGCCTGAACGAATTGGTGGCGAAGTTCGTTATCGAGTAATAAAAAAACAGGCCGGGGCGCCGTGGCGTCCCGGCTTGTTTTTTTTGGCAAAAAGGGTATACTAAGGAAGTACCAATCACTGCTTTCAGGGAGGTTGTATTATGGCAGACACGGAGAAGACGATTAAGGACATGGTGCAGCAGGCGAAGGAAAAGGCGGAGCCTGCGCTGAAGAAGGCAAAGGAAAAGGCGGAGCCGGCGCTGAAGAAGGCGAAGGAAAAGGCGGAGCCCGCGCTGAAGAAGGCAAAGGAAAAGGCGGAGCCGACGATCAAAAAGGCCCGCGAAAAAGCGGAGCCCGCGCTGAAAAAGGCCAAGGAAAAGGCGGAGCCCGCCATCCGTGAAACGCTGGAGAAGGCTTCGAAGGCAACGGCAAAGACCGAAATCTTCCTTCAGTTTGACGAGAACGAAGTCCGCATGGACGATATCGTCGAAAAGGCGCGCGCGGATTACGCGGAGAAGGGCGGAAACACCCTGGCGATCAAGCGCATGCGCATCTATGTCAAACCGCAGGACCGTGCCGCTTATTATGTCGTCAATCATGACGAAACAGGCAGAGTTTACCTCTGATGCCTGACGAAATTACACGCGCATCCCTCTGGGGCTTAAGCCATTACACCTATGGCGAAGCTTATTTCGGGTCCCACCGGGGGATGCGCTTTCGCGTGGCAAGAGAGCCGCTGGAGAACGTGGCGCATCAATCGCAGGAGGCGCAGTCGGACGCGTTTCTTAAGGCAAGCGTCTGGCCGGAGCCCTTTGCCTATGCGAAGACGCCCGCGGATCAGATCCTTGAGCAGACCTTCCCCTTCTCCGAGGAAGGGATGGAGGAGGCTGTCCGCTGGATGAACGATCAGTACCGGGATCGGTTTTCTTCATGATCAAAGCCGGGCTCGAAAATGCTCCGCATTTTTGAAGAAAACAAAAAAAGGATTCCTCCCCCCGGCACGGAATGTAACATAGGGGAGGAGAATTCATGCGGATTCGTGAGATACTCGAGAAAAGGGAACATGAGATTTTATCGCCCTATGCGTCGTTTTCCGACGGGACAAGGGGGCGTGAAAGAGAAGAGGCACCCTGCGAGATCCGTCCCGCTTTTCAGAGGGACAGGGACCGCATCCTGTATTCCAACTCCTTTCGCAGACTCAAGGACAAAACGCAGGTATTCTTAGTCCCGCACGGGGATCATTACCGTACGCGTATGACGCATTCGCTGGAGGTGGCGCAGAACGCCCGCACCATTACGCGCGCGCTGCGGCTGAATGAGGATCTGGCGGAGGCCATTGCCCTCGGGCATGATCTCGGACACACGCCCTTCGGACATGCCGGGGAGCGGGCGCTGAAGCAGGTCTGTCCCCTGGGCTTTGCGCATAACGAGCAGAGCCTTAGGATCGTGGAGCGTCTCGAAAAGCTGGGAAAGGGCCTGAACCTGACCTTTGAGGTGCGTGACGGCATTCTCAATCATGAGATGGAGCTGACCCCCGCCACGCTCGAAGGAAAAATCGTGCGTCTGTCCGATAAAATCTGTTATCTGCATCATGATGCGGAGGATGCGGTACGCGGCGGGATTCTTTCCCTGGAGGAGATCCCGAAGGACATCGGCGATGTGCTCGGATACTCCACCAATGACTGGTTTGACACCATCTTTTCGAGCATCATCACGAAGAGCACGGACCGGGATGATATCGTGATGGATGATGAGGTGTATCATGCGACCATGCGCCTGCGGGCATTTATGTTTGAGCGCGTTTACACGAATCCGAAGGCAAAGTCGGAGGAGGGCAAGGCGATAGAGATGGTGAAAACGCTTTACGAATACTATCTTTCCCATATCGACGCGATACCGCCGTATCTCCGTGCCATGATCGATGCCGGAGAGGCTAAGGAACGTGTCGTCTGTGATTACATCAGCGGTATGACGGACCGCTTTGCCATTTCGCGTTACCAGGAATTGTTTATTCCGAAAAGCTGGAGTGTGTACTGAGCATGTACTACGACGACAGTATCCTCGATGAGGTGCGCGCAGCCAACGATATCGTGGACGTGGTTTCACAGACGGTGCAGCTCACCCGCAGGGGCAGCAATTATTTCGGACTCTGTCCCTTTCATAACGAGAAAACACCGTCCTTTTCCGTAAATCCCTCGAGGCAGACCTTTTACTGCTTCGGCTGCCATGAGGGCGGAAATGTCTTCAGTTATGTGCAGAAGATGGACAGGCTGACCTTTCCGGAAGCTGTCCGCCAGCTGGCGGACCGTGCGCATATCACCCTGCCCTCCGGAGGAGATGCGGAAAAGGAAAAGCAAAAGACGGACAAGCGGAAACGCCTTCTGGAGGCCAATAAGGAGGCGGCCGCCTGGTATTTCTACCGCCTGCGCGAACCGAAGGGCGATGCGGGCATGCAGTACCTGCTGAAGCGCGGGCTGAACGGAGAGACGATCCGCGCCTTCGGACTGGGCTTCGCGCCGCTGTCCCGGGATTTGCTGGTCCGGCATCTCAGGGAAAAGGGCTTTCAGGATGCGGAGATTGTCGAGGCGGGACTGGCCGTCCGTGAGGAAAAGGGCGGGCTGAAGGACAAGTTCTGGAACCGCGTGATGTTCCCGATCCAGGACGCGACGGGCCGCGTGATCGGCTTCGGCGGGCGTGTGCTCGGAGAGGGAGAGCCCAAATACCTGAATTCGCCGGAGACCATGATCTTTGATAAAAGCCGTAATCTGTACGGGCTGATGTATGCCAAAAACGCGAGGAAGGGTCATGTGATTCTCTGCGAGGGCTATATGGATGTCATCGCCATGCATCAGGCGGGATTTCCGGAGGCGGTGGCCTCCCTCGGCACCGCATTCACGGAGGGACAGGCGTCCCTGCTGAAGCGGCACACGAAGGAAGTGATCCTTGCCTATGATTCCGATGAGGCGGGGACGCGTGCCGCGCTGCGTGCCATCCGCGTGCTGCGGGGGGCTTCGCTCAGGGCAAAGGTGATGTCCCTTTCGCCCCATAAGGATCCGGATGAGCTGATCCGCGCACTCGGAACGGAGGAGATGGAACGCCGTATCCGTCAGGCCGAGAACGCTTTCCTGTTTGAAATCTCCGTCCTGGAACGGGAGTACCGCATGGAGGATCCCGCGGAGCGGACGGAGTTTTACCGGCAGATGGCCCTGCGCCTCGTGCAGGCGTTTCCGGAGGCGCTCGAGCGGGAAAATTATCTCCAGACCCTTTGCGCCCGTTATCACATGGATGTCGCGGATTTCAGGGATCTTGCGGCAAGGGTGCCCGCGGGAGGTCAGGCGATGGCCGCGGGAACAGGCGGGACTGCCCGTGCAAGGGCGGGAAAGGCGCGCGGGGAGGAGCAGGTCAAATCCCAGCGGATGCTGCTGTCGTGGCTTGCGGAGCGTCCCGCGGATTATGAACGGATCCGGGCGGATGTTTCCGTTTCCGACTTTACGGATCCCTTCTGCGCACGCGTTGCGGAGCGGATGTTCCCGGCGCTGGAGGAGGGAAGCTTTCAGGCGGCAGCCCTGCAGGACCGCTTTGCATCCGAGGAGGAACGGGAGCAGTGCGGCAGGATGCTCAATATGCCGGTGGTGATCGGCGAAAAGGAGCAGGAACGGGCGCAGGCGCTGCATGATATTGTTCTGGATGTCATCAGACGTTCTTACGAAGAAAAACTGAGGGAGGCGGATCCCGCAGATCCCTCCTATCTCAGTATGACGATAGAAGGAAAACAGAAACTGGAGGAATTCTCCAGAAGAAGACTATAACAGCAGAGGAGAAAAAACCATGGCAACAGCAAAGAAAACCGCAGCAAAGGCTTCCCCCCAGAAAACGGCGGCAAAGAAGGCGGCGGAGGAAAAGCGCCGTCAGCAGGAACGCGCCAGAAAGGAACGGGAAAAGGCTGCCGCGGCAAAGAAGGCCGCAGCGGAAAAGGCGAAAAAGGAGGCTGCGGCGAAGAAGGCGGCGGAGGAAAAGCGCCGCCAGCAGGAGCGTGCCAGAAAGGAACGGGAAAAGGCCGCAGCGGCAAAGAAGGCGGCCGCGGAGAAGGCAAAGAAGGAAGCGGCGGCAAAGCGTGCGGCGGAGGAGAAGCGCCGCCAGCAGGAGCGCGCCAAAAAGGAAAAGGAGCGCCTGCAGGCCGCAAAGCAGAAGGAACAGGAAAAGATCCGCAGGCAGAAGGATCAGGAACGCGCCAGAAAGGAGCGGGAACGCCTGCAGGCCGCAAAGAAAAAAGAACAGGAAAAGCTCATGAAACAGAAGGAGCAGGAGAAAGCCAGGAAACAAAAGGAGCTGGAAAAGCTCAGGAAACAGAAGGAACAGGAAAAGCTGAAAAAGCAAAAGGAGCAGGAGAAGGCCGCGGGCAGGAAGGACACCGCCAGGTCCAAAAAACCGGCGGAAAAGAGCGGGCGGTTTCCGGAGGAGATGGACACCTACGGAGAGGATTCCGAGGGCAGTGAAGACCGCGTATGGAACGCGGAGGATTCCCAGAAGCTGGAGCAGCGGATCCGGGATCTGATTCAGCGCGCCCGCAAAAAGAACAATCTGCTGGAATATAACGAGGTCTCCGACATGCTGTCCGACCTGCGTCCCGGCGAGGAGCAGATGGAGCATGCGCTGGAGTCCCTGGAGCAGTCCGGCATCGATATCCTGCGGATTACGGGCGAGGAGGACGACCTGCCGGATGATGAGGATCTGCTGTTCGCGGATGATGAGGGCAGTGATGTCGAAAACATCGACGCCCAGATCACGGACGGCATCAGCATCGAGGATCCGGTGCGGATGTACCTGAAGGAGATCGGCAAGGTGCCGCTTCTGACCGCAGAGCAGGAGGTGGAATACGCGAAGCAGATGGAGGCGGGCACCGCGGCGGACAGGGCGCTGGGACGCATCACGGAGCCGCAGGATGATCCGCAGCGCAGAAAAGAGGAAAACGCGCTGGTCAAAGGCAAAAACCGGAGACAGCTGAACGATATGTCCCGCAAGGGCGAGGCCGCAAAGAAGAAGCTTGCCGAGGCGAATCTGCGTCTGGTGGTTTCGATTGCCAAGCGTTACCTGGGACGCAACATGAGCTTTCTGGATCTGATCCAGGAAGGAAACTTAGGGCTGATCAAGGCCGTGGAAAAATTTGATTTCCGCAAGGGCTTCAAGTTTTCCACCTACGCGACCTGGTGGATCCGTCAGGCCATCACCCGCGCCATCGCGGACCAGGCCCGGACGATCCGTATCCCGGTGCATATGGTGGAGACCATCAACAAGCTGATCCGCGTCTCCAGACAGCTCCTCCAGGAGCTCGGCCGCGAACCCACACCGGAAGAGATCTCCGAAAAAATGGATATTCCGGTGGAACGGGTCCGTGAGATCCAGAAGATTTCCCAGGAGCCGGTTTCCCTCGAAACCCCGATCGGAGAAGAAGAGGATTCCCATCTCGGGGACTTCCTGGAGGACGAAAAGGTCATGGTCCCGCCGGACGCCGCGGCGATCACGCTCTTAAAGGAGCAGCTGGTGGAGGTGCTCGGAACGCTGACGGAACGGGAGCAGAAGGTGCTGCGTCTGCGCTTCGGCCTGGATGACGGAAGGGCAAGGACCCTGGAGGAGGTCGGCAAGGAGTTCAACGTGACCAGGGAACGCATCCGCCAGATCGAGGCCAAGGCGCTCCGGAAGCTGCGTCACCCCTCCCGCTCCAGAAAGCTGCGGGATTACCTGGACCTGTAATAAATTCAATCAAATAAGAAGGCAAAAAATATTGCTTGCAATCCCCCTGCGCTTGTGGCATATTATATATTGTCAATTATTTGGAACAAAAATGTCACGCCACAGGAGAGCAAGCAAATGAAGAATGCCGCAAAATATGTCCCGCAGTATTTTATGCCGCCGGAGGTCACGTATGACTGGGTGAAAAAGGACCGTCTGGATCATCCGCCCGTCTGGTGCAGTGTGGATCTGCGGGACGGCAACCAGGCGCTGGTTGAGCCGATGAGCATACAGGAGAAGCTGGAGTTTTTCAAGATGCTCGTCGCGATCGGCTTCAAGGAGATCGAGATCGGTTTTCCCGCGGCCAGTGAGACGGATTACGAGTTTACGCGCGTCCTGATCGAGAAGCATCTGATCCCGGAGGACGTGACGGTGCAGGTGCTGACCCAGGCCAGGGAGCATATCATCCGCAAAACCTTTGATGCCGTGGAGGGCGCGCCGCACGCGATCGTGCATCTTTACAACTCCACCTCCGTGGCGCAGCGGGAGCAGGTGTTTAAGAAAAACAAGGCGGAAATCCGGCAGATTGCCGTGGACGGCGCGAGGCTCCTGCAGCGTCTGGCGGAACAGTCGAAGAGCAGCCTTTCTTTTCAGTATTCTCCGGAGTCGTTTTCCGGTACGGAGGTGGACTACGCGCTGGAGGTCTGTAACGCGGTGCTCGATGTCTGGCGTCCGGACCGGGGAAGGCATGTCATCATCAATATTCCGACGACCGTGGAAAATGCCATGCCGCATGTCTATGCCTCCCAGATCGAATACATTCATAAGCACATTTCCTTCCGGGATCACATTCATCTTTCCGTGCACAACCACAATGACCGCGGCACCGGTGTGGCCACATCGGAGCTGGCGGTGCTGGCCGGTGCGGACCGTGTGGAGGGGACGCTCTTCGGCAACGGCGAACGCACGGGAAACGTCGATATCATGACGCTTGCGCTGAACCTGTATTCCCACGGCGTGGATCCGGGGCTTGATTTTTCGGACATCAACCGGATCGCCGCACGCTATGAAAACCTGACAAGGATGCAGGTGGAGCCGAGGCACCCTTACGCGGGACAGCTGGTCTTTACCGCGTTTTCCGGCTCGCATCAGGATGCCATTGCAAAGGGCTTTGCGTGGCATGACAAAGGAAAGGACGGGGGGCTCTGGACGGTGCCTTACCTTCCGATTGATCCCGCGGACATCGGGCGGACCTATGACGGCGACGTGATCCGCATCAATTCCCAGTCCGGCAAGGGCGGCGTCAGCTACATCCTCCGTACCAATTTCGGGATCGCGATGCCGCGCGCCATGCAGGAGGAGGTCGGCTATCTGGTCAAGGACCTTTCCGACAAGGAGCATGCGGAGCTGACGCCGGAGAGGATCTTCCGGATTTTCGAGGACACCTATGTGCATAACCACACGCAGTTCCGTCTGGCGGACTGCAGATTCGCCAAGGAAAACGGCATAGTGGCCAAAGTGGTGATCGAGGCGGAGGACCGTACGCGCCATGATGTGGAAGCCTCCGGCAGCGGGCGGCTGGATGCGGTCAACCATTGCATCATGCAGCACTTCGGGCTGGATTATCAGCTGTCCACATACGAGGAGCACGCGCTCGGGGAGGGCGCGGATGCAAAGGCCGTGAGTTATGTCAGCATTAACGCGGGAGAAAGGGTTTACTGGGGCGTGGGCATCCACACCGATATCATCCAGTCCTCCATTGACGCGCTGGTCAGCGCGGTAAACCGTCTGCTGACGGGTCTGCGCGTTTCGGGACAGCAGGATGAGCGGATCGGACAGATCCTTGCGTATATCCGCAAAAACTATCGCACGGTCACACTGGATGACATTTCGAGGGAGTTTTATCTTTCCAAGCCGTATCTTTCGCGGTACATCCGCGATAAATCGGGAATGACCTTCGGCAGCAATGTCCAGAAGATCCGTCTGGGCAAGGCCACCTCGATGCTGCGCTCCGGCAACATGAAGGTGGAGCGGATTGCGGAGCAGGTGGGGTATCCGAACGTGGAGCACTTCAACCGTCTGTTCAAGAAAACCTACGGCTGCACGCCGGTGCAGTACCGTGAGTCCGCGGGCGACGGGGAGGATGTCGCGCGTTGATCAGGCGTCTGTTGCTTCTTGCGCTGCTGTTGTTAATGCCGTCGCTGTCCTCCTGCGACGCGGAAAAGCTGGTGGTGACACGCGGCTTTACGAGTGACGAGGTGTTCCGTATCGAAAACAGTGTCTGCACCGTGCAGGAGATGCGGGTCTGTTTTGTGAATCTGAAGAATGCCTACGCGGAGGTCGGCGCGCCGGATGACATCATCCGGGAGAACTGTCTGTCCTTTCTTTCGCAGGTGAAGATCATGAATCTTCTGGCCGAGCGGATGAATATCCAGATCGAGGAGCCGGAGCGGGAAAAGGCGCTGGAGGCCGCGCGGGAATACTACCGTTCCCTGACGGAAGCGGATCTTGCGGCCATGGATCAGATCACGGAGGAGCAGATCCGCCGGATGTATCTGGAGATTGCGCTGGCCGATAAGGTTTACGCGTATGCGGTCAGGGATATCAATCCGGAGATTTCCGATGACGAGGCCAGAACCATCACCGTGGAGCAGATCATGGTGGCAAAGGGCGCGGATCCGGAAGCGGCTCGGGCAAAGATCACGGAGGCCGCGGAGAAGATCGCCGCGGGAGATGACTTCACGCAGACCCTTCAGGAGTACAACGAAGCGCAGAGTGCGCGCGTGTCCTTCGGGACGGGAGAGGGCGGCGGTGTTCCGGAGGCGGAGGCCTTTGCGCTCGAGACGGGACAGATCAGCGAGGTGCTGGAAACGGAGACGGCGTTTTATCTGCTGCGCTGCGTATCCTCCTTTGACCGGGAGCAGACGCGGGAGAATAAGACAAGGATCGTGGAACGCAGAAAACAGGAGGCGTTCGGCAAGCTCTATTACAGCTATGCGGAGGAAGTGACCATGCAGCTGAATGAGCCCTTATGGGAGGAAATGACCATTCCGGAGGGCGGTCATACGACCGCTTCCTTCTGGACGACCTATGAGGCATATTTCGGCGCAAAATAAACAGTTTCAAACAGTATTTCAGTAACAGGCACGGAGGTAAATGAATCATGGCAGAAAAAAGAGGAAATCTCTCCATCAACAGCGAGAACATGTTCCCGATCATCAAAAAGTGGCTGTATTCCGACCACGATATTTTTTACCGGGAGGTGATTTCCAACGCCTGTGACGCGATCACCAAGGTGAAGAAGATGGAGGGCATGGGGGACGTCAGCCTGCCCGAGGGCTGGAAGCCCCGCGTGGATATCATCGTCAACGATAAGGAGAAGTCGGTGAAAATCATCGACAACGGCATCGGCATGACGGCGGACGAGGTGGAGCAGTACATCAATCAGGTGGCCTTTTCCGGCGCGACGGATTTCCTCGAAAAGTATAAGGACAAGGACGCGAATGACCAGATCATCGGGCATTTCGGCTTAGGCTTCTATTCGACCTTCATGGTGTCGGATCGCGTGGATATCGATACCCTGTCGTATCAGGAGGGCGCCCTGCCCGTGCACTGGACCTGCGACGGCTCCAGCGAATTTGAAATGACGGAGGGAGACGCGTCCGAATTCCGGAGCATGCGGGAGGAGCTCCTCGGCGCATACGCAAAGGCGCATTCCTGCGGCACGGTGATCACGCTGCACATCTCCGATGACTGCCTGGAATTCTGCAACGAATACAAGGCGCGCGAGGTCATCAAAAAATACTGCAACTTCATGCCTTATGAAATCTATCTCTCCAAGGAGGGCGACGACCGCACGGAGACGGTGAAGGAATCCGAAAAGCAGGAGACCGACACCGTGATCGAGGAGGTCGTGCCGGAGAAGAAGGAAGAGGACAAGGACAAGAAGGAAGAGGAAAAGAAGTTCAAGATCAAGCGCCGTCCGGAGCTCTTAAACGACACGCATCCGCTCTGGACGAAGGCCGTGAAGGACTGCACGGAGGAGGAGTACAAGGAATTCTTCCGCAAGACCTTCAATGACTACAAGGAGCCGTTGTTCTGGATTCATCTGAACATGGATTATCCCTTCAACCTGAAGGGCATCCTGTACTTCCCGAAGATCAACATGGAGTTTGAGTCGATCGAGGGCACGATCAAGCTCTTCAACAACCAGGTCTTTATTGCGGACAACATCAAGGAGGTCATCCCGGAGTACCTCATGCTCTTGAAGGGCGTGATCGACTGTCCGGACCTGCCGCTGAACGTCTCCCGTTCCGCGCTGCAGAACGACGGCTTCGTGACGAAGATCTCCGATTACATCTCCAAAAAGGTCGCGGAGAAGCTGGGCGGCCTGTGCAAGACGGAGAAGGAAAACTATGACAAATACTGGGATGACATTTCGCCCTTCATCAAGTACGGCTGCCTCAGGGACGACAAGTTCTGCGAAAAGATCACGCCCTATATTCTTTTCAAGAACCTGGACGGCAAATACATCACACTGCCGGATGCCTTAAAGGTCAATGACGAGGCGCTGAAGAAGATGCAGGAGGAAGCGGAGGCGGATGAGGAAAGCGCCGCCGAAGCGGAAGCCGCAGCGACTGATGAAAAC
Source organism: Lachnospiraceae bacterium (assembly GCA_017443065.1). Lineage (GTDB taxonomy): Bacteria > Bacillota > Clostridia > Lachnospirales > Lachnospiraceae > Butyrivibrio. The sequence continues at coordinate 18,352 of JAFSPF010000036.1, forward strand.
GGCGAAAAGGTCGAGGCGGAGATTGTCGATGCGGACGGTAAGCCGCTGACGGATGAAGCGAAACCGGAAGAGGAGAAGGAACCCGAGGAGCGCGTCATTTACTACGTCACGGACGAGCAGCAGCAGTCGCAGTACATCAACCTTTTCCGCTCCCGCAAGATGGACGCCTTCATCATGAAGCACAACATCGACGTGCCCTTCATGCAGCAGCTCGAGAGCAAGAACGAGGGCGTGAAGTTCCAGCGCATCGACGCAGACTTAACGGATGCCTTCCAGTCGAAGACGAGCAAGAAGGCGCAGGAGGAGCTGGATAAGCAGGCGACGGAAATTGAAAAGAAGATGCGCAAGGCGCTGAAAAACGACAAGCTCAGCATCAAACTGCAGAAGCTCAAGGACAAGAAGATCTCCAGCATCCTCACGGTGTCCGAGGATAGCCGCCGCATGCAGGAGATGATGCGCATGTACGCCATGAACGGCCTCGACATGGGCGGCTTCGGAAGCGAGGGCCAGACCCTTGTCCTGAACGCGAACCACCCGCTCGTGCAAAAGGTCATGGACGGCAAGGGCGCGGACAACGAGCTGATCTGCGAACAGCTCTATGACCTCGCCAAGCTCCAGAACGCGCCGCTCACCGCCGACGAGATGACGGCCTTCATCAAGCGCTCCAACGAGCTCATGCTGAAGCTGGTGAAATAACAGCGCCGCCTCAGAAGCCTAAGTCGTCATTGACGAGGATCACCTGGATGCGTCCGGGGTGCTTGGAGTAACGCGTCATGAGGAACTGGCAGCAGATCGTGTCCGGTGTTTTGCAGTCCGCGCAGGCGCCGGTCGTCTTGCAGGGGGTCCTGATAGGGAAGCGCTGCGTGTTGCAGGTGGCGGCCACGTTGCGCGCGCGGGACATCGCCGCGTCCGTGTCCCTTGCGATCTTGTTCATGCCGACAATCATCAGCACATGCTCCGGCCCGTAGGCGATGGCGGAAACGCGGTTCGCGTTGCCGTCGATATTGATGAGAATCCCGTCCTCCGTGACCGCGTTGGAGGAGGAGATGAAATAATCCGCGCTGTAGGCGAAGCGCTCCGCGGCCTTTTTCTCCTCCGGCGTTTTGGCCTCCTCCCGCGGCTGCTTTTGATAGTTTCCCTTCATCAGCGCGTCATGCAGGCCGATTTCCATCATGGACATGCTGCCGCCCCAGCTGACGGAGGCGCCCTCCGGGATCAGCTCCAGCGCCTTCTTCAGCGCCTCCTCCTTTGTCTCCGCATAGTATCCTTCCATGTTGCGGGACTGCAGGCCCTTGATGACGGTCTGTGCCAGCAGACGGTTTCTGGTCACGATGTTTTCGTTCATGGCTTCCTCCTTTTTGGCTGACATGATACGCGGCGGATTCCTCGAATCCCTTACCACAATCTTACCACAAAATGCCCTCCGTCGGCACGGCGGAAGGACAAAATTCCCTCCAAATGAGGGGTGAATTTTGCATAAAAATAAGATATAATGGATGTACTTGCGGCAATCGCGGGGGAACACGAAAACAGTTTCACAGGAGGACAAAACAATGGGATTGATTTCAACGGCAATCGGCTCTGTGGCATCCACACTGAAGGACACGTATAAGGAGTACTTTTACTGTGACGCGATGCCCGCAAACGTTCTGATGACCAAGGGAAAACCCCGCGGCGGCAAGGGCACGGACAACATCATCACGACGGGTTCCATCGTCGCCGTGGCGGACGGCCAGGCGATGATGATCGTGGACCAGGGCAAGATCGCCGAATTCTGCGCGGAGCCCGGGGAATTTGTCTATGACGCCTCCACGGAGCCGTCCATCTTTGCCGGGAGCCTCGGCTCGAGCATCCTTGAGACCTTCAAGACGATCGGCAAGCGCATTACCTTCGGCGGCACGCCCCCGAAGGACCAGCGCGTGTATTATGTCAACACCAAAGAAATCATGGGAAACAAATACGGCACCCCTTCGCCGATCCCCTTCCGTGTGATCGACGAGCGTGCCCGCATCGATATCGATGTCTCCATCCGCTGCAACGGGGAGTACAGCTACCGCGTCTCGGACCCGATCCTCTTCTATACCAACGTCGCGGGAAATGTCACGGGAGATTACACAAGGGACAAGATTGATTCCACCTTAAAGACGGAGCTGCTTACGGCCCTGCAGCCGGCCTTCGCGCAGATCTCCGTGAACGGCGTGCGTTATTCGCAGCTGCCGGGACACACGAAAGAACTGGCGGATGCCTTAAACAACGAACTGAGCGAGAAGTGGCAGAAGCTGCGCGGCCTGGAGATCGTCTCCTTCGGTGTCAATTCCGTGAACGCGGATCCCGAAGACGAGAAGATGCTCAAGGAGATGCAGCGCAACGCGGCTTATACGGACGCGAGCTACAAGGACGCGATGCTGGCCGGCGCGACCGGCGATGCCATGAAGGCCGCCGCGAACAACGCGAACGGCGCGGCGATGGGCTTCATGGGCATGAACATGGCAGGAGCCACGGGCATGGCCAACATGAACCCGAACGTGCAGGGAACCGTGGCGCCCGCGGTCGGCGGTGCCGTACAGGGTGCCCCGCAGGGCGGTGCCATGGCAGGTGCAACGCCTCCGCCCGCCCCGCAGATGCAGCCGGCAGGAAATGTCTGGACCTGCGAATGCGGCAAGCAGAACCAGGGCAAGTTCTGTGCGGAATGCGGCAAGCCGATGCCTGTGACCGCAGGTATCAACGCCTGGACCTGCGCATGCGGCCATGTCAACCAGGGCAAGTTCTGCGCGGAATGCGGCAAGCCCAAGCCCGCCGGCATCCCGCAGTACAAATGTGACAAATGCGGCTGGGAGCCGGAGGATCCGCAGCACCCGCCGAAGTTCTGCCCGGAATGCGGAGACCCGTTTGATGACGGAGATATCGTAAATGGCTGATATGATCGAGTATAAATGTCCTTCCTGCGGCGGGAGACTGGAGTTTGATCCCGCCGCACAGAAGATGAAATGCCCCTTCTGCGAGTCGGTCTTTGAGATGTCCGACGTGCAGCAGCTGGATGACACCTTTGGCGGAGAAGCGCAGCCCCTGCCGGAGGAGGAGTTCCAGCAGGGCGCGGAGGAACTGGAGCTCTCCGGCGCGGAATGGGCTTCCGGCGAAAACGCCAACATGCGCGTTTACGGCTGCCAGAGCTGCGGCGCGGAGATCATCGCGGACGCCACCACCGGTGCCACGGCCTGTCCTTACTGCGGTAATAACGTCGTCATGAAGGGACAGTTCTCCGGGGATCTTCGTCCGGACCTGCTGATCCCCTTCAAGATGACGAAAGAGCAGGCGGTGGAGAAGTTCAAAAAGCACATCAACTCACAAAAGTTTGTGCCGAAGGTCTTCTCCGCCCAGGGCCATCCGGAGGAGATCAAGGGCGTCTATGTGCCCTTCTGGCTCTACACGGCGGATGCCGATTGTGACGTGAGTTATAACGCACAGCGGATCCGTTCCTGGAGCGACCGCAATTACAACTACACGGAGACGGCGTATTACCGCCTGCGCCGCGCGGGCACGATCCGCATGGAGGACGTGCCGGTGGACGGCAGCAGCAAAATGGCGGATGAGCTCTCCGAATCCATCGAACCCTTTGACACCGCACAGGCGGTGCCCTTTACGACGGCCTATCTGTCGGGATATCTTGCCGACCGCTATGACGTGAATTATTCGGAATGCAAGGACCGCGCGATGCAGCGCATGCGCCTGACCGCGGAGCAGTCCATGCGTTCCACGGTCTCAGGCTATACCGCGGTGACAACGGCGGGGTCTCACGTCACCTGGAACCGGGCAAAGATCTCTTATGCGCTCTTTCCGGTGTGGATGCTCTCGACGAACTGGGAGGGGACGAATTACCTTTTTGCCATGAACGGCCAGACCGGAAAGTTCGTCGGGAACCTGCCCTTAGACAAAAAGGCGCTCGGACGCGGCAAATGGAAGTTTGCGGCGATCCTTGCCGTGGCGCTGTTTGTGGGGCTGACCCTGCTCGAGACCTTTGTACTGAAATAGGCGGAGGGCGAAGGAGACGATATGAAACAATTTGCGAATCAGACAGCACAGGCAAAGGGGGCGGGACGTCTTCGTGTATTCTGTGCGGGGCTTCTTCTGCTGGGCCTTGCGGTGTTGCATCTTCCCCTTACGGCACATGCCGCACCGCCGCTTCTGGTCGATGAGGCGGATGTCTTAAGTGACGCGGAGGAGCAGACGCTGCTTGCGCACTTAACGGAGGTCAGCAACGCGCATGACGCGGATATCGTCGTGGTGATCGCGGAGGATCTCGGCGGTCAGGATTCCGTCGCCTATGCGGATGATTACTTTGATTACAAGGGCTACGGGCGCGGGGAGGACCGTTCCGGCGCGCTCTTTCTGCACTGCCCCTCCGGCAGGGATTACGCCTTCTCCACGAGGGGCCGTGCCGCGGACGCGCTCTCGGATGACGCGCTGGATGATCTGGAAACGGCGGTGATCGATTATCTCCGCGCGGATGATTTTCCGGGCGCCTATGAGGCCTTTGCCACGGGCTGTGACAATTATCTGCAGTATATGAAGGAGTACGGCGTTTCCATCGCGGATCAGGACATCGAGGAGCATCCGGAGGACGCGCAGTATCTGCTGAATCCGCCGGAGGAAGAGCGCCCCTTTTTCCAGAGGCTCTTATACAACGCCAGGAACAATGCGCTTCTTGCGCCCATGATCGGCGTGATCGGCTCCCTCTTCTACGGGAGCAGCAAGAAACGAAAGCTGGTCAGCGTGCGCAGGCAGTCCGGGGCCGCAAGCTATGTCAAGGCGGGGCAGTCCTCGTTGCGCATTTCCAGGGACATGTTTATCAATCGGACGCTGACAAAAACGCCCATCCCGAGGCATGACAA
>JAFSPF010000037.1 GCA_017443065.1 Lachnospiraceae bacterium
GCTTCCCTTTGCCCACTTTGTCTGTGCGCTCCCCGAAGGCCACCAGAGGCCGTTACTTCTCTTCTTTTGCCAGTAGTAGCGCAGGGTACTGTCATCGCCGGATCCGGAGGCGGCATTGCAGTACATGCCGGCGGAATAGGCATCGTCTTCCCGGTAATCCAGCAGCACATCCTCCGGTTCATGGACGATATGGATTCCCGTTCCGGCCCAGCTCACGCTGATGTTTTCCGTCCGTACGGTCTCTCCGTTTTTGTCCGACACGATGCAGCGGTAGGTGCCGGGGGAGGTGGCATAATACGTCGATACGGAAAAACGCTCTGTCCTTCGGTAAATATCCTGCCAGAGCGTGCCGGCATCTTCCTCTTCTCCGTACGGAAGGTACTGCCACTGATAGGTATAAGGTGCCGTGCCGCCTTTCACATAGGTGCTCAGTGCGCAGGGCGCGGTTTGGCTGTAGATCTTGCCGCTCTCCGTATGGCTTTCGATTTCCAGGGTCGTCTCGTAGGGTGACACCTTTGCAGATCTGGAATACACATACCTGCCCTGTGCGTCCTCGATGCGGATATAGTAATATCCGGGTTCCCAGGCATCAAAACTACACATAAAATCATCGCTGGTTTCACGGACAACTTCCTTGTTTGCATGATACAGGATATAGGTGAAGGGTGCATCTCCATGGTCATCGTATAAGGTGACCTCTATTGGACACGGGGTCTCACCGTCCCCGGATAGCACTCCGTCCTCCGGCTGCTCTTCGATATCCAGTTTGTACGGCATGACGGTCGTATATGCACTCTGCGTCTCCCCGTCCGCGTCGGTCACGGTGAGCGCGTAGGTGTCCTGTCCCGTTTCATTGGCGGTGAGGGGCACATAATAGACAGCGGCATCCATCCCGTCCCAATCCTTTTCCGTGATCGTATCTTCCCCGCGCAGGGTACCGTTCACAAACCACTGTATCGTATAGGGAGCCGTACCGCCGCGGTAGTAAAAGCCGATCTCCCGTTCGCCTTCCTCCGGCTCCCACTCGATCTCTTCACTCTCCACCCACAGATTCAAAGGCTCTGTATTGACGACCTTTACGGTCTGTGAGGTCAGCGGCTCATCCGCGCTTCCCACGTAAATATCACAGTAGTATTCGCCCTCCTCCCGGATGATGCATTCCGGATCCTCGCCCGCAAGCGTGCCGTCAACCGCAAACCATTCATAAAGCGCATCCTCCGTACCGCGTCCGCCGGACACAAGGCAATCAAGCGTCACGGGGCCGTCATGGAGGTTTCCGCCCTGCGGCTGTCTGCTGATGTAGGGCATATGGTATACAGACACGGGATCCGATTCCACCTTGTTGCCTGCCGCGTCCGTGATGATGCAGTAATAGTTGCGTTCGCCTTTTGACGCAGTATAGGTCGGACCCTCAGTCCCGACAGTTGTCCCCCTGCCGGAAAATACACCGTAGTGCCGCTGCCTTGCGCGGCGGGAACCGCCCCTGGAGGAGGTGCGGTAGCGCGACGCGGTCTGTGTAAAGGCTGCCCGTCCGCCTGACGACCGTCGTGCCGCAAAAGCGGCTGCCCTGTAGTCAGCCAGGCTTGCGGACGTGCCTGCCAAAGCATTGAGTGCGGATGTATGCAGTACCTCGCGCCATTCATAGCTGTAGGGCTCCACACCGCCTTCGACCGTTACGGACAGTGTGATCTGCTCTCCGGAGCCGTACGGGATGTCAAATTCGCCCTCCGTCTGCTCCGTAATCCTGAGCTCTTCCGCGTTATCCTGCCTGTTTGCACGATCCGGATCCGTGTGGCGCAGCAGGTTGAAGAGCGCAGGCCCCGCGGGAAGCGTCTGCGTCTCCTCTTCGCCGCAGCGGCGGCAGATGGCGTGCGCTTCGCCGTCGGTGAAGCCGTCCGGCTGTACGGTGCCGCTTCTGTCCCAGTCGTGGCCGAGCGCCGGAAGCGTATCCGTCCTTGCATCATTGCATCGCGTGCACTTCGTTACCTTTGTGCCGGTTTCCGTACAGGTCGGCTGTTTTGTGACCGTTTCCTGATAGGCATGACCGATCGCCGCGATCTCTTCCGTCTTTGTGTCACCGCAGCGCGTGCACTTGATCTCCCTTACGCCCGCCTGTGTGCAGGTCGCTTCTCTGGTCACCGTGATGCTGTCGTAGGCATGGCCTGTAGCGAGGATTTCCTCCGTGCGCTTTTCGCCGCAGCGCGTACAGGTAAAGGTCCTCACGCCGTTCGACGTGCATGTCTGCTGAACAGTGACCGTGCCGCCGTCAAAGGCATGGCCAAGGGCGGGGGTGGGTTCGGTGGTTTCTGTCAAACACCACTTGCATTTCCAAAACTTCGCCCCTTCCGCGGTACAGGTCGCGGCGTTTTCATGTGCCAGTTCCCACTCGTGCGTACAAAACTGCGGTTCCATGGCCTGCACCGTCACCGGCAAGGCCGTGGGCATCGCCGTCACAATCAGTGCCGCAAGCAAAACCATGATCCACGCTTTTGTCTTTTTCATCTGTCTACCCTCACTCTCTTTTTTCACCGTGTGCTATCCCAAGCGATGTGTCTTATTTGTAACCTTTTGCCTTTTGCGTCTTAACGGCGCACAAAAAATACGCCTGCTTTGTTACAAGCATAGCGTATTCTTTCGCCTCGCACACCCTACAAATGAGGGGTATTTTATTTCACAAATCGTTCGATCCGGCAGGTATGGGTTTTTTCTTTTTCGTCATAGGAAACGCCGACGAAGAGAATGTCGCCCTGATAATGAGACAGGGATTCGTAGTATTGCTTTTCTTTGATCTGGTCGATCGCGCTGGCGGCGGAATCATTTTTTTTCAGTTCGATGATCATCGCGGGGATGTCCGAAAGAAACGGAATGAAGGTCACATCGGAAAAGCCCTTGCCGGCCGTCATCTCTTTCACGACCGTATATTTGTTGAGCGCATAAATATAGGCCAGGTAGATCGCCGACTGCAGGGCGTCCTCATTGTTGTAA
>JAFSPF010000038.1 GCA_017443065.1 Lachnospiraceae bacterium
AACAACAGCAACAACAACAGCAGCAGCCGCAGATTGTCAATAAAATCTACGTGGACGAGCCCGCGGGTGCGCTGATGTTCCTGGACGGCAATTACATCGGCTACATCCCCGGCTCCTTTGACAAGGTCAGCGGCATTCATACCGTAACCCTGCAGCAGCCGGGATACAATACCATCAGTTATAATATCGAGCTGGATGATACGGCCTCCGACCGGACCTTCCGCTTCCCGGCGCTGGTACCGCAGGAGGGGAGTAGCAATTGACAAGGTTTTTGCGCTTCATATAAGATAATAGGTAATGATGAAAACACTCAGCATCGTGGTTCCCTGTTATAACGAGGAACCGAACATCACGGATTTTTATGAGGAGATCCTGAAGGTCGCGCCGGCACTGGAGGAACAGGGCCTTGCCCTGACGCTGACCTATGTGGATGACGGCTCGACGGACGGCACGGCGGAGGCGGTCCGTGCGCTTCATACGCGTGACGAACGCGTGCATCTGCTGCGCTTTTCCCGTAATTTCGGCAAGGAGGCGGCCATCTACGCGGGCCTGGAGAAATCGACGGGGGATTACGTCGTGGTCATGGACTGTGATTTACAGGATCCGCCCGCCCTGTTGCCGGAGATGTACCGTCTGATTGCGGAGGAGGGCTATGACAGCGTGGGCACCCGCCGCGTGACGCGCAAGGGCGAACCGCCGGTGCGCTCCTTCTTTGCCAGACGCTTCTACCGCTGGATCAACCGCATGTCGCGGACGGAGATCGTGGACGGCGCCAGGGATTACCGCATGATGACCAGACAGTTCGCGGATGCGGTCCTTGAGGTAAAGGAATACAACCGCTTCTCCAAGGGCATTTTCAGCTGGGTCGGTTTTAATAACAAGTGGCTGGAATACGAAAACGTGGAACGCAGGAAGGGAGAAACGAAGTGGTCCTTCCGGAAGCTCTTTGTTTATGCGGTGGAAGGCATGGTGGCCTTCTCCACGGCGCCGCTGGCCTTTGCCTCGGTCTTCGGGGTCGTGTGCTGCATTCTTGCCCTGATTTTCCTGCTGGTCATCTTCATCCGCGCGCTGGTGATGGGAGACCCCACACCGGGCTGGCCGTCCATGGTCTGTATCATTCTGCTCGTCAGCGGTGTGCAGATGTTTTGTATCGGCATTGTCGGACAGTATCTGTCCAAAACATATCTCGAGGTAAAAAAACGACCGATATATTTACTTCGCGAGGAGCTGTAGGCGGATCGTATGACCAGTATCGTGATTCCCGTACATAACGCACGCAATTATATCGCGCAGACGATCGCGAGCGTCAGGGCACAGACCGACCGCGAATGGGAACTGATCCTCGTGGACGACTGCTCGACGGATGACAGTGCGGGCTATATCCGGGATATCATCGCGGGGGCACAGGAGATGATCAGCCTGATTCCCCTGACAAAGGAAGAGGGCGGGAGCGCGGCAAGGGCGCGCAACGCCGGGATCGAGGCGGCACTGGGCCGCTACATTGCCTTTCTGGATGCGGATGATCTCTGGATGCCGGAGAAGCTGGCAAGGACCCTCGCCTTCATGAAGGAAAAGGAAGCGGCGTTTGCCTTTACCTCCTATGCCTTCGGCGATGAAAACGCGAGACTGACGGGAAAGGAGGTGCGGGTGCCGGAGACGCTGACCTTTGCGGAGGCGCTGTCCCGTACCGTCATTTTTACGTCAACGGTCATATTTGATACCAGACGCATTGCAAAGAAGTGGATCAAGATGCCGGAGATTGAGAGTGAGGACACGGCCACCTGGTGGCGGATCCTGCGCCGGGGCGTCACGGCCCAGGGACTGGACGAGGTGCTGACGGTTTACCGCAGGAGCGGGGGTTCGCTCTCCTCCAACAAGCTGAAGGCCGTAAAGCGGATCTGGCGCCTCTACCGGGATCCGGGTGTGGCGGGGCTGTCCGTACCGTCTTCGATGAAGCACTTTTTCGGCTGGGCATGGCGCGCCACGGCGCGCAGGATATAAGATATGTCAAAGAAAATGGAATCCGCCAAACGGGTCCTGGTACTCCATATGGATGCGGCGCTTTTGCTGATTCAGACGGGCATCTATGCCGTCGGCTGGTTCCGTTACTATTATCCGGTGTTGCAGCAGACGCGGTATACCAATGACGGCGTCCTGATCGGCGCGGGTCTTCATCTGTATGTCAGGGGCCATATCCTTGTGCTGTTTCTCTATCTTGTCCTGCAGGTCTTCTTTTACCGGACCTACGGCGGCAAAAACAGCGGCTACCAGAAGCCGCTCCGGGTGTTTTCCTCCCATATTTTTTCGCTGCTGATGGTGAATATCCTGACCTACTTCCAGCTCTCGCTCATGCGCAACTGGCTGGTGCCGGTGCAGATCATGGCGCTGATTTACGCGGCACAGCTCTTCGTCTCCATCCTCTGGATTTATCTGACGGACGTGCTCTACCGCATGGTCTTCCCGCCCAGGGACATGCTGCTGATCGGCGGGGAAAAACCGGTGGATGAGATTCTGACGAAGTTTGAATCGCGCAGGGACCGTTATGTTATCACAAAGAGTCTCCGGCTGTCGCAGGGAGATGAGGTGATCACAGCGGCGCTGGAGGAGCAGCCCGGCGGCGTCATTCTCTGGGACATGCCGGTGGAGGAGCGCAACCGACTGCTCAAGGAATGCTATGCACGCCGCATCCGCGTCTATATCATGCCGCGGATCACGGACGTCATCTTAAAGGGCGCGGATCAGATGCATCTCTTTGACACGCCCATCTTCATGATACAGGAATACGCGCTCCGCATTGAGCAGCGCTTCCTCAAGCGCACGATCGATCTGGTGCTGTCCTTCCTTTTGCTGGTGCTGCTCTCACCGCTCATGCTGCTGACGGCGATCATCGTCAAGGCGGGCGACGGGGGACCGGTGCTTTACACGCAGACACGCTGCACGCAGCACGGAAGGGAATTCCGGATGCTCAAATTCCGCAGCATGCGCACGGACGCGGAGGCGGACGGCGTGGCGAGGCTCGCCGCCCAGAAGGACCCGCGGATCACGCCCTTCGGCCGTTTCATCCGCCGCTGCCGCATCGACGAGCTTCCGCAGCTGTGGAACATTCTGCGCGGGGACATGAGCTTTATCGGCCCGAGGCCGGAGCGCCCGGAGATCATTGAACAGTATCTGAAGGAGATGCCGGAATTTGCCTTCCGCACGCGCGTGAAGGCGGGGCTTGCGGGCTATGCGCAGGTCTACGGCAAATACAATACAAGTCCGTACGATAAACTGAAGCTGGATCTGACGTATATCGAAAACTACTCCGTGTGGCTGGATTTAAGACTGATGCTTCTGACACTGCGCATTCTTTTTTCGGCGGAGAGCACGGAGGGCGTGGAGGAATCCGGATGACGGAGGAGAAAAGGAAGATCATGAGGGAGCGCGTGAATCTGCGCTGCTTTTATCTGCGTCTCATGAAGAAGCTGTGGGTGATTCCCGCGGCCGCGGCGCTCTTTGCCCTGGCGGCCGTGCTGCTTTATACCGCGGTGACGAAGGTGACGCGTCCCCCGCTCTATGAATCGAGCGCGAAGCTTTACGTGTACTATACGGAAAAGGCGGATGCCATGGTGCTCTACAGCTATTACAATTCCCTGAGCTGGCGGGATCTGGCGGGGACGGAGGCCGTGCTGACGCATCTGGAGGATCCGCAGGCGCTTGCGGAGGCGGATGCGGCCTTCCGCGAGGTCTTTCCGGAGGCGGATCCTGCGGCACATGCCGCTGCGGCGGAGGCGCCTCTGGCCGATTCCCGCGGGATCCCCGGCGAAAGCTTTGATGTCACCGCCTATGCGGATCTGCGCATCATTCACATCACGGGCATCAGCGCGGACGCGGAACGCGCCGCCTACCGCGCCATGCTGTACTGTGCGGCGATCCGCCGTTACGCGGAGGGAGACGAGGTCATCACCGGCACGGAGGTGCTCGGCTATACGGAGCCCGTGCTTCGCACGTATCCGGAGCGGAAGGCCGTCGCGGCAATAACGGGCGCTATTATCGGTGTCCTGGCGGCACTTCTCGTATTGTGGCTCCGCTTCTTATTCGATAACGCTGTTTATGTTCCGGAGGATGCGGTCCGGCGATACGGCATTCCGGTGCTCGGCGTCCTGCCGCGAAAGGGACAGGCATCCGAAACATATCCTCCGCAATTTCAGAAAGAACTGATGTTACATATGCGTGAATTACAGTCGTTTGGTAACAAATGGCTGTTACTCAGGGCACAAGATACAGACGTTACGAATTCCGGCGACAGTCCTGCCGCGATACTGCGGGAGTATGCCGGGGAGGCAATGGGACCGAACGTTATTTTAACTGAAAAAACGACTGCCGAAGTCAATACAGCCGATGTGATTTTGCTGGAAGTCAGAAGCGGCGCGCGATTGGAGCAACAGTACGAGCATTTGATCGCGGAAGCGGCCGTGGGCGGAAATCCGGTGAAGGGCATCATATTGACCGGAGCAGACAACGGATTTCTGCAAAAATACTATCGTTTTTGAGTGGGAAGCGAATTTGGAAAAACAGGGTGAACAACAATATGTAGATAACAGCCGCTTGCAAATTCTGGTCGCCGCATTGAACCAGAATACGACGACGCTGGCGGACCGGATGGGGCTGGAATGTGACGCGATTGTGATCAACCAGTGTAATGAAACGGCGGAATCCATGTATCATTACAAGGGTTATCAAATCAGGTGTTACCACAGAGAGAGCCGCGGCGTGGGTTTGTCACGTAATGAGGCGCTGGAACATGCGGATGCGGAGCTACTCCTCTTCAGTGATGAGGACATTGTGTATCATCCGGGCTACGCCGAGGAGGTCATCCGCTGCTTTGACCGGAATCCGCAGGCGGATCTGCTTCTGTTTAATGTCAGACAGTCGGCAGGGCGCGAAACCTACCGTAATACGGACAACGGCCGCGTGCGCTGGTACAATTACGGAAGATACCCCGCCTATGCGATCGCGGCGCGCACCGCAAAGCTGAAGGCGTCGGGCGTGCGTTTTTCGCTGCTGTTCGGCGGCGGCGCAAAATATGCGAACGGTGAGGACTCCCTGTTTTTAAGGGACTGCCTCCGGAAAGGACTGCGGCTCTACCGCTCCGTGGAGGAGATCGGAGAGGAAAAGGAACGCGAGTCCACCTGGTTCGAGGGCTATACGGAGAAGTTTTTCCATGACAGGGGCGTGCTGTATCATTATCTGTACGGCAAAATGGCCCTGCCCTTCGGTCTGCGGTGGCTTAAGAAGAACCGCGCCGCTTTTTGCAAAGAACGCCCTTATGCGGAATGCAAACGACTGTTGAAAGAGGGGATACGGGATGGTCGTGTATCTGATTCTGACAATCCTGACGATCGGTCTGGCGAAGCTGACGGTCGATGAAGAGGCGCCGGGTACCCGGGCGCTTGCGCTGAACCGCACGGTCTGTGTCACCGTCTTTCTTCTGCTGTTTGCGGTCTCCGCACTGCGCTACCGCGTCGGCAATGATTACTGGTGGTACACGGAGATCATGCATGAGATCGGCGTGATGCATCATGAGGGCGCGCTCGGCATCGTTCCGACGGAGCCGCTCTTCAATGCCCTGACCTGGGTGATCTACAATGCCACGGGAAATGAGAACTATCTGCTGGTCTTTGCCGTCATGAGCTTTTTTACGGCGGCGGGCTTTGTTTATGTCATCCGCAGGCAGGCGGACAGCTTCTTTCTGTCCTTCACGATGTTCCTCCTGCTCTGTTTTTATTTCCAGTCCTTCAGCACGGTGCGTTATTACGCGGCCATGCCGCTTGCGCTGATGACGCTGCCCCATGTCGAAAAGGGAGACTGGCCGCGCGTCATTCTGTATGTGATCCTCGGAACGCTCATGCACAGAACCTTCTTTGTGATTCTCCTGTTTTATCCGCTCGCAAAGCTGCGCTGGAATAAATACATTACGGCTGCGGTCGTCCTGGTATTCGGCCTGTGCGCACTCTTCCCGGAGCAGGTGATGCGGAACGGCTATCTGCTGTATCCCACCTGGCTGAACGCGTGGAACCAGTACGCCTCCTTCAGTGTGCTGAATGTGGCGCGCTGCGCGCTGGTGCTGCTCTTTGTGTTCTGGAATGCAAGGCGGGAAGCGGCGGTGCGGGAGGATGAACGGATCCGCTTTTTCACGAAGATGACCTTTATGGCGCTGGTGATGCATCTGTCCCTGCGCTTTATTCCGCAGCTGTCGCGTCTGACGTATTATCTGATCATTCCGCAGATCTTCCTTGTGCCGCGCGTGCTGCTTAAGATCAGCGACGAAAAGGCAAGGAAGCTGCAGACCGCGGTGGTGCTTGCGGCCTGCGTGCTTTATTTTATACGGTACATGCTGCACGCGGGGGATGACGGAATCCTGGTGCTGCCCTACCGTTCGTTTCTGTTTACGGCAACGGAATAGGAGGTGCACATGTCTTCGAAGGAACAGATTTTTTTTCATATCGTCGTGGTGTCGTACAATGCGGGAAAAAAGCTCAGGCAGACACTGGAAAGCATTCTGGAACAGGACTATCCGCATTTTGACGTGACCGTGCGCGACGGCGGCTCGACGGACGGCTCGATCGAGGAGGTGTATTCGCTGATTGCGACCTCCAAGAATATCCGTCTCGCCACAAAGGCGGATGAGGGCATCTATGATGCGATGAACCTTGCCGTGCGCGAGATCTTTGACGAGGAGGATGCTTCCTCCTATGTGCTCTTTATGAACTGCGGCGATCGCTTTTATGACGGAAAGGTGCTGAGGGCGGCGGACAAAAGAATCCGCGCATGGAACAGGCGCATTGCGATGCGCGCGCAGCTGTCGCAGGATCGCCTCCGCGCGGATATCTGCTACGGGGACACCTTTGACAGAACCGCCGGACAGATCGTGAAGGCAAATCCGGTCATGGATGATTTTGCCTGCTACCGGCATCTGCCCTGCCACCAGTCCGTGTTCTACGCGCTTCCGCTTCTGCGGGAGGAACCCTTCGACTGCAAATGGAAGGTCCGCGCGGATTACGAGCAGTTCCTGCGCATGAAATACCGAAGAAACGCACAGATCTGTTATTTAAAAATGACCGTTGCGGATTACGAGGGCAGGGGATACTCCGAAAAACCGGAAAGCAGGAAGCTGTCGGAAAAAGAGCGAAAAGAAATCATCGCCATGTATTTGCCGAAGAGTAAGATCATTAAATACGACGCTTACCGGACCGCCACCCTGCAGCCCTTGAGGGAGAAGCTGGCGAAGAATCCGAAGACAGCGGGATTGTATCAGAAAGTGAAGCAACTGCGTTATGACCGCAAGAAGTGAAAACAGACATATGAGCGACTGGAAGGAGCGAATATGAAAGTGTTATGGCTCATTAACATTATGCTGCCGGCCTACGCCGTTGCAAAGAAACAGCCCTACTCCGTACGGGAGGGCTGGGTCTCGGGGCTGTATGATCAGGTGCAGCGGCACAGGGATGCGGCGGGTGCAGAGCAGATTGTGCTCGGCATCTGCTTCCCGTCCGCGAAGAACACCTTCCGCGAGGTGATCGACGGCGTGACGTTCTACGGGTTCAAAGAGGATCTCCAGACGCCGGAAAAGTATGACCGCGGACTGGAGAAACGCTTCGCAAGAATCATCGCGGATTTTCAGCCGGACATCGTGCATGTTTTCGGGACGGAATTTCCGCATGCGCTGGCCTTCGTCAGGGCCTTCGAGCAGCCGGAACGGACGCTGATCGGGATCCAGGGCATCTGTACGGACATCGCGAGGGAGTACCGCGCGGATCTGCCGGAGAGCGTGTGGAGCCGCACGACCTTCCGCGACGTCGTGAGAAGGGATTCCCTGCGGCAGCAGCAGGAAAAGTTCCGCGTGCGGGGTGTGCGGGAACGGTCCGCGCTGCTCTTGGCGGCGCACATCACGGGACGCACGGATTACGACAGGGAGTTTGTGCGGAGACTGTGCCCGCGCGCGACCTATTATCCGATGAACGAAACGATGCGCGCGCCCTTTTACGAAGGAGAGTGGCGCCTTGAGAGCGCTGTGCCGCACAGCCTGTTCCTTTCGCAGGGGGATGTTCCGCTGAAGGGTCTGCATTTTGTGCTTCGCGCAATGCCGTATCTCATTGCGCATTATCCGGATTTTCATCTGTATGTCGCGGGAAACCCGGTGTTTGAGACGCATGTGGAGGAAGCGCAGGCGGCGGGAAGAGGACGCGGCATCAAAAAACGCGTGCCGGAGGATCTGAAGGTCGGCGCCTACGGGGAGTATTTGTCGCAACTGGTGGAAAAGGGCCTGGAGGAGCATGTGACCTTTCTGGGGCTTTTGGATGCGGAGGGCATGCGGAATGCCTGCCTCAGGGCGCATGCGGTGATTTGCGCCTCCGTCGTGGAGAATTCGCCCAATTCCGTTTGCGAGGCGATGCTGCTCGGGGTGCCGGTGATCGCATCGGAGACCGGCGGCATTCCGTCCCTGATCGCGGATGAGCAGGAGGGACTGCTCTTCAAAAAGACCTCCGTCAAGGAGCTGCAGTCAGCGGTGCAGAGCCTCTTTGATGATCCCGCGCTGTGCGCGCGCCTTGGTGCTGCGGCGCGGAGACGCGCCCTGGTGACCCATGACCCGGAAGCGAATTATCGCAGACTTTGTGAAATTTACCGTGAGATCGCGGAACAGCCGGTGGCGTACGTATGACAATCACCTTTGTATCCAATTTCATCAATCACCACCAGGCACCGCTCTGTGCGCAATTATACGCGGCGCTCGGGGAGGACTTTGCCTTCATCGAAACGGAGCCGATGACGCAGGAGCGCATGGCGCTCGGCTGGGTGCAGGACGCGGAGATGTTTGCCTACTGCCGCTTCTGGGAAAAGGAGCGCGCGGTTTGTGAGAAGCTCTTCCTCGAAAGCGATGTGGTGCTCCTCGGTTGGAGCCGCCTGCCGGCCAAGCTGATCGAAAAGCGCCTGACATCCGGGAAGGTGACGCTGCGCGTGACGGAGCGCATATACAAGGAGGGGCAGTGGAAGGCGCTATCGCCGAAGGGGCTGAAGGCCAAGTATAAAGAGCACATCCGCTACCGGAGGAAGCCCGTGTATCTTCTTTGTGCCGGGGGCTTCGTGGCCTCGGACTTTGCCCTGATCCATGCCTATCCGAAGAAGAAATTCCGCTGGGGCTATTTCCCGGAATTCCGCAAAAGGACGCGGACGCAGTGGGACGGTGCCGGGGAAGGCGCTATAAGGCTCGTGTTTGCGGGGCGCATGATTGACTGGAAGCATCCGGAATATGCGATCAAGCTGGCAAAGCATCTGAAGGAACGGTCCGTACCCTTTACGCTGGAGATGGTGGGGGACGGGCCGCTGCGGGAGCCCTTGGAGGGCTGGACGAAAAAAAACGGGCTGTCGGGAACGGTCCTTTTCCGCAAGGCGGTGACGCCCATGGAAACGCGCGGCGTGATGGAGGAGTCCCATATTTTTCTTTTTCCGAGCAACCACCTGGAGGGCTGGGGCGCGGTCGTGAATGAGGCGATGAACAGTGCGCTGGCGGTGGTGGCAAGCGACGGCGCGGGAAGCGTGCCCTTCCTCATCGAAAACGGAAAGAGCGGACTGACCTTCCGGAGCGGAAAATATGCGGACTTTGAACGGCAGGTGCTGCGGCTGGTGGATGACAGAACCCTCTGCCGCACACTCGGTCTGAACGCGTACCGCGTGATCGAAACGGAATGGAACGCGGAGACCGCGGCAAAGCGCCTGCTTTCGTTTTGCGAAACGCTGCTGAAGGAAGGAAGGGCGGAGGCCTTTCCGGGGACGGGGCCCTTGAGCGAAGCCCCCGTGATCCGGCCGAGAAAGAGTGGCGGCGGACGCAGGGAACCGAACAGACAGGACCATACCTGAGGAAACATCGGACATGGAGTTCACGGAGAAGATCAGCATCATCATCCCGACATACAACATGGAGGCCTGGCTTGCGCGCTGCGTGAAAAGCGTCTGCGAGCAGACCTATCCCGTTGCGCTCACGGAGGTGATTATCGTTGACAACGGCTCGACGGACGGGACGCCGGCGCTCACAAAAAAACTGGCGGAGCAGTATCCGCAGCTGCGCGTGATCCGGAGAGAGGAGGGGGATGTCTCCGCCGCACGCAACGCAGGCATCCGTGCATCGACGGGAAAATGGATCGGCTTTGTCGACAGCGATGATTATGTGAGCCCGCAGATGTATGAGCTGCTGGCGGGAGCGCTCCTGAAGCACGGGACGCAGATCGCACAGGTGGCGCGGCGGGAGGTTTCGCCGGACGGTGCGGTGCTCGGAGACATGGTGGTGCCGCCGGAGAAGGAGTGCGTGACGGACACGACTGCTTTCCTCAAAACGCTCCTTCTGCATGAGGGCGACACCTCCTTTTGCACAAAGCTGATCGCACGGGATCTGTTCACGGAGGAAAGCATGTTTCCGGAGGGCGTCCGCAACGAGGATTTCCGGCTGATGATCAAGCTGCTCGGAAGGACGGACCGTATTGCAATGCTTCCTTCGCGCTGCTATCATGTGGTGCATGTTTCGGGCTCCGGCTCAAGGCCGGATCCGTCAAAGAAGGACAGCTTTCCGCCGGGCTTTGCCGGCGCCGTGGAGGGCGCGGATGAGGCGGAGGCGCTCGTCGCGAAGCAATACCCCCAGTTCACGGAGATCGCAAGACGTTTTGCGCTGGTGCAGCGCCTGGACTACCTGCTGCACATCCCGCTTTCCCGAATGACGGCGGACAACCGCATGTATACGGAGGTCGTACGCTATCTCAAGACGCATCGCGCGGACATCGGCGGCAACGCGTACCTGACAGAGAAGGAACGCAAAAACCTGAAGATCCTTTCCTACGCCCCGAAGCTGTCCCGCAGGGTGCACGGAATGCTCATGAAGCTCCGCTGAAGCAAACAGCGGGGATGCCGGAACAGAAGGCGAAGCGCGATATGCGCGCATGGATGCGCCATACTACCAACCCGACTGACCTGCGTTCCGCCAAGGATGGCGGAACAGGAGGGTTGTGTGGTATAATTTTCTTCGTGTGTGCTTATGAAAGGAAGCCGCACTGTTTTGCATGGGTAAAATACTCAGGAAGCTGAATATTCTGCTGGACAGACGCCAGAAGCGCCAGATGGCCGGCATTGTTGTGCTGATGCTGATCGGAGGCCTGCTGGAATCCCTGGGGGTCGGTCTGATCGTGCCGGTGATGAGCGTGCTGGTGGCGCCGGACGCGGTCACCTCGGGCGGGATGATTGCGCGTTTTTACCATGCCTTCGGCTTTGCGAACACGACGCAGCTCGGGATATTCTTCCTGTTTGCGCTGATCGCCGTGTTTGTGGTGAAGAATCTGTTTCTGTATGTCGTGAACGCGACGCAGCTGAAATTCGTCTATACCAACCAGTTCGCAACCTCGCGCCGTCTCATGGTCGGCTTCATGAAACGGCCCTATGAATATTATCTGAATGCGAACACCTCCGTGATCCAGCGCAACATCACCTCGGACATCAACAACATGTATGCCCTGATCCTGAATCTGCTGCAGCTCACAAGCGAGCTCATCGTCTTTGCGGGACTGACGGTGATCTGTCTCTTAAGCGATGCCCGCATGACCGTGACGATCGCAGTGGTGCTGGTTGCGACCCTCCTCATCGTGAAGATCGCCATCAAGCCCGTGATGCAGAAGGCGGGGCAGGACAACCAGGATTATTACAGCGGCCTGTTCCAGAAGATCAACGAGTCCGTCACCGGCATCAAGGACATCAAGATCATGGGCAAGGAGCACTATTTCATCAATGATTACGCGGACTGCGGCAACGGCTACGTCAATGCGGTCCGGAAATATTCCCTGTACCAGATGACGCCGCGCCTCCTGATCGAGACGGTGGCAATCGCGGCGATGGCGGGCTATATGATCTTTACGCTCTCCCGCGGCGCGCAGCTGACGGAGCTCATGCCACAGCTGACGGTGCTGGCCGCGGCGGCGGCAAGGCTTCTGCCGAGCGCCAACCGCATCAACAATTACCTGACTGCCATCTCCTTCTTTGAGCCCATCTTCCTGAATGTCAGCGAGGAGCTGCAGCAGGACATCAATGATAAAAACGTGGAATACAGCGAGGACTTCTACCGCCGTCGTGAGGAGATCCAAAAGCTTCCGGTGACAAGGGAAATCGAGATCCGTAACCTGACCTACCGTTATCCGAACACGGAGACGGACATCCTGAGGCACGCCTCCCTCACGGTGCCGGTGGGCAAATCCGTGGGTGTCGTCGGAACGTCCGGCGCGGGGAAGACAACGCTGATCGACGTGCTGCTGGGCCTTCTGAAGCCGCAGGAGGGAGAGATTCTTGCGGACGGCGTCAGTATTTTTTCGAACTATCAGGGGTTTTTGAAAAACGTCGGCTACATTCCGCAGATGATTTTTATGCTGGACGGCAGTATCCGGGACAATGTCGCCTTCGGTGTGCCGGAGGAGGAGATTGATGAGGAAAAGCTCTGGGCGGCCTTACGGGAAGCGCAGCTGGATGCCTTCGTGAAGGAGCTTCCGGAGGGCGTGCATACACAGATCGGCGAACGGGGCATCCGGCTTTCCGGCGGACAGCGCCAGCGCATCGGCATTGCGAGAGCGCTTTACGACGATCCGGAGGTGATGGTCCTCGACGAGGCGACAAGCGCACTGGACAATGAGACGGAGGCCGCGATCATGGAATCCGTCAACCGACTCCACGGAAAGAAGACATTGATTATCATCGCGCACCGCCTGCAGACGATCGAAAAATGCGACATCGTGTACCGGGTGGAGGACGGCTCGGTGATCCGGGAAAAGGAGCGCGGCGCGTGAACGGGAAACGGATGCACAACCTGGATATGCTGCGCGTGCTGCTGATGTGCCTGGTGGTCACGCTGCATTTCCTGAACCAGCTGGAGCTGCTGCCGACGGACGGCGTGTCCTTCGGCGCACCGCAGCTGTACGCTGTTTTTCTGCGCAGTCTTTCCCTCTGTGCCGTCAATACCTTTGTGATCCTCGCGGGGTATGTCGGATATGACAAGCCCTTTTCCGCCGGCCGTTTTGCGGAACGCCTGCTGACGGTGATGTTCTATGCCCTGGGCGTATACGCGGCATGCGCTTTTCTCGGCATTCTGAAGACATCGGAGCTGCCGTTCTACTACCGGATCCTGCAGTTGTTTTTCCCGGTGTCCAACGGGCATTACTGGTTCTTTACGGCCTTTCTCATGCTGATGCTGCTGCAGCCCTTCCTGAACGCGGGGTTGAAGATTCTGCCGGAAAAAACCTTCCGTACCCTGCTTTTTTTGCTGTTGCTCTTCCAGTGCCTCATCAAGAGCGTGATCCCGCTGCGCTTTGTCCATGACAACGGCGGCTACGGCTTTGACTGGTTTCTCTGCCTGTATCTCGTCGGCGCGTACCTGAAGGTGCGCGGACTGCCGGAGAGGAAAAACGGCCTGCGTCTGTATGCGGGTTCCGTTCTCGTACTGTTTCTGCTCACCTTCCTGCTCCCGGTCATCAGTGCCGGAACGGGAAAGCTGCGGGACTACTCGCTTGTCACGGCGGATTATAATTATCTTCCCTGCCTGACGGCGGCCGTCGGCCTGTTCGTGTTTTTTGCCGCGGCGGGGGAAGCGGAGCATGCGGCAGGACGCTTCTGCACACGCATTGCGCCGTATCTGCCGGGCGTTTATCTTTTGCATGTCCATCAGCAGACGGACCGGCGGTGGCTGCAGTGGTTTGTGCCGTTCATCGGGGAGGTGCAGGTGACGCAGCCGCTCCGGATGACCTTACAGATGCTTGCATGCGTCGGGATTATCATGACCTGCGGGATCGTGGTCGACATGATTCGTGCAGTGCTGTTTCATCTTTTTACGGGACGGGCGGTGAAGCTATGAGCGGCAGGGTAAAACAATTCCAGCATATTGCGGAGCGCTATATTTTTCCGGTGCTGCTCTTTCTGTATCCCTTTGTCGGGCTGCTCAGGGATTTCAGTGTCCGCGACGGCGGTTACAGCCTCTCGTATTTTCAGTACGGCACGCAGATGGACCCGATGTGGTATCTCTCCACCTTTCTCGCAAACGTGACGGGGCATGTGCTGACGAAGCTGCCCTTCGGCGGCACGTGGCTCGGGATGAATGTATATACCACACTCCCCGTCTGTGCGATGGCGCTCATGGCGTATTACCTGCTGCGCCGCTTCGAGCTGCCGGGCTGGATGATTTTTCTTGGTGAGTGGATTGCGATCAGTCTGTGCTGGTGTCCGCGCGTCATTTTATACAACTATCTGACCTACCTGTTATTCACAGCGGGGACGCTCTCCCTGCTGCGCGGCCTGGTGTCGGAGAAGCATACGATGCCGCTGCTGTTCCTTGCGGGCGTGTGCCTCGGATGCAATGTGCATGTGCGCTTCCCGAACATCATGGAATGTCTGATGATCGTGACGGTGATCGGCTACGGCGTCTGGACGAGGCGGGGCGCCGCGGGCATCCTGAAACAATGCGTCCTTTGCGTTGCGGGATATGCGGCGGGCTTTCTGGTGCCCTATACCGCCATCCGCCTGCGTTACGGAAACAGCGCGTATCCGGAGATGATTTCCTCCCTTATGGGGCTCACGGAGGAGGCGGAGAATCACGGGATTGCCGGGATGGTGACAAGCATCCTCGGCGCCTACGGACGGACGCTGTCCCACATGGCGGTCCTCCTTCCCTGCATCGCGGCGGGGGTCGTGATGTTTGTCTGGAAGAAGGAAAGGTATCTGACGGCCAAGCGCCTGCTGTTTGTCGCGGGGGCGGTCGTCCTCATCGTGTTTTATTTCAAGACGGGCGTCTTTACCTTCAATTACTGGTACTATGACTGCATGTTCCAGGCGGCGATGATGTTTGTGATTTTTGCCCTGCTTCTGTTTGCGCTGGATATTGCGGGGCTGTTCGGCGGACATGCGCAGGAGCGCCTGCTTTCGCTCGCGGCAGTGGTGATCATTGCCGTTACGCCGCTCGGCAGCGACAATTACACCTATCCCGTGCTGAACCATCTGTTTCTGGTTGCGCCGGCGGCGATCGGCACCTTCCGCCGCGCACAGCGCAGAACGCTGAAGCTGACCAACCGTGAGGCGCACTTCACCTGGGGCAGCATGATTGCTGCACTGGCCCTCGTTCTGCTGATACAGGGGACGGTATTCAGGGCGGTCTTCGTGTACGGCGGGGAGAAGGATACACGTTTCGATACAAGGATCACGGGGGTTCCGAAGGCGGCAGGCATGTACACCACCGGGGAGGAGGCGGAGCGCCTGGAGAGGCTGCAGGCGTATCTGGCGCAGGAAAATCTTGCCGGCACAAAGACCCTGTTTTTCGGTGACATTCCGGGCTGCGCCTGGCTCTTTGATCTGCCGCCCGCGATCTTCACCACCTGGCCGGACCTGGATTCCAATGCGACGGAACGCTTTGACGAGGCGCTTACGGAACTGACAGAAATGCCGCTCATCCTGATCTCCGAGGAGAGGATCGGCGCCTTGCATGCGGAACGCAAGGCGGTGCTGCTGCAAAACTTTCTCCTGCAGAATGCCTATGACAAGATTTATGACGACGCTGTCCTGGAGCTGTATGAGCCTCGCGGGGCAGGGGGACAGGAGGTGACGCCATGAAGGGCGCGGGTGTGCTTTCGGACGGTGTCATCACACTTCGTCCGCTTACGGCGGAGGATACGGAACGGATTCTCCGCTGGCGCAATTCGGAACGCGTGCGCAGCCATTTTATCTTCCGGGAGGAGCTGACAAGAGAGGCGCATGAGGAATGGCTCCGGACGCGGGTGCAGACGGGTGAGGTGCTGCAGTACATTATCTGCATGCCGCAGGGAGAGGCCAAAGAGGCGCGTCCCGTGGGCAGCGTCTATCTGCGTGATGTAAACCGGGAAGAGCGAAAGGCCGAATTCGGCATTTTTATCGGCGAGGAGGATGCGCTCGGGAAGGGCTGCGGCACAAGGGCCACGCGCCTGATCCTGCAGCATGCCTTTGCGGAACTGAGCCTTTCGTGCGTGTACCTGCGCGCCTACTGCGATAACCGCGCGGCGCTGGACAGCTATCTCCGGGCGGGCTTTAAAATCGTGAGAACCTTAAAGGACGTGGAGAGCACGGACGGGGAGATTGCGGACATGTATCTGATGGAGGCGCTTCATGCGTAAGACGACGTATCTCGAAAGAGCCGTCATCACGGGCATATTGATTGTCGCGGCGATCCTTCTGCTCGCGCTGTACCCTTTCCGCAAATTCCGCAGGGAGGTGGTGCTGCCGCGGGATGATTTCCCGGTGGCGGAAGCGGTCACCGTCAATGAGGAGACACTGGTCGTGCAGCGGTTTCAGACGGAGTTTGAGAAGCTTGCGGCCATTGAAATCTATGTGGAGTCGCTTGACGGCGGGCGGTACATGCAGGTGCACCTGAACGAAATTTACGGGCCGGAACGCGCAAACCGGTATATCGACCTTGCAAAGGAAAAGATTCCCGGGTATGTCCGCGTCCCGCTGGAGGTTGAGGTGCCGATTGATGCGCCGAAAATGATTGATGTTTGCGCAATCCGCTCTTCCTTCCGCCTGCAGACGGAGGATGTTTCCGCGCTTCCCGCAGAATGGGATACGCAGCTCTTTTCCGCCGGTGAACTGCAGGAGGGCAGTCACCTCCGGATGCGGATCCTTTACGATCTGCCCGTCGATGGAAAAACCACGATTCTACGGGGCGGAATTATCCTGCTTGCGGCGCTTCTGTTATGCGCCGCCGTACATCTGTTTTTCAAAAAGTTCCCGCAGTATAACCGGCTGATTGTGGTGCGGGATGCCTGGAAGCGCGTGATTCAGGTGCTGACAGCGGCGTTTTTTGCAACAATCTTTGTCATGAATTTTCCGCTCAAACGCTTTGATGCCTATGCAGGGGAAATCCTGTTCTACGCGGTCGGCATTGCGCTGGCGGCGGCGATTGCCTTTTACGTGATCCACCGCCTCTTCGGCGATATCTCCGTCACGATCATGCCGCTGTGGCGTTCCTGGCTGATGAGTGCCTGCCTTGCGCTGGCGATCTATTTTTCCGTAAATTACGTAAACGGTTTTTATGATATCTTTCATTTCATTGCCATGCGGCAGCTGGCGATCTGCCTCTTCGTGCTGCTGATTGCGGCGGTGTTTCCGAAGGATCTGCTTCGGCCGGTCAGCCTCGTGTATCTTCCCTGCGCAGCCTTCGCGGTGTTTTGGTATGTCAGGCAGACAGTGGCTGCCGCGGAGGAAGCGCCGGATGAGATGCACATGAAGCTGATCCGCCTCAAGGCGCTGCTCATGGCATTCCTCGGGTATGTGATCCTGCTGATGCTGCTGCGGCTTGCGGACGCCCTGCGGAAGCGGGCGGCGGCGGAGCGGTTGCAGATGGTGACAGGCGCGGCAAAGCGGATATCGCCATACGGCCTTCTGACGATTCTTACGGCCGTTTGCCTGATGGTCTTTGCGAACGGGAGGCTCTGGGTCTTCAACCTGGTGATTCTGTATGTGCTGCTTTATGCGGGCATCTTCGGCTTTGGTCTGAAGGAGCAGTGGTTCCGGATCTTCTCCGAGGGCGTGATGATGCACTTCCTCGCCTCCCTGCTCTACAGCCTGCTGCACCGGGCCTACCAGCACTGGTATTTTCACCGTTTCCCCTTTGTTTTCTCTACGGTGACGGTCACGGGCGGCTATCTGGTACTGGTGCTGGCGGTGGCGTCCGTGCGGCTGGTGCTGAAGCTGCAGACACTTCCGAAGGGCACTTCCGTAAAGGAATGCTTCCGTGCGGCCTGTCTGGAATTCTTTTTCTTCGGGACGGTGGCCGCATACCTTGTCCTGACCGTCACAAGACTGGCCTGGGTTTCCGCGGCGGGGATGCTGGTCGTCGCACTCTTCCTTGCGGGGAAGAACAATCGTCTGCGTACGGCGGGGATGATGTGTGCAGCCGTGCTGCTGCTCTTTATTCCGGTTTTTACAATGCAACGGATTGTTCCCTCCCTGGTGAGCGATCACCGCGCGGCCGGCGGCTGGGAGGATTCCGTGACCTTTGGCTCCATCAGGGGAACCATCCCCACGGACAGCCCGTTCTATATGCGTTTCGGACGCTTTATCGACATCGTCGGTGCACGTCTTTCGCACGGTGAGATCAGCTTTCCGATGCGTCCGGTGGATCCGCTCAATTATGATGCGGAGGGGCGCCCGCTGTATGCACATGACGGAACACCCCTGCAGTTGCCTGATGGCAGCCTCATGGAGGAACCGTTGCCGGAGTCCGCGCCGCAGGAAGAGGAGACGGTTCCCGCAGAGGGGGCGGAGCCGTCCGGAGACAGTACGGATGAAACAGTTGCGGGACCGGGTCTTGCCGGCGGCCGCGTTGCCGTGTGGAAGGCCTATCTTGCGGAACTGGATATGAAGGGGCATGAGACCATGTCCAACGAGAATACGATTGCGGATCATGCGCACAATACCTATCTGCAGGCCATGTTTGACCACGGAATTCCCGCAGGACTATTGTTTTCGGCATGGATCGGCATTACAATAGTGACAGCGGGTCTGCGTTACCGGAAGAAGCGGGACGCGATGAGTCTGCTGCAGACGGTGCTGACTGCGGGCTTTGCCTTTGTGAGCCTTGCGGAGTGGACCTTCCATCCCGGCAATCCTTTGACACTGATGTTCCTCGCGGTCATCGTCACCTTGATGACGAGGGAAAGAGAAACGGAATGAGAACGGAAAGACAGTCGATATTCTTCATATGGCTCCGGCGCCGGATTGTGTTCGTGATCCTTGATATCGCGGGCATTATTGCTGCGTCCTATCTGGCGCTGCTGGTGCGCTTTGAGTTCTCATTTTCCTCGGTTCCGGATTATTTCCTCATACCGGTGAACCGGGCGCTCCCGTTCACGCTGCCGTTGACGCTGGTTCTCTTTTACATCTTCCGACTGTACCACAGCCTCTGGGTCTTTGCCGGGGAAAAGGAATTACAAAACATTGTCTTTGCCTGCCTTGCCTCCGGTCTTGTACACGGCATCATCCTGCAGTTTTACCGCATGGATCTGGTGGCGGTGCCGAAGAGTTTTTACATTCTTTATACCTTTCTGCTGCTTGCGGAGGTCTTCGCCACGCGTTTTACCCCGCGCTTTCTCAAAAGCTCCCGCAGCAAGCAGGAGCATAAACTCGCC
This sequence comes from Lachnospiraceae bacterium, assembly GCA_017443065.1. Lineage (GTDB taxonomy): Bacteria > Bacillota > Clostridia > Lachnospirales > Lachnospiraceae > Butyrivibrio. The sequence goes on from JAFSPF010000038.1 coordinate 19,209, forward strand.
ACGCACAACGTCATGATCATCGGCGCGGGCGAGGCCGGCAACATGATCACAAAGGAACTGGGAAACGCCAAGAACAGGGAGCGCAACGTCCGCTGCATCATCGATGACAATCCCGCCACCTGGGGTTCCTTTGTGCAGGGCGTGCGCGTGATCGGCGGCCGCGATCGGATTGTCGAGTGTGCGGACCTTTACAGTATCGAGGAGATCATCGTGGCCATCCCGGAGCTCAGGGGAGAGGCGCTTTCGGAGCTGCTCAATGTCTGCAAGGAGGCGAACTGCAAGCTGCGCGTGCTGCCCGGTGTCTATCAGATGGTGAGCGGCGAGGTGGATTTAAACGAGCTGCGCGACGTGGATGTGGAAGACCTGCTCGGCCGAGACAGCGTGCGGGTGGATATTGATTCCATTGCGGGCTACGTCCGGGACAAGGTGGTGCTTGTGACCGGCGGCGGCGGGTCCATCGGCGCGGAGCTCTGCCGGCAGATCGCCTCGCACATGCCCTCGCATCTGGTGATTCTGGACATTTACGAAAACAGCGTTTATGAGATCCAGCAGGAGCTGGAGCATGATTTTCCGGACGTGCACATCAGCATCCGGATTGCCTCCGTCCGCGATGCGCGCCGGATGAACGAAATCTTTGCGCTCTTCCGGCCGGACATCGTCTATCATGCCGCGGCGCACAAGCATGTGCCGCTGATGGAGGATGCGCCGGCGGAGGCGGTGAAAAACAATATCTTCGGCACCCGGGCCTGTGCCATGGCGGCGGCGACACACGGAACGAAACGTTTTGTCCTGATCTCCACGGACAAGGCGGTAAACCCGACGAACATCATGGGCGCGACGAAGCGCGTCTGCGAGATGATCATACAGGCATTAAACCGCGAATACGAAACGGAGTTTGTGGCGGTGCGCTTCGGTAATGTCTTAGGCTCCAACGGCTCTGTCATTCCGCTCTTCAAAAAACAGATCGCGATGGGCGGTCCCGTCACGGTCACGGATCCGGAGATCATCCGCTACTTCATGACCATCCCGGAGGCGGTCTCCCTTGTGCTGCAGGCGGGCGCCTATGCAAAGGGCGGTGAGATCTTTGTGCTGGATATGGGCAAGCCCGTGCGCATTCTTGATCTTGCGGAGAATCTGATCAAGCTCTCCGGCTACCGCGTGGGGGCGGATATTGAAATCGCATTCACGGGACTGCGCCCCGGGGAAAAGTTGTATGAAGAGATGCTGATGGAAGAGGAAGGTCTGAAGGAAACAGAGAACAGACTCATCCATATTGGGAGACCGATCGACTTTGATGAGGAGCATTTCTTCCGGCAGCTGGAGGAACTTAAGCGTCTTGTAACGGATGAAGACGCGACAGAGGAGAAAATCCGGAATATGATGCGGATAATCGTCCCGACTTATCATGATGCGGAACAGGAGTAAAAAATGCGTCGGAAGGAACAAAACATTTACCGTGACCGGATAAAGCCCGCGGCGGACAAATCCTTATCCCTTTTGCTGATCGTCCTGCTGTCTCCCGTGTTTTTGCTCCTCAGTCTGGCGATTGTGCTGGATGATCCAGGCTCCGTGCTGTTTACACAAAAGCGCGTCGGAAAGGACAAGACCTTTTTCAAACTGCATAAGTTCCGTTCCATGAAGCAGAAAACCCCGCATGACATTCCGACGCATCAGTTAAATAACCCGGAACAGTACATCACCCGTGTCGGGAGATTTCTTCGCAAATACAGTTTGGACGAGCTGCCGCAGCTCTTTGATATTTTTGCGGGCAACATGAGCTTCGTCGGACCGCGTCCCGCGCTCTGGAACCAGGAGGACCTCGTTAAGGAACGCGACCGCTACAGGGCAAATGCCGCCATGCCCGGACTCACAGGCTGGGCGCAGATCAACGGCAGGGACGAACTGGAGATTCCGGTCAAGGCAAAACTTGACGGGGAATACACTGCCGTCCTTTCGCAGGGCGGCATGAAAGCCTTCCGGATGGATGTGAAGTGCTTTTTTAAGACCTTCCGCTCGGTCGCCGACGCGGAGGGGGTCGTGGAAGGCGGCACGGGAATGATGCATCGCAACGAGGAAGCTCCTGTACAGGAAAGGGAACCCTGGAATGCCAACTGCAAAGGAGGCTGCTTGCAGGAAACGAGACGGATACTGATCACGGGGAAAGATTCGTATATAGGAAAGTCTTTCCGGAACTATGCTGCAAGGTATTATGGCGATGTCCTGGAGACAGATACTATCAGCCTGAGGGGAGATGCATGGAAAAAAGTATCTTTTGCAGGATATGATACGGTCTTTCATGTGGCGGGAATCGCACATGCAGATACCGGGAAACTAAGCGCGGAGCAAAAGAAACAATATTATGATGTCAATACGAAACTGGCATTACAAACCGCAAAAAAAGCAAAAGCGGAAGGCGTCGGCCAGTTTATCCTGATGAGCTCGATGATCGTTTACGGAGAGGCTGCACCTTACGGCAGGAATAAGGTGATTACGGCGGAAACGGAACCGGCACCTGCCGGACATTACGGCAATTCCAAATGGCAGGCGGATCAACTGATCCGTGCCCTGCGGTCAGAGTCATTCCGCGTTGCCATTATCCGCGCACCCATGATTTACGGCCCGGGATGTAAAGGCAATTATCCCATGCTGTCCAAACTGGGACGGAAGATCCCGGTATTTCCGAATGTGAGGAATCATCGTTCCATGCTTTTTATTGATAATTTATGCGAGTTTCTGTCAGGGCTGGTCATCCTTCAAAAGGCGGGTGTGTTTTTTCCGCAAAATGCGGAATACAGCAACACGGCTCTGATGGTCAGACAGATAGGAGAAGAACACGGAAAGAAGATAAAGACGACGTCGTTTCTCAATCCGTTTGTCCGTATCGTCTCATGGATTCCGGGCAGGACCGGAAGGCTGGTCAACAAGGCGTTTGGCAGTATGGTTTACGATCTGTCCTTGTCGGAGTACGAAGGGATCAACTATCAAAAGTATTCCTTACGGGATAGTATACATCGTACGGAGCAGAAGATAAAATGAAAGTACTGATTCTGACAAACCATTGCGGAAGACTGTATTTGTTTCGCAAATTGTTACTGGTTCGCTTATTGGAAACACACAGGGTTTTTGTATCCGTTCCGGAGGATGCCTATACAGAGCCTGTAAAAGCGCTCGGATGTGAAGTGATCCCATGTAAACTGATGGACCGGAGGGGAATCAATCCTCTGACAGAGTATCAACTTTACCGGCACTATCAACATCTGTTACAGAAGATTCAACCTGATATCGTTCTGACATATACGATAAAGTCCAATATTTACGGCGGATACGCGTGCCGGAAAAGCGGTATTCCGTATTTGGCCACGGTGACCGGTCTCGGAAGTGTGTTTGAAGGGGACGGTTTTTTTGACCGGATGATGCGCCGTGTTGTCGTGATGATGTACCGGGCCGCCATGAAGGAGTGTCACTGCCTGTTTTTCCAGAATGAAGATAATCTGAAGACTTTCCATAAGCACGGGATTTATGCAAGGAAAGAGCGCCTGGTGAACGGATCCGGCGTTGATTTGGAGGAGTTTTCCGGGACACCGATGCCGGTAGGAGGCGACGGCAAAACCGCTCCGCCGGTTCGTTTTGTATTTATTGCCAGAATACTGAGAGAAAAGGGAATTGAAGAATATCTTTCAGCGGCTGCACGTATAAAGAAAAAGTATCCGCAGACAGAGTTTCATGTATGCGGATTCAAGGAGAAGGAGTACCGCGGAAGGCTGGATAAGGCGGTCGCAAAGAATATTGTGATCTATCACGGGGAGCGTGACGATATGCCCTCTTTCCTGAAGGTCATACACTGTGTTGCCCTTCCCTCCTATCATGAGGGCCTGAGTAATGTGCTTTTGGAGAGCGCTGCCAGCGGCAGGGTGCTGGTCACATCCGATATCCCGGGCTGCAGGGAAGCTGTGGAGGACGGTGTCACCGGCTTTCTGATCCCGCCGCGGGACGCAAATGCGCTGGCGGATGCCATGGAACGCTTTCTGTCCCTTTCGCATGAGGCACGTACGGAGATGGGCCGTCAGGCCCGACAGAAGATGGAGAGAGAATTTGACCGTCGTAAGGTTACGGACGTCTACATGAAAGAGATCAACCGATGGACTACTACGTAATACAGGTTTCCCCGCATGAGGAGCAGCGGGCGCTGGACTGGATCAAAAGCCGTGTGGAGCCCTCCCTTGAATCGGGATACGCCAGATCATTCTAAAGAACCAGAAAAGAAACAAACGTTCTCTTGTTTCAAATACCTTTCCTTCCGATATATAACAAAATGTGCACTTTTCCCGCAGAGATGCGATAGAGTGAAATAATAGTGAGGGATCGGGAAAGGGATGAAGGATTTGCCTGTGCGTAAAAAGAGTCGACACAGAAGGGGCGTGGCTGTGCTACTCGCGCTTATAATTGCGGTGTCAGTCGTGCAGGCATACCATATAAGCGCGCTTGCGGAAGAACAGGATCCGCAGGCGGAAACCGGGGCTTTTTCCGGCACATCGCAGGACAGTGATACCGCGACAGATTCGCCGCAGGAGAGCAGCACCGGCACGGGGGCAACGCAGGAGAGCAACGCCGGCACGGGGGCAACGCAGGAGAGCAGCGCCGGCGATACGGAAGACACCCCGTCGGAAAACAGCACGGAAACCGGTGCATCGACGAATACAGATGCCGTCGAGGAACTGTCGCCCGGGAATACATCTGCGGATGATCTGCAGTCGGGACAGGACGGATCAACGCTCCCGGACAGTGCGGAGATCGGCACCGAAGCGGGAGCAGGGATAGCGACAGAGGCTGATGCCGAGGCTGAGATCATTATCGAAGCGGAAGATGAGATCGGCCCGGTCAGCGAATCGGACGAAACGGATCCGGAGGAGCTTTTTGAAACGTATCTGGAGCACACGTTGTATCCGGAGGAACCGGTTGTTCCCGGTCCCAGAAAGAACGCGTTACGCGCCATCCGCCTGCCGGAGCGTGCGCAGGTGCTCTACAATCTGATCAGACCTGAAATGCAGGCGGCTGCGGACGGTCACGTATCCACCGCGGAATTTGTTTTTGATCTGTCAGTATCTCTGCCGTCTTACACCCCGGAAGAACTTGGTGTGGAAACCATCGTCAGTGAGGGAGTGGTCAGCGCGGAGGCCAGAGAAGCGCTGAAAAACGCATTCATGGTCGATATAAGGACGGCCATGAACGCGCTTCAGGCACAGATGCCCTATGTATTCTACTGGTTCGACAAGACGTCGGGCTGGAGCGCATCCTATGCCATGTCCGCCTCGTCAAAGTCGATGAAGGTGAGTCGCCTGACACTCAAAATGCGTGTTGCCGCGGCGTATTCCGTGAGCGGCGAAAAGGGCACCCTGGAGATTGACACGACAAAGACCTCCGCGGCAAAGGAAACCGCTGCATACGCCGTTGAAGTTGTTGAAGGAGCGGAGCTGGTCTGCAACAGCGATTATGATTTTATCGTTTACTACACGGAGTGGCTCTGCAAAGAGACCGACTACAATCATCCTGCTGCTGCCAATAGTACGACCCCTTATGGTGATCCCTGGCAGCTGATTTATGCCTTCGACAAAGATCCCGAAACCAAAATCGTCTGTGAGGGCTACGCCAAGGCCTTCAAGTATCTCTGTGATCTGACAAGCTTTGAGGACAATAATACGGATGTTCTGATCGTGACGGGGGATATGTCCTCCGACGTGGATGTCATTCCCGGAAGCAGGGGACACATGTGGAACAATGTCCGGATGGATGACGGCGCGACCTATCTGGTGGATGTGACCAACTGCGATATGGGCAAGGATGCCTACGGACAGGATCAGTGGACACTCGATCTCTGCCTGAAGGGGTATCGGGGAACGCTGACAAATGCCCACGGCTTTTCCGGCTATTCTTTTCGGCGTGAAGCATCAACGCTCTATTATTACTACTATGATGACACACGCAGCATGTTTTCGGAGGAAGAACTGGCAGTTTCCGCAGAGGATTACGATCCCCTGGAATATGCCACAGTGACCTTTGATCTCAACGGCGGCCGCTTCCCCTCACGTGTGACAAACAGCGAGAAGCTGGTATGCGGAGACAGGCTCCCGGCACCGGAGGAACCGGTACGCGCGGGACATGTGTTCCTTGGCTGGTACAGGGATCCGGTGCTGGAAACGGAGGGACAAAAATATCTTTTTGAAGACGAGCCGGAGGGTGTCACACAGACGATGACGCTTTATGCACACTGGTCGGCGGTTGTGACGGTGGCGGAACCGGCGCTTTGGCTGTATTCGGATGCGCCCGGGGATCCGGACAGTACACAGATCAATCACAATATCATCGCCGGCGGTACAGGCATGACGCAGGAGGGAACCGTGCCGGCGGTCCGCATGGGTGCACGGATCCGTATGACAAGCACGACGCCGGATGCGCACATCTATTACCGGACATACGCGGATTCGGCTGCAGCCTACGCTGACGCAGGCAAGTTTGATGAATTTCTCGCGCCTTATCCCACGGACGGTGTCCCTGCAACGGATTGTTTGCGTTATACGGAGGAAATCGTCCTGACGCCGGACATGCCGGGACTTTCCGGACCGGACGCAGAGGGTTACCGCAGCCTCACAATCTGGGCGATCGCGGTAAAACACGGTTATGCAAACAGCGGTTATGCTGCCACGACCGTCCGCGTGTATGACGAGGATGCGGCAAGGGACGGTACGCCGGACTGGGGCGATGTGACGGAAGAGGATCGCACGAAATACGGATACACAAATCCCTCGGAGATTCCGAAGGGCATCTGGATCGCGGGTGCGGAAGACCGCACGTATACCGGGGTGGCGCAGACCTTCCCGGAGCTGCGGGTCTATCACAACAAAACGCTTCTGAAGCTGAAAACGGATTATACGGTTTCTTACAAAAACAATGTCAAAGCTGCCGCATCGGACAGCACAAAGCCGCCGACGGTCACGGTGACGGGCAGGGGCAGCTACAGCGGGACGCATGTGAAAACGTTCGCGATTCTTCCGCTGGTTCTTGATGACACCAATCCTGCGGTCACAACCACCGCTGACGCGCTGTTTGGCGAAACAGGCGCACACATCATCCTGCCATGGAACGGCAAGGTACAAAAGAAAAAACTGTCGCTGACCGTGAAAGATCCTGCGACCGGAAAGACAAGAACCTTAAAAGAGGGCACGGATTATACAATCATCTGGAAGGAAACGACAAAGAAGATCACGTCGGAGAGCACGGCGGAGGACCGGGAAACATACGGCGTGTATACGGCAGATGCCTTTAAGGCACCGGGTAAGTGGTTTATCACGGTAAAAGGAACGGGCAGCTGTGAAGGACAAAGAACGTGGACGCTGGAAATCCTGAACACGAATCCTGCGAAGACAGGGATCGGAACAACGGAAGACGCGCGCACGCATGTGAATGCGCTGACGGTCCCGGCGATTCCCACGCAGATTTTCCAAAATGCCGTGGACGGAGAAGGGAAAAGAATCGCAACGGGAAAGGCTTTTGTCTATGCGCCGGAGGGAAGCACGGCAGCGGGAGGCTTTGACGGGAAGATACAGCAAATGCTTCTGAACACGGACGGTTCGGAATTTGTCTGGAATATCACCGACAAAAACGCGGCGGAAACGGACGGTACAAAGCCGTACAGATTGCGGTACGGTGAAGACGGGGATTATGTGCTGCAGTACGAAGCCAATGCCGCTGTCGGCACCGCAAAGGTGATAATCATCGGCAAAGGGAAGTATGCGGGCACAAGGACCGTCACCTTCAAAATCAAAGGCGCATCGATGCAGAATGTCAATGTGTTATTCGATGCGACAAAGCTTGCCGGATATGATGAAAAACTGAAGGGTCTTCCGTACACCGGCCTGCCGTATGAAGTCGTGGGAGCGGCAAAGAAAAGCGGGGCGGATCCGGAACCGGACACAATCGTTAACGCACAACTGGTAAACAAATCCACCAAAGAGGTGCTGGCCAGGGGTACGGACTTTACTGTTACTTACAGCAACAACACATCTCCCGGAACGGCGGAGATTCTCTTCAAAGGTATCGGCGCATACAGCGGGACGGTAAAGAAGACCTTTGCAATCAAAGCGCACAGCCTCGTAAGCGATGCCGCGGCGGCCTCCCAGCGTATCACCCTGTATTGGGAAACGGAAGAATCGCAGGAGTGGAAGGCTGACGGCACAAATGATCCGGTGTACAGCTATGCCAAGGGCGGCGTTACGCCGTCTCCGGTGCTGAAGTATGTATATACGGATCCGGAAGATCCTTCCGTCATCCTTTATGAAAGAACACTGGAAAAAGGAAAGGATTACACGCTCACATATAAAAACAACAATGTCGTCCGGAACAGCACGGATAAGAATCCGCCGACGGTCGTGATCCGGGGAAAAGGAAACTTCACGGGAACCGTGACAAGAACCTTCACCACCGGTCAAAAAAGCATTTCGGACTGCGCGGTCACGCTGCCGGACATGGTTTATTCCGCGAGAGCGGGGAAATTTAAATCCTCACCCAAAGTCATTGATGTGAACGGCAATGTACTGAAGGCGGGAACAGATTACATAAAGGTGGCGGACTATTACTACGCGTCGACCACGGAACTTGCAAATGGCATCATACGCGAGGAGGGACATCTTGCGGAGGCAACGGATGTCGTGCCCGCGGGGACCATCCTGCGCGTGACGGTTACGGGGAAAGGCAATTACAGCGGAACGGCCGAAGGTTACTACCGCGTGATACAGGGCGATTTATCCAAAGCGACGGTCAGAATCGAACCGCAGTATTACACGGGAAAAGAGGTGCGTCTCACAAAGCGTGATATCACGGTTATCTCCGGCGGCGTACAGCTGTCGGACAGCGATTATGAAATCGTTTCCTACAAAAATAATATCCAAAAAGGAAAGGCATACGTCACGTTACGCGGCACGGGAGCCTATGGAAACGCAAAGACGGCATCCTTTTCCATCGTACAGCGGCCGGTCGGTTTCGTGATCCGTTTTGAGGGGAACCGCGCCACCGCGGGCAGTATGAAGCAGATGACATCGGCTCCGGGGAAGGATGTGAAGCTGACAAAAAACGCATTCAAACGAATCGGATATTCTTTTCAGGGGTGGAACACAAAGGTCGACGGTTCCGGTGACGCATATGACAACCTTGCGCTTTATACGGTGCCGGAGAATGCGGCGGGTTCGTATCTCACGCTGTACGCACAGTGGGAACCGGTGCCGTATACGATCACATGGCACACACAGGGAGGCCCCAACCATCCGGACAACGAGGCGCGGACAGGATATGACGCAACACAGTCTGTATTCACGGTCAAAGCGCCTGCAGAGGAATCCTGGCCGAAAGGCTTCCGCTTCGGCGGATGGTATACGTCGGCAAACTACAAAACGCCCGTCACACAGATCCAACCGGCGAAGGGCGGCAACCTGCAAATATACGCAAAGTGGATACCGTACACCTACCGGGTGATATTTGACGGAAACGAGGCGACAAGCGGCAGCATGAAGGAGCAGATCCTTTCTTATGGCATAGAGCAGACACTGTCCTCCAATACATTCAAGCGGACCGGCTATGTTTTTGCGGGCTGGTCAGCTGTTCCTTATGACAGCATTTATCAGACTGCCACCTGGCCGAATAAAGCAAAAGCGTTCAATCTGGTTAAGCCGCGCAACGATTATAGCGGAACAATTACGCTTTATGCCGTTTGGCACAAAACCGCCACCGCTGCGTCGGCAACGGGTACCGCCCCGGGGAGTACCGCAATGCAGCTTACCGGCCTGTATCCTCATATCCTGCGCTATGAACTGAACGGAGGAACGTTTTTGGCGGATGTGCAGGGATATCTCGATACCATGCCGGGCAGCGGCACGGCGCATCATGTCCTGCCCGTTCCGCAGAAGGACGGCTATGTTTTTGACGGCTGGTTTAAGGACGCCCGGTTCGGAACACGGGTAACGACAGTAAGCGCATATACCGGCGTCAACATGACACTGTACGCAAAGTGGAAGGCAACGGACCAAAAAGACATTGCAAACGCGCAGATCACGATTGCACCGCAGAAATATACCGGCAGTCCGGTGAAGCTGACAAACAGGGACGTCCTTGTGCGTTTTACCGACGGTGGAACGACGACGATCCTGGACGATTCCTCCTATGAGATTCTGGAGGACAGTTATCTGTACAACGTGGAGGATTCGGTCAATACCGCACCCGGTGCCGTCGTTTCCCGTGCGCGTGTCACGATCCGGGGAAAAGGAAAATACAAGGGCACGCAGATGGTGTATTTCGACATCAGCGGGAACGCTATCGGATACCGCGTAAGTTATGATCACAACCGGACGTATCTCGAGGAAAAATATCCCCTGATGCCGGAAGAGGTCATGCCGACAGGGACAATGCCGCAGGGTGAGACGGTTGTTTCTGGCACGAGGCTTTTGCCGAATGCCTATACGGCCGCCTGGTTCACGTTTACAGGCTGGAACACGGAGCCCGACGGCAGCGGTATCGCATATGATGACAGGGAGATTCTTTGCAACAAGGAGGGTAAGCCGCTCGCGGAAACGGATGGCACGCAGGTGACGCTGTATGCGCAGTGGGAGGCGTCGTTTGCCGTCAGCGAGCTGACCGGCCTTCCGGTTGCAAAATCCCTGGAAAACCAGCGCCCGATCGCTGTGATGATTGACAATGAAAAGGTAGCGCTGCCGCATTACGGCATGAGCGAGGCAGACGTGGTCTATGAAATGATCAATTCTACCGCCAACAACCGCGTGACGAGATACATGGCCCTGTATAAGGACTGGAAAAACATCCCGCGCATCGGCAACGTTCGTTCCACACGTCCGACCAATGCGCTGCTGTTTCCGGAATGGAATGCGGTGCTCTTCCATGAGGGTGCGCCCTATGTGCATACCAACGCGTATTTCAACAACGATTACACGCCGCATGTCGATGGGGGATTTTCCCGTATCGCAAACGGAAAAGCCTACGAGTTCACGTCATTTGTGACAAAGGGGCAGCCGGCGGCACGGATGAAGGCGGCAAAAATTCCGGAAACCTACACCGGTTATCCCAAACACAACCAGCCGCGCGAGCACTATCTGTTTGTGCCTTATGGCACACAGATCGATCTTTCGCAGAAATACGACGGTGTGGTGAACGCGACGGGTGTGGATCTGTCCGGTGTGTTTCCGAAAAACGAACCGGCGCTGCAGTATGATGCCGCGAGGGGCGTATACCGCTATTCCGAATATGGCAGCGTGCACAGGGATGCCGAGGACAACGCGGCACTGGAATTCAAAAACGTTTTTTTGCAGCGCGTATCGTTCAATCAACTGGATGAAAACGGCTATCTGATCTACAACGTGCTGCATGCGGATATTTGGACGGATGTAAGGGAGGGCTGGTACCTCACAAACGGAAAGGCCGTGCCTGTCATCTGGTACAAGGCTGCGGCCACCGGATATACGCGCTATTTTATTCTGAACAAACACGGCGTGCCGGTCGAGATCAATGTTAACCCCGGCAAGACCTATATCGCGCTGGTGCCGGATGATACGTGGGATAAGCTGAAAATACAATGACGGAAGGGGAATTCTCATGAAAAGGATAATCGCAATCGTACTCTCTGTGCTGATGCTGTGTTCGTCGCCGCTTGGACGCTTGTCCGTACGCGCAGAGGAAGGCACCCCGGATGCGGAGATCTCTGTGATACAGGAAGCTGAACAGGCGGATGCGCCGGAGGAGAGCACAGAGGAGCCTGCCATAACGCCGGAGGAGTCTGTCGAAACGCCGGAGAAGCCTGTCGTAACGCCGGAGGAACCTGCCGTAACGCAGGAGGAACCTGCCGTAACACAGGAGGAGCCGGTCGCTGACAGCAATGATGTGCAGAATGAGACAGTGCTGATTGTGGAAGAACAGCCGGAAGTGCATGCGCCTGATCCCGGTGCAACGGAGGACAATGATGAGCTCTTTGCCGGCTACGTGCAGAGCGTGATGTATGAAGGCATCAAGGAGAAACTTCCGGAGGCGGATGACGGCTTCGTCACAGCGCCCGCGTTACGAAGCCTTGTTCCGCGCAGGGAGACGCTGACCGCGAATGAGAAAAAGCTGTATGATCTGCTGAAGGTGAAGATCACGCAGGTGGCGAGCGGGCAGTTGGATGACACGGAATTTTTGTTTTCTCCGGCGGATATTGTGGGGAAGACAACGTTTACGCCATCAGATCTGGGCTTGACGAGTTTCAGTAACAGCGAGGCCACACAGGCGGCGCTCAGGAATCTGTTTGGGGATTTTTCCGCAGTGGTGACGGCATTAAAGATCGACCTTCCCTATGAAATGTACTGGTTTGATAAAACCTCGGGCTGGGGTTCCCGTGCGTACGGAGGCTACAGTGGTCATAGCTCCCAGATAACACTGACCGGAAACACTGAAATCACGATGCGTGTTGCGGCTGCATACAGCAAAACGGGCACGAAGGGCACCACGATGGCGGATACCGCCAAAACCGGCGCGGCATCCGCCGCCCGGGCAAATGCAGAGGCAATCGTTACGCGTCATGCATCAAAGACCGATTACGAAAAAATGAAAGCCTACCGCGATGCAATCTGCGCGGCGGTGGAATATAATTTCGCCGCACTGGCAAGCGGCACGCCCTACGGTGATCCCTGGCAGTTAATTTATGTGTTCGATAATGACCCGACGACGGATGTGGTGTGCGAGGGTTATTCCAAGGCGTTCCAGCTCTTATGTGATCTTTCCACATTCCAAAGCAGTCAGGTAGACTGTATCAGTGTTTCCGGCAGGATGCAGGGAGGAACCGGCGCCGGTGGCCACATGTGGAATGTCATCACAATGGAAGACGGCGAAAACTACATCGCGGATGTCACAAACAGTGATGATGGTGCCAAGGGGAATTTCCGGCTGTTTATGCGCGGCGCGCCGTCCGGAACAGATCTCATATATACAATCGAGGGTGTTTCCTACACGTATTACGACGGATCGAGCGAAGGACACGATAATGTCGTGGCGATGTACCCTGCTTCGAAGCGTGAGCTGTCGAAATATGACTATTATAGCGAAGTGTTGACGGATCCGGGATATCTGTATGCGCTCGACGTGTTGCCATTCTCGGTTACGTTTGATGACGTGGTGTTTGCAAGCGGATATGAATCCCAGTCCAGGCAGATACAGATTATCAACAGGGGGACAGACACACTAACCAACCTGACGGTATATCTGCTGGGGGAAAACCCGGATGGCTTTTATCTTGCTGATGACTATTTATCCCTGAATGATTTGCCGGTCAATTACGCGACACAGTTTTCCGTCAGCACCAGGCAATATCTTGATAAAAAGACCTATAACGCGACAGCGGTTATCTACACAAACAGCACGCCCATTGCCACCATTCCGCTTTCTTTTACGGTAAAAAGCAATGTTTCGCCGGACACGAAATATGATCTCCGGTTTATCGGCACAATCAACGATCTGGACAGCCGCAATACCTTCAAGATGGCTGCCATTCCGGAATCGGAATTTAAGCAGTTTCATATTGTATTTGAGGACAGAGCAGAATATCCACAGGCGTATGATGTCAGGAATCGATCGGAGCTTGCACGTCGCCTTGGGCTGAATGATGACCAGTACGATGCTTTTTCTGCGGATTGCGTCCGTTATGAAGTGTTGAAAAGAGACGCGAACGGGAATTTTGTTGCCGTTTCGGATGAGGAAAGTCCGTTGATTTTGCAGCCTGCCGTAAATGGAAACGAAGAACTGTGTGTTTACATTAAAAAGAAAGCAACCCGTAGTGACGGCCCGTTCTATTTCCGTATCACGTTCGATTATCCGGAATATATTTATGACCAGAAGAACACTCTGCTTTATGAGTTGGAAAATGATCCGACGGTGTATTGTGATACGAAAGAAGAAGCATATGCCGCGATCCGGGAGATTATAAGAAACCGGACGAACAACATGAGCCGGTATACGGACGTGCGCAATTATCGGAACTATGATGCTGGCGGTTATGTCTACGAACGGATCTATGTCAATGATGAGGCCTTCAAAACCGCGTCAGGAACCGCGACTGCCATCAGCATGGAGGATGTTTGCGATTTCACGTCGGAGCGTGATGGCATGCAGCCCTATGAAGGCGACTACATGTTCAATCTGATCGGGAACCGCGTGAAAGAGGCGTTTACGTACGAAGCACCGTCAGTGTTCGGAGAAAACGATGAATCCATGGGAATCAGCACGGAGCATGATCCGGTAACCGATACTTATTCCACATACGATGTTTTTGAAGTATATCTGCCCGTGATTACGACACTTGCCGAGGAGCAGGCTGTTGATGCCAAGGTGCAGTCGCTGTTGAACAATGAATTTGCTTCGGTAAAAAATAGTACCAGCAACACGGAAAAGATCAATGCCATCTACAATTACATCACATCGCATGTAAGCGGCACGGTGTCGGGCGGTGGCGGTTCAAACCGCAAATGGCCGCAATATCACACGGCTTATCATGCGCTGATCAAAGGAAACGGCACCTGCGAATCATTTGCACAGTTGTTTACGCGCCTTTCGAGGGAAATGGGTGTTGCCAGCAAGGTGATCATGGGTGTGGATGCCAGTGCGCATACCTATAACATCGTGGACGGTGGCGACGGATACTGGTACTTTATCGACTGCTCGGCAGGTATTGGTTTAACCGAAGGTGACAAATTTCCGAGGGCAGCTGAGCAGGAGCGATATACCCGTCCGCGCTATATCATCAATTACTGGAATAAAATCAAGGGCGGAACAAATAATCATGTCGATACCATCAAGGTTCTCGACCGAAATGGTGAGGAGTGCTTTGTGGCATTGAATGAGGATGAAGCTACGGATTATCTTTTGAATGAACTGGCAAAGGATCCGGTCGCAACGTTTACCATCCGGTTTGACAGCGACTGGATGCTGGATTTGTATCAGGGATACCGGTTCGGTGATGATGCATCGCGGGTTAGTATTGATCTTAATGGACATAAGCTGGTTTGTAAAAATCAGACGGTGTTTGGTGTGAATGAAATCCGCAACGGCACGATTCAGGTGGGTTATAAAGACAAGATCATGACGTATGCCGGAAGCGTGATGTTTGAAGGTGATATCCGGATTGAGGACGTGTCGTTTACGAAAGGAACCGGGCGCGATTTTGTCATCTTTGATCTGAATGAATTCTATGGCACACCGGAGATTGTTCTGGACGATGTGCGGTTCAACAATCTCTATGTCAACATGATTCATAGCGAACTGCTGGCGTCAGAGCCGCAATATGCCCCCTCAGTTGCAACGTATTCTGTAACACTGCGGAATACCGTCACGCTGAATGGCTGTTACTTCAATCTGATGAACCATAGTGCGACGGGACACCCGGTGATCCATCTCGAAAAAATACCGGCAGAGGGAGAAAACGCGGGATCCCTGGCAAAGCTGGTCTTCAACGGAACCAACACCATCGGCAGTGTGATGTGGCCGAAGGGGCCAAGTGCGTCGCTGTCTTATGGTGTCTGCAAACCGATTGAATTTGTTCCGGTAAATAGCAGCAACACAGAGGTGAATTTTGCGTCTCACGATGTGATCGCTATCAATAACGGAACACTGAAAAAGGTGACATCGACACGCGGGGCAACAGGCAATATATCATTGAGCGGCATCACAGATATTACGCAGACACTCAGCCACAAGGCGGTGGACGATACCGCGCTGGAAATAAAGCTTGTCGGGAAGGAGTTAAGATTTGCAAAACCGTCTTATCAGATTACGTTTAACGCAAACGGCGGCAGTTTTGCGAAAGCCGCGGATGCGAAGAAGACTGTGATGGCGGATGATCCGTACGGTACGCTGCCCGTACCGGTACGGACGGGGTATACGTTTAAGGGATGGTATAGCGCTGCCGTCGGCGGGGACGCAGTACATGCCGAAACGCAGATGACGACATATGCTGCGCATACGTTGTACGCGCAGTGGGAGCTTGCGACATACACGGTATCATTGGATACAAAGGGAGGAACAATCGCGCCGTCACAGGATTCTCTGACGGTCACGTTTGGTGAAAAATATGAAGGAATCCCCGCTCAGGCTGAACGCGACGGATACATCTTCCTCGGATGGTATATGTCCGAAGGCGGAGGAACAAAAGTCGAAAACGGCATGAACCTTGTCGTCAACGAGGACCATACCTTATATGCCGTGTGGAAGGAAACATACCCGGTTGCGGCGCCGACGGCGGCTGTGACGTATAACGGTGATGTGCGCGATGGCAGTCAGTCGGTGGAGCCGGGCAGCAAAGTGTCGCTATACAGTGAAACCAACGGTGCGGAAATCTATTACAAGGAATTTTCGGGATCGGTTTCTGATGCGGATGAAGCAGCTTTTACCGGGCTTGTTAAGGAAGTGCGTGAAAAGGTGAAAAACCGCGAGGAGTTGAGTGATGAGGAAAAGAAGCTCCGCTTTGAAGATGCGATTGAAATCACAAGCGACGTCACACTGCTGACAATCGCGGTAAAAGATGACCATACAGACAGTGAGATAAGGTCGTTTGGTTTTACAATAAAAGACATGTCCGATACATGGGGCGATTTGGTTGACGCGGGCGATAACAGGGCTTTCACAGACACGAACGGCTTCGGAGACCTTAATGAAGACGGAAATATTGATGCATTTGATGTTCCGGAAGAACTTTGGGCCACCGGCATCGAGGATTATGATTACGACGGCACGGCGAAGACGCAGCCTTTGATGCGCGTATATCACGGAAAGAAACTGCTGACGGCCGGAACGGACTACACGGTGACATATACGAATAACAAGAACGCCGGTACGGCGACGGTCACGATCACCGGAAAGAAGAGTTATACCGGTACGATTAAAAAAGAATTCACCATCCGGCCGCTGGATATCGCGGACGCAGCGACGGTAATGGA
>JAFSPF010000039.1 GCA_017443065.1 Lachnospiraceae bacterium
GACTTTACTTTCATCGCTATAAAATCTCCTTTGTTTGATGTATTTGAGTTGGTTGCTCATTCTTACATCATACTGGGAGATTTTATTTTGTTGTCAAAGTTCTTTTTCATCCCTTATAGGAATGCTTGCTATGAGCACTTGGCGGATGTCCTTCATCCGCCTACGTGCGAATGTACATCTCGACACTTAGAGAGGTTCTTTCGAGCTTAGTGTCGAGATGATACCCCTTAGTTAGTTCCAACAACCGTTTTATTATAACACAGATTGTGATAAGATAGTGAGACGATGACAGCAAACACGGAACAACTGACCATCCTGGTGACAGGGGTGCGCGGGGAGCGCATCTTTGCTGCCTGCGTCAACGGACGCGTGGCGCATCTGGAGCGCGCGACCCGGCCGCATGACCACGCCGTTTTCACGGGGCGCGTGGAAAACTGCGTGGCCGGCATGAAGGCGGCATTCGTGCACTATGAGGACAGCAGTATCGGCTATCTGAAATATGCGGAGGTGCCCGAGGGCGCACTGCATAACCGCGCCTATAAGGCAGGGCAGGCCTTAAAGCCCGGTGACCTGCTGGCGGTGCAGGTGGTACGGTATGCGCAGGGCACCAAGCAGGCGAAGCTCACGGGACAGATCAGTCTCTCCGGCAAATACACGGTGCTGACCTACGGCAAACGGGGCTTTGGCACCTCCTCCAGGCTGGAGGAAGATGTGCGGCAGTCCCTGATGCGCGGGATGAAGCGCGCCGTCTCCGCAAAGAACGCGGCCTTTCCGGAGATCCTTTCCTCCTGCGGCGTGATTCTCCGCACGGAGGCCGGTGCCCTGCTGCAGGCGCAGGAAAGCAAATCAAAGGCGGAGGCGCTTTTGCCCGTCTCGGAGGAATTGAAGCTCCTCTGTGCGCAGATGGAGGAGTTCCTTACGCGCGCAAAGCATCTGAAAACGGGCTCCCTGCTTTACCGGGCGGAAGCGGAAGAAGTCGAAAACGAACAGCTGACAAGGCTTTATCATTATCTGCGCAAGGAGGACGCAAGGCTTCCCGTCGAACTGAAATGCGAGGATGCGGCGGTCTATGAAAGCCTCTGTCAAACGGATCTGTTGCGGACACACGAAGATATCATGCCGAAGCTGCACGATCCGTCCGCGGTTTCCCTGTCCGCCCTTTACCGCCTGGACCATGTGCTGGAGGACCTGGACAAGCGCGTCGTCTGGCTGAAATCCGGCGCCTTCCTCGTGATCGACCGGACGGAGGCCATGACGGTGATCGACGTGAATTCCGGCAAAAACATCAGGAATTCAGAGAACTATTTCTTAAAGATCAATCTGGAAGCCGCGGAGGAGCTGATGCGGCAGCTGCGCCTCAGGGACATCACCGGCATCATCCTCGTTGATTTCATCAACATGAAAAAGCCGGAGGCGCGCGAGGAACTCGCGGAAAAGCTGCGGGCGCTGGCCGCGCGTGACACCGTCCGCACGCTCTTTGTCGATTTCACGGCTCTGGGCCTTGCGGAGCTCACCCGGGCTGGCACGTAAACAGAACAAAAACCGCGCAAAACGGCACAAAAACCGTTTGACAAGCATGGTTTAACGGTACTATAATAGTTCGGTACGCCGCACGGCGAGGGTTAAGATATAGACATAAGTAATAAAGCCGTCTATACCCCATAACCGGCGAGTAAGGCAGCGGATTCGTTTCCGTATGTCGGAAGGAGGTTATACAGCGTATGTATGCGATTATCGAAACAGGCGGAAAGCAGTACAAGGTTTCCGAAGGCGACGTGATTGACGTGGAAAAGCTGGACGGCGAAGCCGGTGCGGATGTCACCTTTGAAAAAGTGCTCGCGGTCAGCGACGGCAAGATCAAGGTCGCAGATGACGTCAAGGGCGCCAGCGTCAAGGGCTCCATCGTGGAGCAGGGCCGCGGCAAGAAAGTCATTGTCTATCGCTTTAAGGCGAAGAGCGGCTATCACAAGAAAAAAGGCCACAGACAGGCCTACACGCGTGTAAAGATCGACAGCATTTCGGTCTGAGCAGATGACAGGCGTCAGGATCCGTAAAACAAAGACCGGTGCGTATACGGGCTTTCGTCTCGAAGGACATGCGGGATACGCGGACCCGGGAGAAGACATTGTCTGTGCGGCGCTTTCGATCCTTGCGACCAACACCGCCAATGCGATCGATCAGTTTACGAAGGACCGGATTACGGTCACACAGGACAAGGAAACAGGTCTCATCGACTGTACCTTTCCGGAGACGGTCTCCCATGATACGGCGCTTCTGATGCGCAGCTTTGAACTGGGCGTGTCGGAGCTGGCCAAACAGTACAAGGAGATCGATTTCCGGACGGAAGAGAAAGGATAACACCATGTTACTTCAGTATGATTTGCAATTCTTTGCACACAAAAAGGGTGTCGGCAGCACAAAGAACGGCCGTGATTCCGAGTCCAAGCGGCTCGGCGCCAAGCGTGCGGACGGCCAGTTTGTCAAGGCCGGCAACATTCTTTACAGACAGCGCGGCACGCACATTCATCCCGGCACCAATGTCGGGATCGGCAAGGATGACACCTTATACGCGCTGGTGGACGGCATGCTCCGTTTCGAGCGCAAGGGCCGCGACAAAAAGCAGGCGAGCGTCCATCCGGTTGCTGCCGAAGCGTAACTACCCGCGCATTTTCGGATGACGCGGATTCACTTACGTATGATGCAGAGGGGCTTCCTTCCGTTTCCGGCAGGAAGCTTTTCTTTTGAAAGAAGCATATGGCCGATTTTATTGACAAGGTAAAAATCCATATCAAAAGCGGCAAGGGCGGCGACGGACACGTGTCCTTCCGCCGGGAAAAGTACGTGGCGAACGGCGGCCCCGACGGCGGCGACGGCGGCAAGGGCGGCGACGTCATCTTTGTCGTGGACGAAGGGATCAACACGCTCTCGGATTTTCATCACAATGCGAAATACCGGGCGGAGGACGGCGAGAACGGAAAAGCCAAGCGATGCACGGGAAAGTCCGGTCAGGACAAAATCATCAAGGTGCCCGCGGGGACGCTCATCCGCGAGTATGAGAGCGGACAGATCATCGCCGATCTTTCCGGCGACGTGACGCGCGTCACGGTTCTGAAGGGCGGAAGGGGCGGCTCCGGCAACATGCATTACGCGACCGCCGTGATGCAGGCGCCGAAATACGCCCAGCCCGGCAAGGACGCGCAGGAGCTGGATGTGCTGTTGGAGCTGAAGCTGATCGCGGACGCCGGTCTCGTCGGCTTCCCCAATGTCGGCAAATCCACCTTCCTGACAAAGGTCTCCAATGCCAGGCCGAAGGTGGCCAATTACCATTTCACGACGCTTTCCCCCTCCCTCGGGGTGGTGGATTTGGACGACGCCCAGAGCTTTGTCCTTGCGGATATTCCGGGTCTGATCGAAGGCGCCGCGGAGGGACTGGGCCTCGGCCATGATTTCCTGAGGCACATCGACCGGACCAGCGTGCTGATCCATGTGGTGGACGCCGCGGCGACGGAGGGGCGCGATCCCTTACGGGACATCGAGCTCATCAACGCGGAGCTTGCACGCTATCACGCGGATACGGCGAACAAGCGACAGATCATCGCCGCCAACAAAATCGATCTGTTGCCGGAGGGAAAAGATGCCGATATCATTACCGAAATACGGAAGCGTTACGAAGCGCAGGGCGTGAAGGTCTTTCCGGTATCGACCCTGACGGGAGAGGGCTTGAAGCCGCTCCTGTATGAGGTCTGGAACATCCTGCAGGAAATCGGCAGGGAGCCTGTCGTGTACGCGCAGGAATACTTCCCGGAGACGATGCTTGCCAAAGCGCAGGATGCCTACACGGTATCCTACGACCGCAAGAGCGGGGAGTACGTGGCGGAGGGTCCCCTGATCGACAAGATGCTCGGCTACACGAATATCGAATCGGAGAAGGGCTTTGCCTTTTTCCAGCGCTTCCTGAAGGAGAACGGTATCCTGGAGGAGCTGGTCGCGCTCGGCATGCAGGAGGGCGACACGGTCCGTATGTACGGACACGCCTTTGAGTATTATCCGTAATTGTTCCGCCACGAAAGCCGGATTATGTGATAAAATAAAGCATATAAGCAGGAGAGAAGATGACACTGACAAGCAAGCAACGCGCCTATCTGAAAAGTCTCGCTTCCACGGAAAGCCCCCTCTTTACCGTAGGGAAGGGCGGCGTGTCACCGGAGGTGACGCAGTCGGTGGAGGAACTGTTTCACACCCATGAACTCATCAAAGGCTCTGTCCTGAAAACCTGCGCGGAGGATGTGCGGCAGGTTGCGGACATGATTGCCGGGCGCACGCATTCCGTCACGGTCCAGACGATCGGACGCAAGATTGTATTATATAAACCCTTCCCGGAGGATCCGGAGATTGTGCTTCCCAAATAGGAGGAATAATGGCAGAGAGACGTATCGGTATCATGGGCGGGACCTTTAACCCGATTCATTACGCGCACCTGCTGCTGGCGGAAAGTGCGAGAGAGCAGTATCAGCTGGACCGCGTGATCTTTATCCCGACGGGGATTCCGTACATGAAGGACACCAGCAATATTCCCCCCGGCGAGCTGCGCTATCAGCTGGTCAAGATCGCGATCCGGGACAACCCCTATTTTACCTGCTCGCGCCTGGAGATTGACCGTCCCGGCAACACCTATACCGCCGATACCTTACGGGAGCTGCATAAGATGTACCCCGGGGATCACCTTTATTTCATCATGGGCGCGGACTCCGTGATGGACCTCGAAAAATGGCACAAGGTAAAGGAAGTCTTTGAAAGCACGACCATTCTTGCCGCGGTGCGTCACAAGGTGGATGCCACGCAGCTTGAGGAACGCAAAAAAGAACTGGCCGAAAAATACCAGGCGGATATCGAGCTGCTCGAATACGGCCGGATGGATGTCTCTTCGACCGTCATCCGCGACCGCATTTCCAGGGGCTTAAGCGTCCGCTACCTGCTCCCGGAGGAGTGCATCGAGTTCATCCGGACGAAGAGCTTCTATACGGAAAAGCCGGCGCAGGACGATCTGCCGAGCAAGGTTTACATTCCCGAAAAACAGCGCAAAAAGAACACCGTGTCTTCCGCAATGTATGAAGACGATGATGACATGACCGTGGTGTAGGATCAGCCTGATCCCTCTGCACCGGTCCGGAACAAAGAATCGAGTGAAGCCCGCAAAACAAATCGCACATCTGCGAAAAAAACTGGAAAAACTACTGGACGAAAAACGCATGGAGCACACGATCGGTGTGGCCTATACGGCAGCGTCCCTTGCCTTTGTGCACGGATACGATCCGCATAAGGCCCTGCTTTCCGGGATGCTGCATGACTGTGCAAAATACCTGGATGACGCGCAGATGCTGACGCTCAGCAAAAAGCATGCTATTCCCGTAAGCGAAGCGGAGGAAATGGCACCCTCGCTCCTGCACGCCAAGCTCGGTGCCTTCTTTGCAGCAACGGAATATGATGTGACGGATGAAGAGATCCTTGACGCCATCCGCTGCCACACGACGGGCAGGCCCGGCATGAATCTTCCGGAGAAAATTCTCTTTGTCGCGGATTATATCGAGCCGAACCGGAAGGAGCTGCCGCGGATCGATGAAATCCGCAAAGAGGCCTATACGGATCTTGACCTCAGTATCCTGCACATCACGGAGGATACGCTGGCCTACCTGAAGGAAAAGGCAAAGACACTGGATCCGCAGACGGCGGAAACGCATGCGTATTACAGGGAGCTGATCGCTTCACGGGGCGCCGCGCACTGAGCCGACCCTGCATGCGTTTACGCTGCATATGCCGGTAACACAAACATACTGCATCGAAGGAAAGGAAGAAACGCGATATGGCGGAAAACACCGGGGACCGGAAACGCGCACACGAAATGGCACGCATCGCCATTCACGCACTCGAAGACAAAAAAGCCGAAGATGTTCATATCCTGGATATCGGGGAGGTCTCCGTTCTGGCGGATCTGTTCGTCATCGCGAGCGGAAAAAACTTAAAGCAGATCCAGGCCTTAAAGGAAAACGTGGAAGAGGAGATGGAGAAGGCCGGCTTCTTTGTGAAGCACATCGAAGGGCAGGACACCGCGCACTGGATCCTGATGGATTACGGCGATGTCATCATCCATATCTTCGACGAAGAGAACCGCTTATTCTACAATCTGGAGCGCATCTGGCGCGACGGCAAGCCGGTGGACGCGGGTTCGCTCTGAATCAATCTTTCTTTCCTGTCGCAACAATATCCGCAGGTATAGAAGCAGATTTGCTCCGGTGGTTCTTATTTTTGCTCCGCAAGGTAGAGGCTTACCCTTGACTGAATGATGGCGGCGACTTCCTCCGCAGTTTTCTGTCCCTCCAAATAGGGCATCATTTCTTCCTGAATAATGTGAATAATGGAAAAGTTTTCAAAATAAAAATAATCCGCTTTAAGGATCTGACTTAAATAATCATCAAATCTTTCCTGTGTGATGACGGTACTGCTATGACTTAAAATCTTTTCTCTTTGAAAATTCATTGATGCTTCCATCACCGGAAAACCGGTGAAATCAATTTCACCTGATAATGTGCGGTTTTGCCATTCCGCATCATAGAGTCCGCGGATAAAATGCCATGCTGCTTTCTTGTTTGTTGTTGTCTGTGGGATTGCCGCAATTATTCGCTGCATGTATGGACAAATGAAAGCTCCGTTTTTACCGTTTTCATTTGGAAAGCCGATCAACCGCATCTGCTCATTCGGATAATTAATCGCGAGTGCGTTGATGCTCTCTGTATTACTGATTGAATACAATTCAAGCAAAACATTTCTGTCAAAAGTGTCTGTACCTTCCGGTGCAAAACGGTTCATGGCCTCTGTACAAAATGACAACAATGCATAGAATTCCTCATTTTCAAAGTCACAGGTCATTTTATCAAAATTAATAAATGCTCCCAAAGAAGCACGGCAAATCCAGGACGGTAAATATTCTTTTCCACCGCCCATCAATGTGGAAAAAGAATAGCAATCCGGTCGTTCATGTAACAAGCGTTGTATATCATCGATTGTCCATGTCATTTTATCACCGACATCCGCTTCCCTTGCCGCAATGCCCAGATATTCGAATGAATCAAAAGCAATTAACATCCGCCCGTCAATCAGCATCTGATCAAAAATGCATTCGATAAAGTCATCACGCGACAGCGTTTCATCTTCATCAAGAAAGGGGAGCAAATCCGTAAATAAAGTATCTGTCAACGGAAGCTCCATACCGGGTATCAGAAGAACATCCGGCACTGTTCCGGCAGCGAAATCCGCGTGCAGAAGGTTCTGATTCTGATAATCATATTCTTTGGTTTTGATCTCAAACTCCGGATATCTTGAAGAAAAAAAAGAAATATATTCATTGAGCCAAAAAGGTTCCCAAATAAAACCGACAGTGATGATCTTTTTTTTGATCGTTTCTCTTTCCAAACAGTAACGATATAAGACTGAATCATTACGCGGTACGCAGATCAGAGATGCAGCGTCGAGTTTTATCAGAGAATGAATCGCTCCACTTACATTGGTCTGTGACCAGCGAAACAAGAGCGTGGTTGTTTTTTTCATATGATCCACAGCATAAACACCGTTATATCCGCAAAGAGTTAACTCCTCCATGTTGCCGCTATAAGATATGTTCATGACATTTGGCAGGTCAAGAGACATTGCAGTAGTGTCAAACGCGAGATTCTCAATGTCCATGGCATGTAGTTGCTGTCCGTTTTCTGTGTTTACAACAGCATATACGGTATCTCCCCGCCCATGAACAAAAGCGGAAAAAGATATTCCCTGCGGCTTTTCTATCCATAAACCGGAGCCGTTCTTGTCACAGAGCCAAAGTTTATTATCTATCCAAAAAAGATAGCTTTTATCACCAAGATGAAAAGGACCAGCGCAGGACAGGGAAAGATCTAATGCATTGTCAAGCTCATTTATATCAGAAATAAGACGTGACGGATGCAGATATTCGGATAGTTTTCCGGTCGCAACCGTATCTGTCAGGTTTCCCCTGCTGTCATAAACAGCAAGAACAGAAGAGTAGCAGAGTGTAAAGCCGCTTTCCACGTTTTCACAGAGACTGACGAATGTGTTCACGTCCTCAGATAATTCGCTTGCACCCGCCGGTTCGTCTGATAAAGCCTCCGGCAGTTTGGGCACAAAGCCGTGCCGCTCCGTTCCATCCGTATCCATGAGAGAAACATAGGGTACAGAATTTTTTTCTCCGGCAGCAACCAGTACACCGTCCTGCGTCATCACGAGACCGCAGATGCTGTCAAATCTGTCAGACAGATCGACAACATCTGCGGATACCTCATTTGTCAGAACAGTTTTTATATCAGGCTCCGTTGTTGCTGCGTTAACGGCCCCCTCGACCGCAGTATTTGTACGACAGCCAAACACAAATAGTGCTAACGGCAGCAACCACACAAATCTGTTCCTCAACTGAATGAATACCTTTCTTAACAAAGCCTAACCACTGTTATAATAATATCAGTACGTTGAACCACCTGTATATATGCAAAGTCAGCATATTAAGACTTTTCAAAAGTGATGAAAAACGCATACAAGCATTATTATAGCACGCTTACAAGAAAAGAAATAGATTCACCGCAAAGGAGTCAGAACAAATTTTTGGAATATATGTTTGCTTTTTCCCGCGGGCTGTGCTATACTGATGCCTGAACATGATTTTTTTTTGCGGCAGACATCTGCGGAAAGGAGCACTCCCATGGCATACGGCAAGATTTCCAATAAACAGAAAGAAATACTGGAATACCTCAAGGCACAGATTTTGGAGCGCGGCTTTCCGCCCGCCGTCCGGGAAATCTGTGCGGCCGTGCACTTAAAGTCCACTTCCTCCGTGCATTCCCATTTAGAGACCCTCGAAAAGAACGGATACATCCGCCGGGACCCGACAAAACCCCGCGCGATCGAAATCTGTGACGACAGCTTCCAGCTGATCCGCAAGGAGATGCTGAGCATTCCCGTCCTCGGCCAGGTGGCCGCCGGCTCGCCCATCCTCGCGGAACAGAACATCGAGAGCTATTTCCCGCTTCCGGCCTCCATGTGCCCGAAGGGACAGTCCTTCATCCTGAACGTGAAGGGGGATTCCATGATCAACGCCGGGATCAAAGACGGGGACAAGGTCTTCGTTCTGGAAGCGGATACCGCGGAAAACGGAGAGCAGGTGGTCGCCCTGATTGATGACAGCGCTACGGTCAAGACCTTTTACAAAGAAGAGGACCACATCCGCCTGCAGCCGGAAAATGACCACATGGACCCGATCATCGTGGACGACTGTCAGATCCTCGGCAAGGTCTATGGCGTGCTGCGCCTGTATGCGTAAACGGACGGGATAAGAATATGCTGACAGATGATTTCATGGAACGTTACAAAAAAGCCTGGCAACCCCAAAAGGGATGCTATGTGCTTTCCTATTACGGCAAGGAGTTCGACGCGCACTTTCCGGAAGAAAAGGTGTTACTGATTGCCACGGCGGCGGAAAAGGTGGCGAATGAGCTCCTTGCCATGACGGAGGACGAGACGCTGACAGAGGAGATCCTTGAGGAATTTGAGTCGGATGTCCACGAGCGTCATAAAGACAGTGAGATCCACGAAAAGAGCGAATTCTCCGAAGAGGAGACCGATGTCATCTTTATCGTCACGGACGGCTTTTATAACGGCGGGCCTTTTCAGAAGAAGGCCTTTGAAGAAGCCACCCTGCTCGTCGGCAGGGCAAACGGGGATGATACGGATTCCGTCGATTGGAAGATCAATCTGCAGGCGCTGTTTTATTCCACCATTTATACCGCCATGCATCTTTCCCTGACGCTTTCCCCGGAGGAAATCCCGGAAGAATGCGGCTGGCTCTTCTTTGTCAATGTGATTCATTACATGTCGAACGCGACGGGCGGACAGCGGTATCATATTCGAACGTCAGAAGATAAAGTCATTGACAGCATCGAAGAATTCAGGGAAGCGCTCGTGCCATACCTGACCGCAGACAGGGCCTGGTATTTTGAGAAGGACCAGATCAAAATCTATGAAAAAGGAACCCGGGGGGCGGATGAAAAAGAGAAGGAGCTGATTTCATCGATCAACAAAGCCCTGTATGACGCGGCAGAAGACTGCCTTGTGGAAGACACTCTTGTCATATCCCTTACGCTGGGGCGCAATGTGATGTACTTAAGATTCCAAATCTCCGGATTGTTTGAACAATATCAGGCCGGCGGGTGGAATACCGTACACAAGACCGTTTCACAGGCAAGAGACGCGATCTATTCCGTGAATCCGGAAAAAGTCAGTGAATTGTTATCGACCTATGAGACCGCGCAGTTTCACACGATCCTTCGGCCGCTCAATTACGCCGACAACAGGCAAAGCCTCGTCGGCCATGTTTATCAAACCGTCGGCGATATCGCGCTTGTGTTGTATTTCCTGGTGTCCGACCGTGGCGGACAGCTTTTCACGACAAAGATTTCCGCAGATCAGTTCAACAGCTGGGGTCTCGCGAAAGAGGCCGTCATGGAAGACGCACTTCTGAATAACATCTCCCTGGCACAGCCGCGGATCTATACGGATCCCAGGGATCTGGAGCGCCCGCCGGTATCCAAGGGCGCGTTCATGGCGCTGGATTCCGACGTGAAATCGCTTCCGTCCCGGGGCGCGGTTGTCACGACCACCCGTACCACCAACGGCGCCATTGCCCTGTTTTATCCGGGCGTCAAAGAAAAAATCGCAGAGCTGTTTCAGGATGACTTCTATGTGGTCTTCACGGCCATCTCGGAAGCCTGGGTGCATCCGAAAGGCAGCGTCACCCCGAGGACCCTGCTTGCGCGGCTGAAGGAGAGTAATAAGGCCTTTCCCGACAGCCTGCTGTCCCGGAAAATCTATCTGTACAGCCGCGCGGATCAAACGTTCCAACCGCTGGAGCTGTGAGAATTGGAGATTACTGTGGAGTATATTCTGTCAAATACAAACAGAGAATGTCTGCTTCTTTCGGAAGACTTCACATACATAGAGGTACTGGACAACGAATTCCTGCCTTATCCTTTGAAGGATTTTGTACAAACGACATCCGGTCAGGATTTTAAAAAGTCCCTGAAGGATATTTCTGTAGTGCGCGATTATCTGGCCGCAAGAACGCTCAACCTTTCCCGCGAAAACGCCAAGGCGATATTAAATGTTGCCGCCATGCCGCAAAGTTTAAGAACAGGTGACCGGCTTAAAATCGTTTTTGCCTGCCGCGGTCTGACGATGGAAGACAATTTCTGGATAAAAAAAGGCGGCGAAAATCTTTCTTTTGAGAGCGTTAATCTGAGGAAACGCCAATTATCCGAACATTCTTATGACATTGCAATTCTCGGACGTCATATTTCCGCAACGGTTGAGGAAATCACCCCGGACCTCATGACACAGGGAATGTTTCCCAAATTTTGGAGACGCACCGGAAGCGAAGTGGAGTTGTGGAAAGCAGATAAGACAAACGGCGTAAATGTGAGAGCAGAAGTGAAAGCTTCGCAGATTTTGAAAGAATCCGGATTTCAAAATCTGGTGGACTACCGGGAAGAGGAAATTGACGGAATCACATTCTCTGTCAGCAAGTGTTTCACAGACGATCACTATTCCCTCGTAACAGCAACCGACCTGACAGACTGGTGTGCGCATACCGGGCAGAAACTCATGACCGTATTGGATCCCTTCCGGCAGCAATTCGCAGACATGTGTGTGATTGATTATGTTCTTGCAAACACAGACAGACACGCGGATAACTGGGGTGTTCTGGTTGACAACGATACAAACAAGATCGCGCGTTTTGCGCCAATCTTTGACATGAACCAAAGCCTGATCGCAGACGAATTCCATACCGACATCGACATCCAGATTTACGAGCCCACCGGAAAAGAATTCAGCGATTCCGTAGAACAGTTTAAGCATGAATCCCGCGTGCGGTTCAGCGCGAAGGATCTGCCGGATCCTTGTAAGAGCAGACTCACCAAGGTTTACAGTTTTATAGCATAAACTCCAAGAAATCAGTCGGGGTTTTCCCTGAGACGTACCATACGGGCGGCGCGGCGGCGGTTTTCGTCGTCCTGCGCCGCATAATGTTTACGGGTGGTGTTGACATCCTTGTGGCCCAGAACATCCGCCACGAGATAGATATCCCCGGATTCTTTGTAGAGCGTGGTGCCGTAGGTGGAGCGCAGCTTGTGCGGCGTGATTTTTTTGAGCGTTGTCACGGTGGAAGCGTACTTTTTGACCAGGTTCTCCACGGCGCGGACGGAGATGCGCTTATTCTGTAAGGAGAGGAAGACGGCATTTTCGCTGCCGTCGGCCGCCACCATCTGATGACGCTGCGTCAGATATTCCCTCAAGGCCGCCTCGACCTCATCCCCGAAATAGACGATCGTATCATAGCCCCCCTTGCGGTGCACGCGCAGGCCGTTCGTGTTAAAATCAATGTCATTCAAGTCCAGACCCACGCACTCGGAGACACGGATACCGGTTCCGAGCAGTAGCGTCACCAGCGCCACATCGCGGATTTTCGTCTTTTCATGGAATTTTTTCTGCGTCTTCGTGAGCTTGTCGCCGGCCTCGACGCTGTCCAGCATCACCGCAACCTCATCCGGCTCCAGACGCACGATTTCATGCTCATGGAGCTTAGGCGTCTTGACCAGCGCCGGCGGATTCGTCTCGATCAGCTCCGCCTTATAGAAGTAATTATAGAGGGAGCGCAGCGCGGAAATCTTTCTGGCCTTGCCGAATTCCTCATTGCTGAGCTCCTTGCCCTCCTTGTCATACAGCGTGATATATTCCATGTATTCCTCAATATCCTCACGCGTGATCCGGTCCAGCACCTCCAGCTTGTATTCGGAAATCTCCGTTTTCGCAAGCGCACGGTTCCGTTCATGCAGAAACTCGAAAAAGGTCCGCAGGTCATAGGCATAGGCCAGCCGCGTCCTTGTGGAGGTATTCTCCTCAATCCCGCGGATATACTGCCTGCAGAAGCGCGGAAGAGTTTCCAGCACCTCCCGGGTCTTGCGGATGTTGATCTTATCCTGTTCGTTATAGTATTTTTCGTTGTTTCCCTGCATTACGGAATCCCCGAAGCTGTTTCAGCAAATCCATGTATCAATCCGTCCCTTCGGAACGATATCATTCCTGCCGTGTCATAATTGATTTGTCCGTGTCAGTTTTCATAGGACTTTATCAGAATTTTATGGGCCGTGTCATTTTTTCAAAACGCCGCGTCATTTTCCGCCGGGCTGTGTCATATTTGCCTGCGGCGTGTCATGTTTGACGAAGCAGCTGACGCGGCGGCTTTTGCCGCGTCAACTCAAATCCCTTTTCATATCCTTACATGCGTAACGAAGCAGTTGCGACGTGCTCTGCACGTCCGGTTCTCAAATCCTTTTCCATATCCTTACATGTTTAACGAAGCAGTTGCGACGTGCTCCGCACGTCCAACTCTTCGTTAAACATGTCTTTTGCGCATAGATGGATCTATCCCCCGGAACCCCTTCACCCCCGTTCCGCCTCATAATCATCCACAAATTGCGTGATCAGCTTCGCCGTCCCTTCTACCCCGAGCACGCTCGAATTGACCACGAGGTCATAGCTGTCGGCATGACCCCAGCGTTTCGCGCAATAATAATTATGATATTGCTTGCGTTGCTTGTCCTTTTGTTTCATGAGTTCCTGCGCAGCCTCGTCCGATTTCAGATCGGGGAAACGGCGTCTGAGATTCGCGGTTTTGAATTCCTCGTCCGCGACCACGAAAACGTTGAGTACATTCGGGAAATCCTGCAGCGCGTATTCCGCGCAGCGTCCGACGATCACGCAGGGACCCTCCTGCGCAATCCGCTTGATGGCATCAAATTGTGCCAGAAAGACCTTTTGCCCGACCGGCATATCGATCAGGCCGGAGGCATTGTATCCGAAGGAATACGAATCCATCACCAGACTGTAAAGAAAGGAACCGGTCGGCTTCTCCTCATGCTGGTCAATCATTTCCGGACTCAGGCCGCTTTCCGAGGAGGCCCTGGCGATCAGCTCTTTATCATAACACTTGATACCATAGTGTACCGCAATATGATTGCCGATTTCATGACCGCCCGAACCGAACTGTCTGCCGATGGTGATGATGGTATTCATGTGAAGCTCCTTTTCTGTGTTTATTGCTTAAGCCGGAAAAACCAAATGCCACCTTCGGTGCGCCCGGTTTTTCTTTACTCATTATCATACCACAAAATGGCGCGTTTTTACAGCAGTTCTCCAAGCAGCGCCACAAAATATGGTGGCAGAGGCGCTTCCACGCGGATCCGTTCGCCGGAAACCGGATGCGTAAAGCCGAGCACCCTTGCGTGCAGGCACTGCCCCGCAAGCCCTTTGAAGCGGCTCTTCCGCTTCGGCGCATAAACGCTGTCCCCCAGCAGCGGATGCCCGATATGTGTCATATGCACGCGGATCTGGTGGGTCCTGCCGGTTTCGAGGCGGCAGGCGATATAACTGATCTCATCCTGCGGGAAGGTTTGAAGCACCCGGTAATGTGTCACGGCCTCCTTGCCGCGCACCTCATCCACCGTCATTTTTTTGCGGTCGGTTTTGCTCCTGGCGATGGCCCCGCGCACGCTTCCCTCTTCCTCGCGGAAGCGTCCGTGTACCAGCGCGACATATTCGCGTTCCAGGCTGTGCGCTTTGAGCTGCGCGGACAGCGCCAGATGCGCCCTGTCGTTTTTGCAGACGATGAGCGCGCCCGTGGTGTCCTTATCAATGCGGTGCACGATCCCCGGACGTATCACGCCGCCGATGCCGGAAAGAGAATCACCGCAATGCGCCAGCACCGCGTTCACCAGCGTATCGTCCCGGTGTCCCGCGGCCGGATGCACCACCATGCCCTTCGCCTTGTTGACGATGAGAACATCCGCATCCTCATACAGGAAGTCCAGCGGGATTTCCGCGGGCTTCACTTCACAGGGAACCGGCACGGGAAGCAGCGCCGAAACCAGGTCCCCGTCATTGACAAGAAATGCAGGCTTGCGGATTTCCTTTCCGTTGACACAAACGCGCCCTTCTTTGATCAGGCGGTTGGCGGCGGTTCTGGACAGTGTGGCCTCCGCATCCGACAACACCTGATCCAGCCGTTGCCCCGCATATA
>JAFSPF010000040.1 GCA_017443065.1 Lachnospiraceae bacterium
AGTCCGGAAAGCGCAGATCACAGGGTACATCAATAACCAACTGATGGCGCTTTCGGCATTTGATGCATCTGTCAAGGGAGGGGATCCCGATGTTCTGGAAGAGATTATCTCCGGCCAGATAATTGCCAATCCGGATCAGGGAATCATCGAAACCTGCAGACAGATGATGTCCGGGATATCCTGTGCGAAGGACATCCAAATCACCGGCACCGTCCCGCCGGAAAGCCTGAATGAAATCTATATGAGTGAAAAAAACAGGGAGCAGCTGCAGACACGTGCAGATATATCCGGTGCAGGCGAAATCCGTTCGGTCGTCGGCAGTTTTACATTGGCGGGAAAGCGGTTCTATCTGGGCATGGATGCCGCGGAATACGGGGGAAAATGGTACCTTATCACTGCGCCCGGAAATATAGCGACTATAACGGGTGCTTCGTACACTTCCGGCGGGCTGATGTCGGCGGACGATCCGTGAAGCACAGGGATACGTACCGGGCGGATGCGGTTTTACACCCGACGGGAAGCGTGTTAGAATGAAAGTGCGTTACGGGTCCGTTTTTTGCGCGGAAAACAGAGAGGACAGAAACGATGATGTATCCGTTTATGACATTGGAAGATAAAACGGAAGTAGTGCACTCTGATGCCTATGAGGAAAACGGAGCGGAGTGTGTAAAAGTCTATTTTGAAAGACCGGTCATGGGCGGTTTTGACTCTGCGGAATGCTATCTCCCGGCGTATGAATGGAAGAATGTGGAGGGTTTTTCCGAAGCGGAAATCAAATCCTTTCAGGAACTGGTGGAGTCCACGGCGCATGTGATCATTCAGCTCGCACGGGAGGGAGGACTGGAACTTGCCGCAAATTTTTAAGATCGGATCATATCTGATCTATTTCTGGTCAAACGAGAATCAACCCCTGGAGCCGGTTCATGTGCATGTCACCAAGGGCGTTCCGTCCGGGAATGACACAAAGATCTGGATTACAAAAACAGGAAAATGTCTGGTCTGTCATAACAAATCAAAGATCCCCGAAAGACAATTGAAGTTCATTTGTGAGATTATTGAGGCCAGGAGCAGGCAGATCATGGATAAGTGGGTGTCTTATTTTGGAGCAATCACATACTATTGCTGAGAAGGAAATCATCCATTACACGATAAGAAAAGGAACGGAGGCGGATCTTCCCGCGCTGGCCGCGATCGAGAAGGAGGTCTTCGGCGGGGAGGCCTGGACGGCGGAGATGTTCCGGGTGTATATTGATATGCCGGAGGCCGTGTTTCTGGTGGCGGAGGCCGCCGGAAAGACTGCGGATGCGGCAGGAAACAGCGGCACTGCCGGAAACATCGCCGGTTACATCGTGATCGAAACGGTGGCGCCGGAGGGCTTTATTTATAACGTCTGCGTAAGCCCTGCGTACAGAAGACAGGGCCTGGCCCGCGCCATGCTGCTGCAGGCAATGGATGAGGCAAGGACGCAGCTGAACGTGAACGCCTTCACGCTCGAAGCCCGCGCCTCCAACACCGCTGCCCGCGCCCTCTACGAATCCCTGGGCTTCGTGTTCGCGGGCATCCGCCCGGGCTACTACAGCGACCCGCGGGAGGATGCGGCTACGTACTGGCTCAGATGAGCAGGGCGTCAAGAGATGGATACAACCGCGGACCATGCGTGAGCCGTCGTTGCTGACAGAGTATGGCACTGGCGCAGGCGCGAGAAATGATGCAGACGATTGCGGTGTCGTAGTGCGCCGTCGTCACTTGACGCGGGTATTGTCCGCGTCTATGTGACGTAACGAGCGCACTCCGAGCGCAAGCGTGCCCGCAATCGTTGCATCTTTCGAGCGCCGTGAAAGGACAAATACACACATGATCGATGTCTGCCTGTTAGGCACGGGCGGCATGATGCCGCTCCCGAACAGATTCCTGACCGCACTGATGCTGCGCTACCACGGCGCGGCGATTCTTGTCGACTGCGGTGAGGCCACACAGATCGCGATGAAAAAACGCGGCTGGTCCCCCCGGCAGATCGAGGTGATCTGCTTCACGCATTTCCACGCGGATCATGTGTCGGGGCTGCCGGGCATGCTGCTGTCGATGGGCAATGCGAACCGCACGGAGCCGGTGCTGGTGATCGGCCCGAAGGGCGTCAGACATGTCGTGGAATCGCTGATGGTGATCACGCCGCGCCTGCCCTTTGAGCTGCGCTTTCAGGAACTGCGGGAGGAGGAGGAATCCTTCGTTATGGACAAGGCGCTGATGCCGGATCTCGCGGTGACGGCCTTCAAGGTGAAGCACAACATGACCTGCTACGGCTACCGCTTTGACCTGGCGCGCATCGGCCGCTTCGACGTGGAAGCCGCAAAGGCAAAGGGCATTGAAATGAAATACTGGAACCGCCTGCAGAAGGGGGAGACGATCGAGGCGGAGGACGGACAGATTTTCACGCCGGACATGGTCCTGGGCCGCCCGCGCAAGGGCCTGCGCCTGACCTACGCCACGGACACGCGCCCGACGGAATCCATCGTGCGCAACGCGCAGGGCGCGGACCTCTTCATCTGCGAGGGCATGTACGGCGAAGAGGACAAGGCGGACAAGGCGAAGGAGCACATGCACATGACGATGCAGGAGGCGGGACGCCTGGCGAAAAAAGCGCAGCCGAAGGAGATGTGGCTGACGCATTACAGCCCCTCCATGCTGAACCCCGGCGCTTTTCATAAGGACATCAAAAGGATTTTCCCGCAGACTGTGACGGCAAAGGACGGACGCACGATGACGCTGCGCTTTGAAGACGAAGAAGAGACGAATGACAAATTGGCTGATTAACACCTTCATCAGGCATCCGGAGCGGACGGAGGATACGGATACGCGTTCGGCTATCGGGAAGCTCGCGGGTATCACCGGCATCGTCTGCAATCTGCTCCTCTTTGCCGCAAAGCTTCTGATCGGCATTTTCTCACGCTCCATTTCCATCATGGCGGATGCCTTTAATAACTTCTCGGACGTGGCGGCATCCGTGGTGTCCCTGATCGGCTTCAGCGTCGCGGCGAAGCCGCCGGACGAGGAGCATCCCTTCGGTCATGCCAGATTTGAATACATCTCAGGCCTCACGGTGGCCGGCCTCATGCTCATCGTCGGCGTGCAGTTCCTGATCGAATCCTTCCGCAAGGCCTTAAACCCTGCCGCGGTGGAGTTTTCCGTCTGGATTGCGGTGACGCTTCTGCTCTCCGCCGCCGTCAAGCTCTGGCTCTTTTTCTTTTACCAAAACACCGGGAAGCGGATTTCGTCCGGCACCCTGCTGGCCACGGGCAAGGACAGCCGGAATGACATGATCACGACGCTGGCCGTGCTCCTTGCGGTGGTGATCGAGCGCGCAAGCGGCCTCCTTGTCGACGGCATCATCGGTGTCATCGTGGCGCTGCTCATCATCATTTCGGCCGCAAAGATCGCGAAGGAGACGGTGTCCCCGCTCCTCGGGGAGACGGCGGACCCGGTGCTCGTCAAATATCTCTCCGAAAAGATTCTTTCCTATGACGAGCGCATCATGGACATTCATGATCTCATGGTGCATGATTACGGCCCCGGCAGACGTTTTGCCTCCGTGCACATGGAGATCAATGCGAAGGAGGACATCCTGGAGACGCATGAGCTGATCGATGCCGTGGAGCGGATGATTTTCACGGAGGATCATATCCAGCTGCTGATCCATCATGACCCCGTTGTCACGGATGACCCGGAGCAGAACCATCTGCGGCGGATGGTGAAGAAAAGCCTTCTGCAGACGGACGAGCGCCTGCGGGTGCATGATTTCCGCATCGCGCACCGGGAGAGCGGCAAGGCCGTCGTCTTTGATCTTGTCGTGCCGCCGGAGCTGGTGAAGGAGGAGGAAGAGATCCGGAAAAGCATCCGCCATCTCCTGGACCGCGAGGACGAACACTACGAACTGGACATCACCTTCGACACGCAGAGCTTCAATCAGTACATACGTAAAAGAGATAAGAAAAAGACGAAAACACGTTAAAACCGCATCGGTTGCGCTTCCCCTTCTTTTATTGTATAATTTTTACTTGTTCACGACCGAAATCGGAAACCGCTTTCGGACGCGATCCGAACGGTTACTGACAATAGAAGTACGGAGGTAGTGTAACGCGATTTATGAAAAACTGAGCCAAAGAAAAAGGCTCAAACGAACCTTGAAAACTGCAAATATATCGATGAAAATGTGGGGCGCTGCCCCACACCCCGTCCTCGCCGGAAGCAGGAAAGGGTGCGTGCAC
>JAFSPF010000041.1 GCA_017443065.1 Lachnospiraceae bacterium
CTGCGGTTCTTGCGCATTCTTTATCGCTCTCGGTTATGGTTTTTATTCGATTGTCAATGTACACTTTTCTTTATCTGTAACATCGTTTTGATGCAACATCCCATCAGAAACTCAGCTTAGTTTTCGGACGGTCTCCCCCATGACAAAAATGTCAAGCGGGTTGATGTATGTTTACCCCAACAGTTCCAACAAGGCCTCCCTGTCAATCGATGCCTCGGAAATGCTCTCGCCGGAGAGGATGTCCTCCGCCAGCTGCCGCTTTGTCTCCTGCAGCTTCAGTATTTTCTCTTCGATCGTTCCCTTTGCAATCAGCTTGTACACCGTGACGATTCTTTCCTGTCCGATGCGGTGCGCACGGTCGGTTGCCTGGTTTTGCGCGGCAACATTCCACCAGGGGTCATAATGAATCACCGTATCCGCTCCCGTCAGGTTGAGACCGGTTCCGCCGGCTTTCAGGGAAATCAGAAAGACCGGTGTTTCATCCGTATTGAATGCCCTTACCTGCGCTGCCCGCTCTTCCTTGGAGGTCTGCCCGGTGATCTTGTAATATGCGATCTTCTCCTTTTTCAGATCCTCCTCCAGCAGCGCCAGCATCGTCGTAAACTGGGAGAAAACCAGCATCCGGTGCCCGCCGTCCATGGCGGAACGGATCAGATCCAGGCAGCTCTCCCGCTTGGCGCTTGTGCCGCGGTAGTTTTCAAACAAAAGAGAAGGATCACAGCAGAGTCTGCGGATCCTGGTCAGTTCCGCGAGAATCTCTATTTTGTTGCGCTTCACCTGGGCTTCATCCTGTCCTTCGATATCGCCCCGCATCCGGATCACCTGCGCATCGTAGAGTTTTTTCTGTTCGTTCTCCAATGCGCAGAAGCGCACTTCCTCCAGCTTGTCCGGAAGATCCTTCAACACGTCCGTTTTGAGACGCCGCAGAATAAAACTCGACACCATTCTGGAAAGCTTTTCACGGATGCGTCCGTCCTTTTCTTTAAGAATCGGGTGCTCAAAATCACGGACAAACAGATCATGCGTATACAATACACCCGGCATCAGATAGTCCATGATGCTCCACAATTCACTTAAGCGGTTTTCAATCGGCGTGCCTGTCAGCGCAAAACGCGTCTGTGCGGAAATCAGCTTGACCGACTTTGCCGCTGCGGTGGTATGTGTTTTGATGAACTGCGCCTCATCCGCGAACTGGAAACGGAAGCGCTTTCCTTCATAGTGTGTGATATCGCGCTTTAACAGATCGTATGATGTGACAAGTACATCATACTGTTTGTACGAAGCAATCCGTTTTTCCCGCTCCGGCGCAGTCCCCACCACTAACAGTACCTTCAGCCTGGGTGCAAAACGGCTACATTCCTCTCCCCAGTTGTAGACGAGCGAAGCCGGACATACCACAAGCGATGTCTGTGTCTTTTCGCCCACCGCAAGCTTCCTTTCTTTTTCCGACGCAATGACGCTGATCGCCTGCAGCGTTTTCCCCAGACCCATGTCATCCGCAAGGATCCCGCCGAATCCGTTGCGGTCAAGCGTTTTCATCCACTGGAAGCCCGTGACCTGGTACTGGCGCATGATGGCGGAGATGTCCTGCGGCGGCTCGTCCTCCGCATCCTCAATCGTTTTGAATTCCTTGATCAGATTCCTGAACCTTTTGTCCCGCTCCGCGTAAACGCCCTCCGCTTCTTCCAGCATCCGGTCGAGATACAAAGCGCGATACGCGGGAATCTTTGTTTTCCCCCTGACGAATTCCGCAACGGAGACCCCCATGGTGTCCAGCATTTGTGACAGTTCTTCCACCGTCTCGCCCGCGTTTTCCGTCAGCCGGACATAGACACCGTTTTTCAGGCGGTAGTACTGCTTTTTATTCCTGTACGCCGCAACCATGGCCGCGAGTTCCGCCGGATCCACATCACTGTCGAGCAGTTCCAGTTCCAGCAGTCCTTCCGACATGGAAATGCCGATACGGAATTTCACATTCCTGACAATGCCGATCTCTTTGAAGGCTTTTGTTGCGTGCACCTCCCCAAAGGCAAGGAGCCTGTCCACACCCTCCCCGGCTGCGCGGAACAGGGCATCTTCTCCGCTGTCGGAAAAAAAGAGACCTTCCGCGGAATCCATATGCGGAAAGAATTCATGTATGGCCTGATGCACCTCCAGTTCCGTTTCCCTGTCCCTGTGGGCAGGCACAGCCACCATGCCGCCTTCCTCAATATCGTCGCAGGGATTGTACGAATCTTCACCGTATTGTAGCTGTGCCTGCAATATGACGCGGACACCGTCATAATCCACAAAGAAGGAGCAGACAGCCTCCGGCGGAATACAGGCGTCAATCCGTTCCTTGTCCGGCTCTTCCACCTCCACCCATTGCTTCAGCTCCGGCAGCACCCTGCGGAAAAATAAGGAAAAGTGATTTCTTCCGATGATGACCTCGCCGCCCCATCCCACCGCGCGCTGCAAAGGTTCCATTGCTTTGGCAAAGGATTTGTCCACCCGGTTCAGGGAATTATCCTCGATAAAATAATCCGCCTGCTGACCGTAAATCATGGACGGAAGGCTTCCGGACAGGCTGACACCCGCAAGGACGCCGCCTTTTCCGTTCATCGCTCTTAAGCGCAGTACCGTATGTGGTCTGTTCTCTCCTGTTACCAGGGTTTTCCTTTCCTTTTGCCGGTAGTCATAGTCGGATGCAGTGATTGTCAGCGGAATGGACGCCCCCTCCGCCAGCGTATAAAACTGGTCGATCTGATTACCGAACAGCGCGATGTCGCTTTTGATGCGGATTTCATCGGGGACACCTGCGACGGAACGGCCGCCCGTTTTTTCCCTGCCGGACAGATAAGAGGCTCTTGTGTCTTCTTCCGCAATGGCGCCCCGGATAAACTGAAACCATTCCCCGGAACGGTCATCCGCAAAGCGGTTCTCTCCCAGCCGGAAGGTCGTATTCTTTCCGAACTGCATGGAGTCGCCTTCTTCGCATTTTTGGACAAACTCGCGCAGATCCTTGATTTTATAAAGACGTCCGGTTCCGACAGAAAAAGAGACTGTATACCTGCCGCCTTTTCCCGCAAGCTGCGGTGCAAGTGTCAGGGGCTCCTCCCGGATCTCTCCCCGCTCCTGTCCGGAAAGTGTACCCTCGTTTTCCGCCCGGGCGGACGGACTTCCGGAGATTGCCTGTAACAGTGCCTGGGCACCCCGGCTCGTCACGTCGCCTGGATTGTTTTTTTCAATATATTCTATGGCTCTGAACAGCAGCGCCGCTTTGTGCTCGCACAGCCGGTTGCTATGGCTGTAATCATATCCGCAGGATGCATGACCGCACATGCTGTATCGCACTTCATCAGGATTCAGCTGCATTTCCGTGTGGCGTTTTTCCGCGCCCCTTCCGGTCTGTGCACGTACAATACCGATCATACCGCCCGAAAAAACATAGTTGAGATACCCGGTCGAAAAGCTGAAACGGCTGACCCCGTCCTCCCGGAGCAATTGCCTCGCTTTCCTTTCGATATCCGGCGGAATAATGACGCTTTCCAGGATCTTCTCCGTATCAAAATAACGGTATGGTTTGGGCACGGTATTTCCGCGTTCCGCTGCTTCCCTCCGCTCTTCCTGCCGCTGTCTTTCCGTCTCCTTGCGCAGCTCCTTCAGGCGCAGGGCGGCGCCGGAGAAAGCGCCGGAAGATTTCCTCTCTTGTTTTTCCGGGCGTTCTCTGTTCTCTTTATCTTCGATTGCCGCATACAGCAGGGCGGCGATATGCCTGCACCGGCCGTACATGTTTCCTTCCAGGCAGGTACATGCGCCCTCCCTGAAAGCGTTTTCTTCGATCATGGCATCCGCACGGAAGTCACAGCCGTCCTCCACCGTGGCAATGAGATGTTTGCCCGCCGTGATCAGAGAGCCGACACGCCCGTGTTCGTAAAGCAACTTTCCGGCAGAAAGGAAGGTTGGGGAAAATGTATCTGTCCAATCCTTGCGAATCTTCATCTCCGCTTTCCTTTCCTTTTCTTTCCTTTTTTTCGATAGTCCTTCATGTCCACGACAACGGCAGCATTCCGTTCACGGAGTTCCTCCGGCTGTACGGGGGAACCCGGTGACTTTTTCTCCTCCGGATACGGGAAACTGTCTTCCTCACCGTCCGGAAAAAACATATCATCGAAAGACGTGATACTGCACTTCCTGCGCAATTCCGGATCCTCCGTCACCTGGCGAATCGTATATCCCTTCAGGGGCGGCGAAGGCGTATCGTGGAGCGCATCCTTGACCAGTTCCGCAACACGGCTCCATTCCGCTGTTTCAAATGTCACGCCGTAATCCGCAAAAACGGCCCGGGTTGTTTCCGGATACTGTTCTTCATGACGCACCAGGATGTAATAGATTTCAGTCAGAACGGCATCCGTCGTCTGCTGCGGCTGATTCTTGCTGTCTTTCAGAAATACTTCCAGGCGGCGGTAAGCTTCGCGTTCCGCAGGAAAACCGCGCCGGATAATGTTGTCCAGCGTACTGTATTCCTGCATGCAATACGGTATGCGTCCCGCCACCTCTGAAAAAAAAGCCTCTGTCTGTACCACACCGGATTTACCGGCCACCACCGGCACAATCCGGTTTCCGTCCAGCCGGAATGCCTCCTCCCATCTTTTCAACGCCTGCAGTAAGAGCGGTTTCAGCAACTCATCCCTGCGCTGTGTCCCGGCGTATGTCCGGACACTTTCATAAAAAACGGGCAGCGGCAGAATCACATAGATATCCAGCAGAACCGGCAGCAGCTCCTGTATGATGCCGCACAGCCGGATATCCTCCCGCAGTTCCTCTTTGTCCATGCGCAAAAAAGCATCCCGCACATCCGGGAGGACAGAAAATGTCTCATCCACATAGGCGACAACATAAGGCAGGTCACTACCGCCTCTCAGGGGAACCAGCGTCTTCACGTCCGGATAAAAATGACCGGTCTCACCACAGGCCGTTTTGAATGCGTCATAATACGCCACGCCGCGTTCCAGGAGGATGCGCCGCATGACACTGGACATCAGAAATTCGTTTGCAATCAATTCGGGGATCTGCTTTTCTTTGAGTCTTTCCGCCTGCGGACGGATCCCGAGATCGTCAATCCAATCCTGCTGCCTTTCCTTCGGATGCATCCGGATCAAGTCACTCAGTCTTTCGGACGGGGCGGATTCATCCTCCGTGTCTCCGAAAACATCCGCACCCCCGAACTCCCGGACCATTCTTCTGATGATCTCTTCCTCTATGGGATCGGGCACATCCGGCTCATCCCAAATATCGTCGTCAAGAAAATCCGGATCACCCCCAAAGAAATCCGGATCGTCATCGAACATATCATCATCGTTGAAAATGTCGTCGTCAT
Organism: Lachnospiraceae bacterium; assembly: GCA_017443065.1. Lineage (GTDB taxonomy): Bacteria > Bacillota > Clostridia > Lachnospirales > Lachnospiraceae > Butyrivibrio. Next base: position 5,360 of record JAFSPF010000041.1, read on the forward strand.
CAAACGGCGTTCTCACCTGTGATTTTCCTCTTTCTTATGCCTGCGCCTCTTCCGTTTCCGCTGCTTCCTTTCCCGCGTCGGATACATCCTTTTCTTCCCGTATCTTTTTTTCCTTTGCTTTCTTTTCGCCTTGCTTTCCCTTCCCGGACTTTTTCTGTTTTTCCTTTTTCTCCCTGTCGCGTCCGGATTTGCCGGGTTTTTTCCCTTTCTCTTCTGCACCGTCCGTGTCCGCCCCTTCCGTCCGGGAAGACGGACCATACGCGTTCAAGCCGTATTTTTCCGCATATTCCCGGAAGTAGCGATTGAAGAGCGCGTCGTGCTCCGCGCGGACGATTTCCAGGTAGCGGTGGGCGCCGATCGCGTTGTCATCGATCTGCAGGACGCAGGCCGCAATATTGGACGCGTGGTCCGCGATGCGCTCCAAATTCATGCAGAGATCGGAGACATCAAAGCCCATGTCGATCGTGCCGTGCCCGCGGCGCAGGCGCTCCAGACGGCGGCCTCTGATGACCTCGTTCAGGCGGTCGATCACCTCTTCGAGGGGTTCCACCTTCCGCGCCAGCTGCTTGTCGCGCGTTTCGAAGACCTGTACCGCCATCGTCACGGCTTCCGTTACGGCATTGCCCAGAAGCTCCATCTCCTCGTTCGTTCGCTCCGCGAAATGACGGTCTTTTTCATGCATCTCCTCATAGGTCTGCATAATGTTCAGCGCATGGTCCGAGATTCTCTCGAAATCGTTGATGCAATACATGAGGATGGAGACGTTTCCGGAATCCGCCGGTGAAAGATGATGCGCGTTGAGCTTGACCAGATAAGAGCCGATCTGGTCCTCGTAATGATCAATCTGCTTTTCCAGCCTCCGCACCTCCTGTACGGCCTGTTCGTCATATTCGTTTTTCAGGGAGAGGGCACGCAGGAAGCAGTCACGCGCCATCTGCGCCATATCGATCACGGCGAGACGCGCCTGCGAAACCGCAAAGGCGGAGTTGGTCAGGAAACGGTCATCCAGCGCAAGAATCCGTTGCGACGGCGTCTCCTCCTCCTGCTCCCCGGGCGTGACCGGCAAGAGCTTGTAGGCGATCTTGACAAAGATCCCCGAAACCGGCACGGCGAGCGGCGTCGCCACGAGATTCACCAGCGTGTGGATCAGCGCCACACCGACCATGCCCGCGGGACGCGTAAGCAGATCGAAATGCAGGAAGGCATTCAACGTATAGAAAATGACCATAAACAATACGGCCTTGATCACATTAAAGGAGAGGTGCATTGCGGCCGTGCGCTTGCCGTTCCTGGAAGCGCCGAAGGAGGAGAGGATCGCCGTGATACAGGTACCGACCTCCGCGCCGACAACGATGGGGATGGCGACGGCATAACTGATGCCGACACTCATCGCGAGGGCCTGCACAACACCGATCGTACCGGCGGAGGACTGGATCATCATCGTAAAGAGCACGCCCACGAGGAAGCCCAGAACCGGATTGGTGAAGCGCGTCAGCGTGTCCGTGAAGGCCTGCACATCCTTTAACGGTGACACCGCCTGCGACATCATGTTCATACCGAACATCAGCACCGAAAAGCCCAGCATGATCGTGCCGATGTTTTTCTTTTTTTCGGATTTGGAAAACATGTAGAGCGCCACACCGATGATCGCGAGGAAGGGGGTAAAGCTCGTCGGTTTCAACAGGTTGATAAAGAAATTCTCCGAAGAGATCGCGTTCAGGGACAGCAGCCACGCGGTAAAGGTCGTACCGAGGTTGGCACCGAGGATGATGTTGACCGCCTGCGCCAGCGTCATCAGCCCGGCATTGACTAAGCCCACCACCATGACCGTCGAAGCCGAAGAGGACTGTACGAGCGCTGTCACGACAACCCCGAAGAAATACGCCAGCCACCGGTTGCGCGTGACGGAGGTGATGATGCTCTGCAGCTTTCCGCCCGCAGTCTTGGTGAGCGCACCGCTCATCACGTTCATGCCATAGAGGAATAAAGCGAGTCCGCCGATCAGACCCGTGAGTAACGCGAATGCATTAAATGAATCCATACACCTTCCCTGCCCTCAGAAAATGAGGCGACGCGTTCCTTTAGTTGAACGCGCCGGCCTTTTCGTATCGTTCCTTGGCGTCGTAAGCCGCCTCCATATCCACCGTGGCCACCAGACCGTGCCGGCGGATGCATTCAAGCGCTTCCTCCCGTACGGCTTCGGTCGCCTTCACAAAATACACGTCATGATCCGCGCGGCCCTTTTCGCCGTAGTTGCGCGGATCAAGCTTCGCGCCGCAGCCGCAGGTCGGAAGCGTATCGCCGTCAAAATGGCCCGTGCTGATGCCTTTTTTGATACCGTCCTCCTTCAGTGCCGCCTTGATCTGCAGCCAGGTTTCCTTGTCCTTTTTGCGGAAAATGTACTCTTTCTTCTCAAACATGGTGCGCCTCCGTGTTTCCGTCATACTACCATGGAAAGGTTAAAGCTGTGTTAAGGACATTCTACCACACTTCCCTCCTGTTCCGCCATCCCCGGCGGGAACGATAGCGTGGGAAGAAGCTTGAAAAGGCGTCCGAAATATGTTATCATTCCGTATTATAGAGAGAAACGGTGTGAATTACGCTTATATTTATCTAAACTATATGCTTTTCCTTGTGTTTTAGAGGATTATGGTCGGTTTTCGGGGGTGCTATGATCGGTCGGGAAAAGGAACAGGATTATCTGAATCAGTGTCTGGAGTCCGGCAGACCGGAGTTTCTGGTGGTTTACGGCAGACGGCGTGTCGGTAAAACATATCTGATCAGAGAGTTTTTTCATGAGTACTTTGCTTTCTATGCAACCGGTGTTACCGGTGAAAAAACCGCTGAACAGCTGCGGGTTTTTCATGAAAGCCTGCGGCGGTACGGAAGTACAGTCAAAAGCAGACCCGCGGACTGGTTCGAGGCCTTTGGAAGACTGCGGGATTTGCTGTCGGGAGACAATGTGCCGCGCGAACCGAAAAGCGGGAAAAAAATTGTATTTCTCGACGAGCTTCCCTGGATGGATACGCCACGCAGCAGCTTCAAAAGCGCATTTGAATATTTCTGGAACAGCTACGGCTCGGCGCAGGACGATCTGTTACTGATCGCATGCGGTTCGGCCACCTCCTGGATCATTCGTCATCTGCTGAATGATACGGGCGGATTTTACAACCGTGTCACCAGACAGCTTCACCTGCAACCTTTTACGCTTGCGGAATGTGAGCAGATGCTTTCGGCAAACGGTTTTCTTTTTCCCAGATCCCAGATACTGGAATGTTACATGGTTTTTGGCGGAATCCCTCATTATCTGAACTGCCTGGATAAAAGACTGAGCCTTGCGCAAAATATCGACACACTGCTCCTGCATCCGCAAGGCCAGCTGCACTATGAATATGACCGCCTTCTTGATTCGCTTTTCAGGCATGCACAAAAGCACCGGGCGGTCATCGAAGCACTCGCCGCACGCCGTCGGGGATTACTGCGTACGGAACTGGCAGCAGACAAAGAAATCGGTGACGGGGAACCTCTGACAACGGTGCTCGCCGAACTGGAGCAGTGCGGCTTTATCAGGAAATACCATGATTTCTCAAAGAAAAAAAACGGCAGCTTCTTTCAGCTGACTGACCCCTTTATGCTGTTTCACCTGTATTTCCGCGGCGGAAAGGAGGTATCCGGGTGGGGACAGTTTGTGGACACGCCAGCCTATTACGCATGGCGCGGAAATGCGTTTGAAACAGTATGCTTCAATCATATTCCGCAGATCAAAACGGCACTGGGCATCAACGGCATCATTTCACAAACGTATTCCTGGCGGAGCAAAGCAAAGGAAGGAGGCGTTCAAATAGACCTCCTGATTGACCGCAGAGATGATGTCATTGACCTCTGCGAGGCAAAGTTTTCAAACGGTGTCTATGAGATCAGTAAAGAAGAATATGAAAAGCTGCAACACCGGCGTATCGTTTTTCAACAGGAAACCGGTACCCGAAAAGCCGTCCATATTGTGCTCATCTCTGCAACGGGTGTAACACGCGGCATGTACACGGATATCGCACAGGTGATTCTCGACGGCGATGCTTTGTTTACCTGATTGTTGTACTGTATCCGTTTCGCTCTATTGCGGCGAATGCACGCTTGAACCATAAGGCTCTATACGCTGTTCGTCGCTGTCCGGGAGTTGGTATGTCTTCTCCATATCAGAAAAGTTGTGGATGATGTACAGCTCTTCGCCGTCCTGTGTTGTGACATGCAGGCAGAAGAGGGCCGGGTCTCCGAAGTCGACCGCCTCCACCTTCTTCGGCTTTGTCAGGGAGGGGAGGGATGCCCGTTGCCGGAGAAGGTCCTTGTAATGATGCAGGAGGGATGTGCTGTCCGCCTCTTCACTTTTTACCGTGTCCGTGATCTGTGAAGTATAATCACAATCCGCGGGGGAGGCGCAGTCGTCGCCCTCTCCCCATTGCATCGCCATGCGCTTGTTTTCGTCACGGCCGGAGCCGCGCATCCCCAGCTCCTCCCCGTAATACAGGAAGGGCTTTCCCGGGGACAGCAGCAGCACCTGCACGGCGAGCCTTGTCTGCTCCGGTTTGGTAAAATAGCCGCCGCTCCTGGCCTGGTCGTGATTGGACAAAAAGACCGCGTCGATCCCCTCCGGATTCCTTTCGTGAATCGCCTTCCAGTGGTCGGCCATGCGACTTGCCAGCAGTGCGCCTTTTTTATTTTTGACGGCGCTTGTGATATCTCCCGTCGCGTCGGATAAGCCGAAGTCAAAGAAGGAATCCACGCCGGAGGCATAATACCCCTTCAGGTAAGAGAAATCCGTCCAGACCTCCGCGACGATATAGGCATCCGGCCGGATCCCCTTGACGCTTTCATTCAGCCAGGAAAGAAAGGCGGTGTTCCGTTCGTGATCAGCCTCATGATAATGCAGTGCCGCGTCCAGGCGGAAGCCGTCCACACCCTTCCCCAGCCAGAACGCGACGATCTTCCAGATTTCCTCCCGCACCTCGGCATTGTCCAGATCCAGCTCCGGCATGTGTGCGCCGAAGAAGTTTTTCTCCGCGTACCACTCCGGATGCTCTTTTGTCCAGGGATGCTGCGAGGAGGTATGGTTGATCACGAGATCGAGATAGAGTTTCATGTCCCTTTCATGCATTGCCTTTAACAGCGCATCCATGTCCTCCATCGTGCCGAAGGCCGGGTCCACCGCCAGATAATCGATCACGTCATAATGATGATAGGAGGGCGAGGGATGGATCGGTGTGAGCCAGATCTCACGCACGCCGAGATCCGTAAGGTAATCCAGCTTTCCTTCGATTCCCTTCAGGTCCCCGATGCCGTCCCCGTTGCTGTCCGCAAAGGAGCCGACAAAGATTTCATAGACCACGCCGGAAGGCGCAGGGGGCTGTGCTGCTTCTTCTGTCGTCACCTGATCTGTGCTGCATGCGCCAAGTATCATTCCCATAACAATTATCCATAATCCAATTCGTTGTTTTCCCAATATCATCATACTTTCTCTGTGTGCATATGAATTGAACAGCAGATTCCGCCGCGCGCGGTGGCTGTATGCTTTCCGCTGCGCGATTATGCGCCATGAAGCTGAGACGAGCGCATCGTGAGCGCCCTTGCGTGAAACGATGTGCGTTCCGGCTCAGCGGAATGCATGGCGCATCCGGAGCGAAGCGGATGCATACGCCACCGCAGCAGGCGGTACACCGTGTTCAACCCTTAGCCCCTCCCGCGGTGACGCCGCCGACATAATACTTCTGCATGAAGATGAAGAGCAGCGTGATCGGGATGGCGATCAGCACCGCCCCCGCACAGAACTGCGTGAAGTACTTTGTGATGTTTTCCCGCGTCAGCATCTGGTATAAGCCCAGCGCAATCGTATAGTTGTTGTAATTGTCCTTCATGATGACGGACACAAAGATAAAGTCCACCCAGGGCGCGATAAAGCTCTGCAGCACCGTGTAGATGATGACGGGCTTTGAAAGCGGCAGCGAAATCTTCCAGAAGACCTGGTTCTTTGTGGCGCCGTCGATCAGCGCCGCCTCATCGATGGAGCGCGGAATCGTGTCAAAGAATCCCTTCGCCACATAATATCCCATCGCCGCACCGCCGGAATAAACGAGCACCAGCGAAAAGAGGGACTGCACGAGGCCGAAGGCCTTTAAGATGTGATAGATCGCGATCATGGACATAAAGCCCGGGAACATGCCGAGCACAAGGATCACGTTCATCATCGGCTTTCTCGCCTTGAAGCGGAGCCTGGAAAATGCATAAGCCGTGAGCAGCACAATCACCGTGGAGACAATGCAGGAAGCGATCGCCACGATCAGCGTGTTGCGGAACCAGCGCGGATAGTTGAAGAGCGTGGTATCCGTAAAGAGCTTCGTGTAATTCTCCGCCGTATAGGTATCCGGCAGAAGATGTTTTGTAAAGGCACCGGCCGGCGTCTCCCGGAAGGACTGCAGGACCAGCCACACAATCGGAAAGAGCCATACCAGGGACATGATGCCGAGGACGATATAGGTTGCTATGGCATTTCTGTTTTCTTTCTTTTTCACTGGAAGCGGTCCTCCTCCTGTACGGCCTTCGAGCGGTTATAGGTCAGCAGTGACACCACCGCGCAGATCACAAAGATGAAAATGCCGATCGTACTGGCTAAGGCATAGTTTTGTTCATTGACCGTCAGCTTATAAAGCCAGGTCACGAGCAGATCCGTCTCGCCCGCCTGATAAAGGCTTAAGGATTTCGGATCCCCCGCGGTCAGCAGATAGATCACGTTGAAATTGTTGATGTTGCCGACAAACTGCGTGATGAGATACGGGGTCGTCACCTGCAGCATGTAGGGCATCGTGATATTGAAAAACTGCTTTGCGCCTGAAGCGCCGTCGATCTTTGACGCTTCGTACAGATCCTCCGGGATGTTCATCAGCACACCCGAAGAGATCAGCATCGTGTAGGGGATACCCACCCAGAGATTGACGATGATGACCGTGACCTTCGCCACCGTCCCGTTGGAGAGAAAGGGCATGGGCGAATCGATAATCCCTAAGTTCTGCAGGATGTTGTTCAGCGCCCCCTGGTCATGCAGGAACTTTGAAATCAGAAGGAGGGAAACAAACTGCGGCACGGCCACCGTCGTGATAAACACCGTGCGCCAGAACTTCTTTCCCTTCACGCCCTTCTGGTTGATCAGAAGCGCCAGCAGGATGCCGAAGATATAATTCAGGAAGGTCGCAAAAAATGCCCAGACCATGGTCCAGAGGAAGAGCTTCAGGAAGGTGCGTGACCATAAGGGATTGCCCCAGAGCGCCTGGGAAAAATTCTCCGTGCCGACCCAGGTAAACAGGTTGCCCGGCGGCTGGTGCTCGCGGTTGTAATTCGTAAAGGCCATCAGGATCATGAAGATCAGCGGCACCACGGTAAAAAGAATGGTCAGCACCGTCGGAACGGAAAGCACCGTCACATGAAAGCGTCTGTTGAAGAGCTCCCGCACATCATCACGGAGGCCCGGCAGCCGGCCGCCGGAGGCAATCGTCTGCTGGTTTTCCCACGCTTCTTTGATGTTGCGCAGGTACAGCACCAGAACCACCACGCCCAGCAGCAGGGAAAACACGCCGTAGAGCAGGATCAGCATGGAGTTGTCTCCCGGCTTGATGACGGAAAAGCCGAGCGCGGGGTCAAACTCCTTGGTCTGCGTGACATCACCCAGGGTATCCAGCTTGGCCACATAGGCCGCGCCGAAATTCACCAGATACAGAATGTAGCCGGCCTGCACCGCAAGGTACAGCAGCCCCTTCACGATCTGTCCGCGCAGAAAACAGCCCGCCCCCATGATGAGGTAGGACAGCTTTGTCGGCAGATCGCCCTGTATGAAATACATGAAAAAATGCCGGAATCCCTTGCCGATTCCCCTGAAAAACGAAGACAGCCTCGCCGCCATGCCGTCGCCTCCCGGTCTTCACGACGCCCACGGATTGCTCGGGGCATAAGGTCTGCCTGCAACCCATGCAAGCATGAGTGCAGGCAGACTTTCGCCCCTGGCGTCTAATCCATACTTACTGTGTAATCTGCGAGACCATGTCATCCAGCATCTGCTGCAGGTCCGTGGCCTCGCCGTTCTCCAGCGCCGTGCCGAAGGCTTCCGCCGGTGTCCAGTAATTGCCGCCGACATCCTTCTGGGAGACGGCATACAGAGACTGCTCCGCCAGTGCCGCCAGCGCGATATTCGCCCTGACCGCATCGGAATCCGCAGCCTTGATGTTGGCCGGTCCGATCTGTCTGGCCTCGAAGCGCTTCACCTGGTTTTCCTCATTCGTCAGCCACATCGCAAGATCCATGGCCTCCGCGGGATGTGCGGACTGGGAGTTGACGCCGACCAGCTTCGTGCCGCCAAAGGAAGACATCTGCACCTTGTTGCCGTCACCCGTCGTGTACTCCGGCAGCTTTGTCGCCGCGTAATTGTCACCGAGCGCCTCGGAGATGGCCTCCGCGTTCCAGGTGCCGGAAACACCGGCCGCAATGGAGCCGTCCTGGATCCCGGAGATCAGGATCGCGTCATCGCCGGTCAGGAAGGCCGGGGATTCCACAAAGGTCTGAATGCCTTGCGCCGCGGCAAGACCTGCTTCGTTATTGAAGTCGCATTCCTGTGCGCCGCTGTCGGAAAGCGCCAGCACACCGCCGTTGCCGATAAAGAAGGACGCGATATACCAGCCGTTGCTCACGTCCATGAAGATCTTCTTGCCTGCGGCATCCGCCTTTGCGAGCATGGAGTCGAGATCCTTCACATCCTCCTTCGTGAACACGGAGCTGTCATAGTAAAGGAAATAACCGTTGTCCGCCGTCTCCGGATACGCCCAGATGCTTCCGTCGAGCGAAGCGGAATCCACCGCCAGCGCGTTAATCTCGTTATTGATGTAGGCAAGATCCCCCTCGCGCTCCACTTCGTACAGACCGCCCGCGTTCACAAAGTCACGCAGCTGGTCGTTCGCGAAAGCGAACACATCCGCTGCCGCTGCCGGATCCTCCGAATAACGCGCATACGCATCCGCCTCGGACACCACGCCCAGCTCGATCGCGAAGTTCTTGTCCGGATACTGCGCCTTGAAGGACTCCGTCATCTCCTGCAGCAGTGCCTGCTCCTCCTGCGGTCCCCAGACCTTTAAGGTGACAGCCTCTCCGGAGGCTTCGCCGCCAGCAGGCGTCTCCGCAGCCGTGCTTGCTTCGCCGGTAGCCGCTTCCGTCGTCGCCGCCGCGGTGCTCGCCTCGCCGCCCGCAGTCGTCGTCGCAGCCCCGCCCGAAGAAGAGCCGCAGGCCGCCAGCATGCTTGCCATGGCAAGCGCCGTTACCACTGACACAATTCTCTTTTTCATATTTTCCTCCTTATGAAAAAAAATGAGATACAACATACAAAAAATATTATATCACAATTTTTTCAGTTCCGCAGTTCGCGCAGCATCTGCGTCAGTAGCGTCCCCGCGCCGACAGCCAGCTGCTCCGTTTTGCGGATGCGGACATAATATTTGCCGTAGATGGCATGGAGATTTTCCAGGTAAGAGGTTTTGCCGGTGAAGATCGCGCCGACCATAAAGCCCTTTTCGCGCAGCTCCTTGACGGCCTCGATCGTATCGTCCACGGCGGCTGTGCCGTCGTATTCGCGCGTGAAAATGCTCCCTTCCTCCGCCGGCATCTTCTGGGAGTCGTTCGGGTGGGCATCCGTTAAGACAAGCAGCAGCTTCTTTTCCCCGCCCTTTTCCGTGAGCTTTTCCACGGCGCGCACCGCCAGGCCGTCGCGGTTCCAGCCCGCGGCGTAATAGCGGAAGATCTTGTTCACATCCGTTTCGGTATAGGACTTTAAGACCTGTGTCACGGTAAAGCCCTTGACGGAGCGGAAGGCCTCCACCTGCACCGGCACGTGACAGCGGATGAGGCTTCTCGCCAGGATATAGGCCTGCGCAGCGATGATCTCCTGCGCGGAGGCACGGGAGGAGGAGGCGTCCAGCAGAATGTCCACCGAGAGATTGTTTTCCACCTCATCGCCGGGGCGCGTAAAGACATAGGGATCATGCAGCAGCTTCAGACGATAGGCCTTGGACGCCGTGAGATCCCCCGCACGGCTCCGCTCCGGCAGGGGCTGCAGATAGGTGGAAAGGATGGCATCCAGCTGTGCGGAAAGCGCACGGATCCCCGCGGCGATCAGCACCGCGGACTTGTTGTAAAAGGCGACGTTGCGTGCGTGCTGTTTTTTGATGTCCGCGGCCAGCTGCTTTGCCTCCTTATGCAAAAGCTCCTCCGGCACCGGGTCCGGTTCCGCCTTCGCGTACCAGAGACGGCATTCCTCATGCGCATCCGTGCAAAGTGCGTTTTCCAGAAGCTGCATCTGGGACGCATCATAAATGCAGCCGCCGAAGCAGTTGCGGATATAATCCTCATCCTCCTCGCTTCTTGCCAGCTGTCTTGTGCTGCCGAAGGGCGCCCGCTCGTCCGAAGACGTGCCCACACCGCGCACCATCAGCGAATCATGCTGTTTGGAATCCCTGCGCATGACATTGCGCAAAAGCGATCCCAGCTGGGCGCTGATCGGGATGCCGTCGTGCTCCGTCAGGCGGAAGCCCCGGAAGCGGAAGTAGTCCACCAGAATCAGCTTCAGCCGGTCGATCAGCTCCTTGGTTTCGACGCTTCCCGGAATCCGCAGCGCCTCCGCGAGCTTCGCGGCGCTGCCGCCCGCCCGTACCGGCCTTTCCAGCACCTCTCCCCAGCGGATCTGCTGCTGTTCGTAGACCTTCGGCATCTGCGCCATCATCTCCTGACGGGAGAGAGTCTGCTCCTGCAGGAAGAAGTTCTCCGCATAGGCGCGGCGAAGCGCGGCCAGCATCGGCCGTTCCGCGATTTCTTTTTCATACAGACAGTGCTCGATCCCCAGCCAGAGCAGGGTGTCATAGTGCTCCGCCCTCGGGGAATGCGCGTAGGAAGCAAAAAAAGTCCGGAGCGCGTCCGCGTCCAGCCATTTTTCCGTCAGTCCGATCACCGTATTAAAATAAAAGTCCGCACTGCCGTCCGGCCGGAAGGCCATAAAGGGTGCGTCGAAATCATACCGTCCCGCCGCGTTCCAGATCTGGTTCATCGCGCGGCGCTGTTCACTTCCGATCCTTTTTGCTTTCATTTCTTATGCGTTATGCGGTAAACACATGCGCCGCCGTGAGATCTGCGGGAATCCTGGCGTTCACGACATCGCGCACGAGGTTTTGCTCAAAGGGATCAAAGGTTTTGTTAATGATGCACATATCCAGTGCCGCGCCGCTCGTTAAGCCCTTTTCGATCAGGCGCAGCGCATCCAGAAGGCCGCGCAGATCCACCGCCCGGTCGGAGATGTCCGCGTGCGCCGCTTTTTTCTCCAGCTCGTAAAAGAGCTTCATGAACTGGTCGCAGATCTGTGTGTTGATCTTCGGGAAGCGGTTCGTGATGAGCTTTTTCAGGTCCTCTTCGCCCACGACCGGCATGTTCAGAACCGCAAAACGGGAAGCGAGCGCCGCGTTCAGGTCACGCGTCCCGGCATAGCCGTAGTTCATCGTCGCAATAAAGCGCGCCGCGGGATGCACCTTCACCTTGCGGTAGCCCGGCACGTCAATGATCTGCCGGAAATCCAGCGCCGAATGCAGCACCGCCAGCGCCTCGTTGCGCGCCATATTGATCTCATCCAGCACCACAAAGCCGCCGTGCTCCGCCGTGAGGTAGATCGGCCCCGGCCGGAAGATGACCTTATCGCCGTCATAGGTGTCCGCGCCGATTAAGAAGCTGGCCTCCGTGCTGATATGAAAGGAAACGTTCCACTCCGGGCGTCCGAATACATAGGACAGATTCTCCGCGAGCACGTTCTTGCCGGTGGCCTTCGGTCCCGTCAGCAGGAGGTTTTCCCCCGCGAGCAGCGCCGCCAGCGCCTTTTCCCAGACCTCTTTCCCGTAATAAAGGTATTCCGGCTGCGGGACGCGTTCCGCAAGCTCCGCATCCGTGACGGGATGCTCCGCACGGTAGGCCTCCACCCCCGCAATGATCTGCGCGTCAATGCCCTCGTCCTTCAAAAAACCCAGGATATCCATGATCTCTCCTTACCGCTTAAAACCAAAAACCTATGCCGCGGCCTTTACCCTTCTCCTGTACTTCGCACTCCGCCACATAAAGAGTATGAAGAACAAAACAGATGCCACGATCCCCGCCGGATAGGAAATATGTGTCGCAAACCGCACCACCGTCGCGTCGGTCTTGGCCGCAGCGCCGGGCACATAGGTATTCAGAAACATTCCCAGCCCCTCATTGGACTGCACAAAGTAGGTGACGGACACCGCGCTCATAAACATGGCGGGCAGGACGCAGATCCAGTAATTCTTCCGCTCCTTGGCCAGGTACATCGCCGCCGCCCAGAGCACGATCATGGCCAGCGTCTGGTTCGACCAGGAGAAATAACGCCAGATGACCTGATAATCAATATAAGACACCTTGCGCGTGATCTCCACGCCGTTCACCACTTCCGTGAGATCGTATTTGAGCATGTTACCGAAGCATAACACGGCGCCGACACCGAGCACCGGCACCGTCAGCAGCAGACGGTTTCTCGCCTTGCCCTGGTCAATCTTGAACCAGTCCGCAAGCGTGAGACGCGCGGAACGGAAGGCCGTGTCGCCGGAGGTGATCGGACAGGCCACGACACCCAGCATCGCCACCGCGACGCCGATGACATTGCCGAGGGACAGTTTGCAGATGTTATACACCGTCACGGTATTGCCCATGCCGAGGATCACGCCGTTGCCGCCGTGGAGACCCACGGAACCGAAGAAGGTGCAGCCGGCCGCCGCCCAGATCATGGCGATGATACCCTCCGCCGTCATGGCCCCGGAGAAAACGAAGCGCCCCTGCCGCTCTGACTTTAAGCAGCGCGCCATCATCGGCGACTGCGTGGCATGGAAGCCGGAGATCGCGCCGCAGGCCACCGTGATGAACATGGTGGACCACATCGGCACGGAGGTGCCCTGCGCGTTGGCGGGATAAATGCTCTCAAAATGATGCCAGATTTCCGGCATCCGGAAGGTCTGTTCCGCCAGCGGCGTTCCGACGTAATTGTTCAGCTCCGCGCCGTAAAGCGTGGTCATCACTTCCGCAGAAGTGCCGTTTAAGCGGATCAGGCCGATCCCCGCACCGACCGCCATAAAAATCAGGCACACCCCAAAGACCGGATAGATGCGCCCGATGATTTTCTCTATGGAAACAAAGGTGGAGATGAAATAATAACTGATGATGATGACCGCCCAGAAAATTCCCTGCCCGTAAAAGGCATACACCGCCGCTTCATTGGCGCCGTTGTTGGTGATGAGCGTCGTGATCAGCTCCGCGGGGCCCGTGGCAAAGACCGTGCCGATCATGGTCAGCAGAACGACCGCAAACACCCGCATCACCGTGCCCATCCCCTTGCCGAGGTAAATCGTCACGATCTCGGAGATGGATGCGCCCTTGTTCCGCTCCGACAGCATGCCGGAGAAATAATCATGCACGCAGCCCGCAAAGACCGTTCCGAGGGTGATCCAGAGATAGACCGCCGGCCCCCAGAAGGCACCGGACAGGGCGCCGTTGATGGGACCTAAGCCTGCGATGTTCAAAAGCTGTATCATGAACATCTTCCACTGCGGCAGCACGACGTAATCCACACCGTCGTTGATGATTACGGCAGGCGTCTCCCTGTCATCCGGCGCAAAGATTTTTTCGACCAGTCTGCTGTAGGTAAAATACCCCGCGACAATCACGATACAGCAGAGCAAGAAACTCAACATACACTGTCCTTATCTACTGATAATCACACAGCAGGAACATCGGCTTCACCGTTGTCACCTCGTCATACTCCTTCTGCGAAACCTCGACGGTTTTGTTCAGTCCCTTCAGCTCTTCCTTGACGTATGCAAGGGATTCCTCCACCGTCACGGCCTTTCCTTTTTTGATCGCGCGGATCATGCGGTCCACGACGACGGGATGCGCGTATTGCGGCGGCAGCGGGAAGTCCTTTTCGTCCGCAAGGAAAATCTGCATGGAATGCACGGCATCGTCCCACTCCTTCTGCACGGCCGCCTTGTTGCGTTCCTTTGTCGGCAGCACGCGGGAGCTCATCATAAAGAGCATGAAGACAAAGCCGCCCAGCACCATGAAGATGGCGCCCTTCATCTGGACCACAAAATACAGGATCAGTCCCAGCACGCCGACGATGATGCCGGCCGCGAAAATGATCACCGCAACCCAGATATAGAAGGGATTTGTCATGTCGGACGCGCGCTTTCTCCTTGCGGAATTGGAAAGCGCCTCCGTCAGTCCCGGACGCATCTTCAACAGGCTCTTGGCCTGCTCCAGCTCCTTTACGGATGCCTCCGCCTCCGGGGAAAGCTCCTTCAGATATTCCGCGCGCTCCTTTTCCTCCGCCTCCTTCAGGCGGCGTTCCGCGGCCGCGGAGTGTATCGGGATCTCCGGGTGATCCTTTTCCATCTGTCCGAGGAGCAGGTCCACCTCATCCTCATGCTTAAAATTGCACTTCTTCTCCGTGCCGTCCTTGAACTGCACGATCAGATAGGCCATCGTGCCGAAAACGCCCTTGCCGGTATAGCCGCCCTTTGACATGGCGACACGCTTATAGACGCGGGAGATATCGCTGTAAACCACATAATAAAAGCGCTTTATATAGAAACTGTTGACGAAGAGCGCGTGCTCTCCGATCGCGCACGGTCCTACGCGCAGCGCAGTCTTTTTATCCATTTTGACGACATCCGGCGGCAGCGCCGTCTGTCCCAGCTTCACGGTTGGCATTGCTTCTTCCCTCTCATAAAGTATTCCCGATAATATATCTCATTATTATAACACGATCCTGCCCCTGTCGTCATCCGGGACAAATCTTTTCTCTTTGAAAAACGGCGGAAGGAGAAGCCTCCTTCCGCCGTGATTGACACACAATATGAACCTGTGTGGCTCTCTTATGCCGTTGCTTCCGCGTTGCGGTACTTGCCGCTCTTCCACCAGAAGAGACCGAAGAACAGCGCTGCGGCGATGATACCGGCCGGATACGCAACCGCCGTGTTGCCCTTGAAGAACTCGATCATGCCGAGCGTCTCACCTGCCATGCAGAAATAGGTGATGGACACCGCGCTCATGAAGGTGGCGGGCAGTGCGCAGACCCAGAAGTTCTTCTTCTCTTTCGCCAGATACATGGCAGCCGCCCAGAGGACGATCATGGCCAGGGTCTGGTTCGTCCAGGAGAAGTATCTCCAGATCACGTCGTAGTTGATGAAGCCGAGGGAGTTACCGATACCAAGGAAAGCACCGACGCCCAGAACCGGGATCGTCAGCGACAGGCGCTTGCCCAGGTTGCCCTGGTCAACCTTGAACCAGTCAGCCAAGGTCAGACGCGCGGAACGGAAGGCCGTGTCACCGGAGGTGATCGGGCAGGCGATAACGCCGAGCATCGCGATGATGGCACCGAAGCCGCCCATCGTCAGCACGGAGACGTTGTAAACCGTGGTTCCGTTACCGGCACCGATGGCACCGGCAGCAGCGTTGGACGTATCCGCCAGGAAAGCGTTCATGCCGGTCGAACCGAAGAAGGTGCAGCCCGCAGCGCCCCATACCATGGCGATGATACCTTCGGCGGTCATCGCACCGGAGAAGACAAAGCGGCCCTGACGCTCACTCTTTAAGCAGCGCGCCATCATCGGGGACTGTGTGGCATGGAAACCGGAAAGCGCACCGCAGGCGACGGTGATGAACATCGTCGACCAGATCGGTGTTCCCTTCGGATGCAGGTTGGTGAAGTTATCCCAGAGCTCCGGCATCACGAAGGTCACGCCCTCTGCGGAATAGCCCTGCTCCGCCAGAGACGGATAGTATTCTGCCATTGTGGCAGCATCCGCACCGTTCAGGCGAAGGATGCCGATACCGACGCCGACCGCCATGACGATCAGGCAGATACCGAACACCGGATAGATGCGGCCGATCACCTTGTCGATCGGGACAAAGGTGGAGATGAAGTAGTACACCAGGATGATGATCAGCCAGAACATGGACTGCGTGTAGAACGCGCTGCCGTCCGCACCGTTTCTGGTGAGAAGCACGCGCAGAAGGCCCGCCGGGCCCACCGCGAACACGGTACCGACCATGATCAGCAGGACGACGGAGAACGCACGCATGACGTTACCCATGCCCTTGCCGAGGTAAGTGTTGATAACCTCGGAGATGGAAGCACCGTTGTTACGCTCGGACAACATACCCGAGAAGTAGTCATGTACACAGCCTGCGAACACCGTTCCGAAGGTGATCCAGAGGTACACGGCAGGTCCCCAGAACGCACCGCCCAGAGCGCCGTTGATCGGGCCAAGGCCTGCGATGTTGAGGAGCTGGATCATGAACATCTTCCACTGGGGCATGACGACGTAGTCAACACCGTCATTGATCGCGACGGCCGGGGTCTCACGGTCATCGGGCCCGAAGATGTTCTCCACCAGCTTACTGTAGGTGAAGTAGCCGCCTACAATAATGACACAGCAGAGTAAGAATGTAATCATAACAACCTCCTTTTCTCTTTGCGGTCAGGGACGCGTCCGAACAACATACAACTTTTCCCCTCCGGTAAAAAAACGCGTCACTTCACCGCATATCACGAATCATACAGGATTAGTTTACCGAAAAGCGCAAAGTGATTCAATGCACGGGAGTTTGACAGTTAAATGAAAGCCTATGACCTGAAAACCGCTTAACGGCGGTATTTTTTTGTCAAATTTCTCTTGACATAATGTTGTATATGTTGTATATTATATATAAAGCATCTACCATATATAGGGGAGGTACAG